>JALEHU010000099.1 GCA_022770365.1 Blautia sp. | reverse complement strand
ATAAGAAATGGCAAGAATTAAAGGCGGCTTAAACGCAAAGAAAAAACATAACCGTACATTAAAACTGGCAAAAGGCTACAGAGGAGCCCGTTCCAAACAGTATAGAGTAGCAAAACAGTCTGTAATGAGAGCACTTACCAGTGCTTACGCAGGCAGAAAGCAGAGAAAACGTCAGTTCAGACAGCTCTGGATTGCACGCATCAATGCTGCAGCAAGAATGAACGGACTTTCCTACAGCAAAATGATGCATGGACTGAAAGTTGCAAACATCGATATCAACAGAAAGATGCTTGCAGACCTTGCAGTAAACGATGCAGAAGGCTTTGCAGCACTTGCTGAAATCGCGAAGAAAGCAGTTGCTTAATTCGTTTTTTACAATTAAAAAGCATCAGAGAGCAGGCTTCCCGGTGAATTATCCATCCGGGGAGCTTTTTATTGCTTTATTTCTTTAAAATTATAAAATTTTTGTAAATTCATACTTGCATTCAAAAATACAAGGTGCTATAATTTGTACATTAATAAGTCAGAGGAAGCCAAAGCCGGCTGGGAACCCAGTGGGCTTTTTGACTTTATAATCGGCTGAGAATGGATATGGATTCTTCTGGCTTCTGGCACTCTACAAAATAGGAGGAGAAAGTATTATGAGAAATTGGAAAAAAGCACTTAGTGTGACAGCAGCAGTTGCCATGGCTGCAGCAGCAGTAGCTCCTGTATCTGTATTCGCAGAGGACGAAACATTTAAGATCGGTGTGATCGGACCTATGACCGGTGATTATGCACAGTATGGTCTTGGCGTTTATAACGCAGCCAAGATTGCAGCAGATGAGATCAATGCAGCCGGCGGAATGAACGGATATCAGGTGGAGATCCTGGATGCCGGTGATGACCAGGGCGATCCGGAGAAAGCTCTGAACGCATACAATGACCTTCTTGACAAAGGCATGCAGATGCTTTGCGGAACTGTTACATCCGGTGCCTGTATTGCAGTAGGTGCTGAGGCAGCTGAGACTACATTCCTGTTCACACCGTCCGGAAGTGCAGTAGACTGTATCACAGCAGGATCCAATGAATTCCGTATGTGCTTCACAGACCCGGCACAGGGAACCAAATCCGCACAGTATATTTCCGAAAAAGGACTTGCCACCAAAGTTGCAACTCTTTACGATTCCGCAGCAGATTACAATGTAGGTGTACATGATTCCTTTATCGAAGGCGCAGCAGAATACGGACTGGAAGTTGTTGCAGATGAAGCTTACACCACAGACAGCAACACAGACTTTTCCGTACAGCTTTCCAAGATCAAAGAGAGCGGCGCAGAACTTCTGTTCCTGCCGAACTACTATTCTGACAATGCTCTGATCCTTCAGCAGGCAGCTGATGCAGGACTTGACATCACAGTATTCGGTGTTGACGGTATGGACGGTATCCTTAACGTAGAGAATTTTGATACCTCTCTTGCAGAAGGTGTTATGCTTCTGACACCATTCTCCGCAACATCTGAAGATGAAGCTACTGTAAACTTTGTAACAGCTTACAAAGAAGCTAACAACGGCGAAATTCCTAACCAGTTTGCAGCAGATGCTTACGACGTAATCTATGCTATCAAATTAGCAGCAGAAGACGCTGGTATCACACCGGATATGTCCAATGAAGACATCAGTGCAGCGCTTTCCGCTTCCATGCTGAACATTGAGCTTGACGGTCTTACCGGAACAGCGAAATGGACAGAAGACGGCGAATGCGATAAGGCTCCTAAGGCCGTTGTGATCAAAGACGGCGCTTACGAGATGATGGACTAATATTTCCCTGAATACGCGGGGGATTGCCGTTTAAGAAACGGAGGGACGGTTACCTGTGAACAAGGAACCGTCCCTTTATTTATATCATAGAGAAATGCCATGCACTTTTCTATGATATAAATAAATGTTAAAAAGCCCTTTGGGCGGTAACCGTAACGATAAATTCATTTTATGAGGTGCACTATGAGTTTTATATCTTATTTAAAAGATGGGATAAGCCTGGGCAGTGTTTACGCAATTATCGCATTGGGATATACCATGGTATACGGTATTGCTAAGATGCTGAATTTTGCTCACGGAGATGTTATCATGGTCGGTGCGTTTGTGATTCTGACTGCAATCACGAAAGCCGGGCTTTCTCCGCTGTTGTCCGTAATTCTGGGCATTATCGTATGTACAGTTCTTGGCGTGGTGATCGAGATGGTTGCTTACCGCCCTCTTCGAAAAGCATCTTCCAACCTTGCAGTTCTGATCACTGCCATCGGTGTCAGTTATCTGCTTCAGAACCTGGCTCTGCTGATCTTTGGAGCAGATGCGAAGAGTTTTGTAACTGTTATTAATGCTCCTACTCTGACATTGTTTGATGGAAGGCTGACGATCAAGGGAATCACAATTGTGACAATCCTTGCCTGCATTGTGATCATGCTTGGCCTTACATTCTTTGTTAAAAAGACAAAACCCGGACGTGCCATGCAGGCGGTTTCCGAAGACAGAGACGCAGCCCAGCTGATGGGCGTGAATGTAAATGCCACGATTTCCCTGACATTTGCCATTGGTTCCGGACTGGCTGCGATTGCCGGTCTTCTGTTATGTTCCGCCTATCCCACATTAACACCCTATACAGGAGCGATGCCCGGTATCAAAGCATTCGTGGCGGCGGTATTCGGCGGTATCGGTTCCATTCCGGGAGCCATGATCGGAGGAATCCTTCTTGGCGTGATCGAAATTTTCGGAAGAGCCTATATTTCTTCCCAGGTTGCTGATGCGATCGTATTCGCGGTACTGATTATCGTGCTTCTTGTAAAACCTGCAGGATTGTTCGGCAAGAACATCCAGGAGAAAGTGTAAGGTGGCCGGTATGAAGAAAAATATGAATAAAACATCAAAGAACAACATGATTACATATGCAATGGTGATCGTGATCTTTATAGTGGTTCAGACTCTTTCCTCAACAGGAAATCTGTCCAACCTGCTGAAAGGACTTCTGGTTCCTCTTTGCGTTTATACGATTGCTGCAGTCTCTCTTAACCTTGTTGTTGGATTTTCCGGTGAACTGAGTCTGGGACATGCAGGATTTATGTGTGTAGGTGCCTATTCCAGTGCGCTGTTTTCCAATGTAGTGGGAGACTCTATGCCTTCTGTTCCGAGACTGATCCTGGCAGTTCTGATCGGCGCCGCAGTAGCAGGCGTATTCGGTATCCTTATTGGTATTCCGGTACTGAGACTCCGCGGTGATTATCTTGCGATTGTAACTCTGGCATTTGGCGAGATCATTAAGAACCTGATCAATGTGTTATATGTAGGCGTTGATGCAACAGGGCTTCATGTGTCAACCAGCTCCGCAGGACTGAAGCTGGAAACCGGCGGCAAACAGATTATGAAGGGTGCACTTGGTATTTCCGGTACATCTACTCTTTACAAAGATATTAAGCCATACTTTTTCCTGATCGGAATTATCCTGGTTCTGATCACGCTGTTCGTTGTACAGAACCTGGTGCATTCCAGAAGCGGACGTGCGATCATGTCCACACGTGACAATCGTATTGCGGCAGAATCTGTGGGAATCAATGTAACTTCCTATAAATTGCTGGCATTTACGGTTTCAGCAGCGCTGGCCGGTGTGGCAGGCGTGCTTTATGCACATAACCTTTCCATGCTGAAAGTTTCTATATTTGACTACAACCTGTCAATTATGATTCTTGTGTATGTGGTTCTTGGCGGTATCGGTAATCTGCGCGGCTCTATTATCGCGACGATTGTCCTTTATGCGCTTCCGGAACTGCTCCGCGGATTCTCTACCTACCGTATGCTGATTTATGCGATCGCCCTGATTGCAATGATGCTCTTTAACTGGGCACCTGCTGCCCGTAACTGGAGAAGCCGTGTTATGGAAAAAATCAAAGGAACAAGACCAAAGAAGGAGGCGGCTTAATTATGGCAATTCTTGATGTAAATACATTGTCCATTTCGTTCGGCGGCCTTCGTGCAGTTGATAGTTTTAATATTACCATCGAAAAAGGGCAGCTTTATGGACTGATCGGACCTAACGGTGCCGGTAAGACAACTGTTTTTAATCTTCTGACCGGTGTTTACAAGCCGGTGGAAGGAATCATCCGTCTGGATGGAGAAGATATCACAGGCAAAAGTACTATTGAGATCAATAAGGCCGGAATCGCAAGAACTTTCCAGAATATCCGCCTTTTTAAGGATATGCCGGTTCTTGACAACGTAAAGGTCGGTCTTCATAATCATCATCCATATTCTACACTTACGGGAATTCTGAGACTTCCGAAATATTACAAAGTGGAAAAAGAGATGAATGAACGTGCCATGGAAATTCTGAAGGTATTTGACCTGGACAAAGAAGCAGACTATCTGGCAGGCAATCTTCCATACGGCAAGCAGCGTAAACTGGAAATTGCCAGAGCGCTTGCGACAGACCCGAAACTTCTGCTTCTGGATGAGCCTGCAGCAGGTATGAACCCTAATGAGACACAGGAACTGATGGACACCATTCGTTTTGTAAGAGATCATTTTGACATGACGATTCTTCTGATCGAACATGATATGAAGCTGGTAGGCGGTATCTGTGAAGAACTTACGGTGCTGAACTTCGGCCAGGTCCTGGCACAGGGAAAGACTGCAGATGTGCTCAAGGATCCGGCAGTTGTTACTGCATATCTGGGTGAATAGGAGGAAACGGAAATATGGCAATGTTAGAGGTAAAAGATTTACACGTTTATTACGGCGTGATTCAGGCATTGAAGGGTATTTCCTTTGAAGTCAACCAGGGCGAGGTCATTGCGCTGATCGGTGCCAACGGTGCCGGAAAGACAACAACTCTGCATACACTTACCGGGTTGATTCCGGCAAAACAGGGTTCGATCATTTTTGAAGGAAAAGATATCACGAAAGTGCCGGCCCACAAGATCGTTCAGATGGGAATCGCCCATGTACCGGAAGGACGAAGAGTGTTTGCCCAGCTGAGTGTATATGAAAATCTGATTATGGGTGCCTATACCCGCAAGGATAAAAACGAGATTGCGGAAAGTCTGGCTAATGTTTACAAACGTTTCCCGCGTCTTGAGGAACGTAAGAACCAGCGTGCCGGTACATTGTCCGGCGGTGAGCAGCAGATGC
The DNA here is from genome assembly GCA_022770365.1 of Blautia sp. GTDB lineage: Bacteria > Bacillota > Clostridia > Lachnospirales > Lachnospiraceae > Blautia_A. The sequence goes on along the minus strand of JALEHU010000099.1, from coordinate 80,039 downwards.
TTGCCATGGGCCGTGCTCTTATGAGTAAGCCGAGAATTATTGTTATGGATGAACCTTCCATGGGTCTGTCCCCGATTTTTGTAAATGAGATTTTTGATATCATTCAGAAAGTAAGCGAAAGCGGAACTACGGTTCTTCTGGTAGAACAGAATGCGAAGAAAGCTCTTACGATAGCAGACAGAGCCTACGTTCTGGAAACGGGCAGGATCTCTCTGTCAGGCAAGGCGGAAGATCTTCTGCATGATGAATCTGTCCAGAAAGCATATCTGGGAGAATAGGAGGCAAATATGGAGAATGTTGTCATCACAATCGCACGTGAATATGGAAGCGGCGGGCGAACCATCGGCGGCATGCTTTCCAAAAAGCTTGGAATCCACTACTACGACAAGGATATTATCCGTCTGGCTTCTGAAGACAGCGGAATACATGAGAGGCTTTTTGGCCGTGTAGATGAGTATTCCAGTGCCAGACCACCTCTTTTCGGAAAGAGCGGGGTTTATACAGGGGAACTGATTCCTCCTCAGAGTAAAGATTTCACTTCTGATGAGAATTTGTTTACTTATCAGGCAAAAACGATCAAGGAACTTGCAGTGAAGGAATCCTGCGTGATTATTGGACGCTGCGGTAATTTTATTCTGGATAAAGAACATTATCCCAATGTTCTCCGCGTGTTTGTTCATGCATCCTGGGAATTCCGTATGCAGGAGTCCGCGAAGAAACTGAGCAAGACAACGAGAGAAATTGAAAGATTTCTGGAAAAGGATGATAAGCGCAAGAAAGAATACTGCAAACGCTTTACCGGTCATGACTGGACAGATCCGTCATTCTATGATCTGTATCTGGATACCGGAGTTCTTGGCTATGAAGGCTGTATTGCTGAAATTGAAAAAGCTTATCACGAACTGGCTGCAAAATAAATCAGGCGCCGGAATCTGCTGCGGAGGCGGGTTCCGGTGCTTTTTACATCAAAGGGCAGCGTTCCGCCGATTTCCTTTATGATATAAAAGCGTGTTTTCTCATATACTAAAAGCAAGAAAGATTTGGATGAACGGATATGAATAAAGGAAAAATGATTCTGGGTATTGTCTTGGCCGCAATGGTTATGGCGGTGCCTTTTCGCAGTAAAGAAGCGAGGATCACAGCAGCCCGTGCCATAGCCGGAGAAGGAATGCTGCGTCTTGTGGAGAATTCCATGGAGCATCCGAAGGTTGCGCTGACTTTTGATGACGGACCCAGCGCAAAATATACACCGATACTTCTGGAAGGCCTGAAGGAGAGAGGAGTCCATGCCACTTTTTTTATCATGGGAAAAAATATTGACGGCAATGAAGGACTGATCAGACAGATGCAGGAGGAAGGACATCTGATCGGCAACCATACATACAATCATGTACAGCTGAACAAAATCCCCCGGGAACTGGCATGCGAGGAGATTCAGAAGACCAACAATGAGATTTATGAGGTGACGGGCGTATATCCCTCCTACATACGGCCGCCATTTGGCGCGTGGCAGGAAAATCTTGAACTCTGTGTGACGATGCTGCCTGTTTTCTGGGATGTGGACACTCTGGACTGGAAGAGTAAAAATGTAAATTCTATTTTGAAAATAGTAAAAAATAAAGTAAAAGACGGTTCCATTATTCTGATGCATGATGAATATCAGACTTCGGTGGATGCAGCACTGAAAACGGTGGATATGCTTCTTGAACAGGGGTATGAATTTGTGACAGTGGATCAGATGATCGTGACATAAGCATTGAATGAATAACAGAGGATGGAATATACTTGAATTTTAATGTCTTACTGGTTATAATGGAAAAAGACAGAACAAATGTACGGAAACAGAATTCTATTATTACTTACAGGAGATACAAACATGGATTTATTCGAATATGCAAAATCAAAAACAATGGAGAAAGAATCTCCTCTTGCGTCCCGTCTGAGGCCTACAACACTTGAAGAGGTAGTGGGACAGCAGCATATCGTGGGGAAGGATAAACTGCTTTACCGGGCAATCAAGGCAGATAAACTTACATCGGTTATCTTTTACGGACCTCCGGGAACCGGCAAGACAACACTGGCTAAAGTGATCGCCAACACCACCAGCGCTAATTTTACCCAGATCAATGCCACGGTAGCCGGTAAGAAGGATATGGAAGCGGTGGTAAAGCAGGCCCAGGATGACCGGGGCATGTATGGAAAGAAAACCATCCTGTTTATCGATGAGATCCATCGTTTTAATAAGGGACAGCAGGATTATCTGCTTCCGTTTGTGGAGGACGGTACCGTTATTCTGATCGGTGCCACTACGGAAAATCCGTATTTTGAGGTGAATGGAGCGCTTCTTTCCAGATCCATTATTTTTGAGCTGAAGGCACTGGAGAAGGAGGAGATCCGGGAACTGATCTTAAGGGCGGTCAATGACCGTGTAAAAGGTATGGGAAGTTATGGCGCAGTGATTGAGGAGGATGCGCTGGAGTTTCTGTCCGATATGGCGGGAGGGGACGCCAGAAGCGCTCTGAACGCCATAGAGCTGGGTATTTTGACCACACCCAAGTCTTCGGACGGTAAGATCCATATTACCCTGGATGTTGCTTCTGAGTGCATTCAGAAGCGTGTGGTGCGTTATGACAAGCAGGGAGATAATCATTACGATATTATCTCCGCATTCATTAAAAGTATGCGCGGATCAGATCCGGATGCTGCAGTCTATTATCTGGCGAAGATGCTGTATGCAGGTGAAGATGTGAAGTTTATCGCAAGGCGTATTATGATTCTGGCATCCGAGGATATCGGCAATGCCGATCCACAGGCGCTTTGTGTGGCTGCTGCAGCTGCTCAGGCAGTGGAACGGGTAGGCATGCCCGAATCGCAGATCATACTGTCTCAGGCTGCCGCTTATATGGCCTGCGCTCCCAAGAGCAATGCCGCTGTTAATGCCATCTCTGCCGCGATGGAGTCTGTGAAGAAGACAAGGACAACGGTGCCGCCTCATCTGCAGGATGCTCATTACGGCGGCCATGAGAAGCTTGGACATGGTATCGGATATAAATATGCCCATAATTACCCGAATCATTATGTGGAACAGCAATATCTTCCCACAGAGATACTAGGAGAAAAATTCTATGAACTGAGTGATATGGGATATGAGAAAACTCTGAAGGAACATATGCAGCGGATCAAAGGATATTAAAAATGGAGGAACTTCATAGAAGTTCCTCCATTATTTCTGCATAAATATCCTGACTTTTTCTGGACCAGTTGCGGGCAATTGCTTTTGCCGCTTCTTTGTTCGGTGCGGAGATGCTTAAATCCAGAAGAGAAGTGTTTTTTTCAATCAGCTGACAGCGTACTGCATAACCACCCTGAGGTGTTTCGTAATAATCAGCCGGAGTCAGAATACGTTCCGGCTTTTGACGGCCGATCGCCACAAGATAACTCTGCACCTCCTGACGGATGTCAGCAGAGAGATCATTTTCGAAGTAGCTGAGAGTATCTCTGCCTTCCGGTGTGGTGTGATAATAAGACGTATTGGAAAACGTCTGTTTTTCCAGAAGACCGGCATCCACCAGCTCGGATATGGCCTGCTGGAGATGAAAATAGTTGGTGTATTCTTTTTCAAGAATAAACTCGGAAAGCTGGGAATTGGTCAGAGGCTTTTCCGAATTCTGCAGCATATATAGTACGATCAGTTTGTAAGTTGTGAATGGCGTTGCCATAATTACCTCCTTTTCCGGAGCGCTTTTCCCTGAAAACTGCCGCGTTCCTTCATATTGTGGTGAAGAAGGTTTAAGACTTCTCTCTTGCGGCTTGCCCAGAGCGGTGCGATCAGCAGGTTGCCGGGGCCGTCACCGGTCACACGATGGATCACAATGGAAGGATCCAGATGCTCCAGACAGTCGATCAGCAGATCAAGATATTCTTCCCGCCCGAGAACACGAAAGATACCCCTGGCGTAATCTTCAGCCAGATCCGTTCCGGCAAGTACATGGAGAAGCTGGAGCTTGATTCCCTGAATGTCCATATGATTCAGATATTCCATGGTGGAAAGAATGTCATTCCTGGTTTCTCCCGGAAGTCCGAGAATCGTGTGAACAATCACATCCAGATGCCTTGCTCGAAGTTCCTTTACAGCCTGTTCAAAGCAGGAGAGAGGATAACCGCGCCGGATATACCGGGCGGTTTTCTCGTGAATTGTCTGCAGACCAAGCTCCACCCATACCGGCTTCTGCCTGTTGAGGGTGCCCAGGAGTTCAAGAACATCCGGCTCCAGACAGTCCGGCCTGGTGCCGACAGAGAGCGCCACTATGGAAGGATGGCTGATCGCTTCTGTGAAAATCTTCTCAAGATAGTCAACAGGTGCATAGGTATTTGTGTACGCCTGAAAATACGCGATATATTTACGAATTGGGCGTTTGGCGCCAAGCAGTGCGATCTGGCTGTTGATCTGCTCCGTAATGGACAGAGAAGCATCAGCCGCGAAATCACCGCTTCCACCTGCGCTGCAGAAAATACATCCTCTGCGGCCGATTTTGCCGTCGCGGTTTGGACAGGTCATACCGCCGTTTAAAGTGACTTTATAAACTTTTTCGCCAAAGCGTTCCCGAAGCATAAAATCCAGAGAATGGTAAGGTTTTTCGTTCCACTTTGGCGGGTCAGGTACTTCCTTATGATATTCGGACACCGGCTCCATTATGCCTGTTCCCCGTGATCTTCCAGAATATTGTCTTCCGGAACATTGTCTTCCTGAGTCTCTTCTTCTTTCGGAATGTAGTTGTCAAAAATCTTAACGAAGAAGTAGGAATTGCAGTAGGCAACCGTTGCGAATCCCAGCAGGATAAACAACATCAGTACCGAAGAGAAAACAGCTGCATTCGGGATGAACAGGAATGCCGCCGGGATTGCGGAAATGACCAGCATCAGTATCGTATATGGAAGGTGACGGATGGCCATCAGGAATGAATTTACAAAAGTATTTCTGGTAGTGTTATAAAACTTGGACAGAACCGGATAAATATAAAGGAAGATCATCAGATACAAAAGCATGAATGCGATGAAGATTACATGCAGTACCTGACCGACTGTTCCTTCCAGCTGATTTACGATCCGAAGGTCAAAGAACAACAGCAGGGCGGTCACCAGCATGATCAGATGAATGATCGTTGCCTGTTTGAAATTCTGTTTGAAGGATTTGAAGAAGCTCTTTACTATGTAAGATTCTTCGTTGCGTACCATTTTGAGTGTTACATAAAACATTGCAGTGATAGATGCTCCGGCAGTTACGATGGGAATGCAGCAGAGAAGACATAGCAGATTCAGAATGATCAGGTCTGCCACTCTGCCCATAAATACAAAAAATTTATTGTCCATGTTAAATAAACGATCCATAATGTAACTTCCTTTCTATATTTACTGTAGTATCTGCGTATAGATAATAGTATAGCGAAATAGTGCATAAAAAGCAATTTGAAAATAGATTCTGAGTAAAAATTTTATTGAGTTATGAAGGGTCTCTGATATAATAATGATGTTGGAGGATAATATCATGAAAAGCAGTAAGCGGATCGACAAAGAGGTTTGTCTGATGATTCTGTCACTGCTCATCGCAGCCATGTTTATTTTTATCATGATTACTTATTATAAAAGAATCATGGAGGATGCGGGAGTGACATCGGAAGAAACTAATCAGGAATATCAGTATCATTATGAAATGATTGTAGACAGCCGGAATCTGACATTCTGGAATGCGGTTTATGAGAATACCAGAGAGAAAGCACTTCAGCATGATGCAATTCTGGAAATGAAAGGTATCGAAAGTGCGGAGGATTATTCAAAAGCTGACTATATGGACATGTGCATTGCCGCACAGGTGGATGGGATTATTCTGGAATATAACGGTGAAGAGGGACTTCAGGAAAAAATCGATGAAGCTGTTAATAAAGGAATACCCGTGGTCACGATCGTAAATGATGCACCGAAGAGTCTTCGTCAGTCATTTGTGGGAATTAATGATTATCAGCTTGGGCAGGCTTATGGAGCTGAAGTGGCGAAACTGGTGGATTCTGATACCAGAAGCATCCTGATCCTGTTGAACAGGGTGCAGGAACTGGGACAGAATCAGCTTTACGCACAGATCAACAGCGCAGTGGAAAATGCCGGACAGAATCACAGAATAAAAATACAGTCTGAGAACATCATGTCTCAGAGCCAGTTTGATACGGAAGAAGTGATCAGAAGCATTTTTCAGTCCGAGGAAGGACCGCCGCAGATCCTGGTATGTCTGGACGAAGTGACGACGGAATGTGCCTATCAGGCCATGATTGATTATAATATGGTAGGTGAAGTCAAAATTATCGGTTATTATACATCCAGAACAATCATGGATGCTGTCGGCAAGGGCCTGATCCCTGTAACGATCAGTATGGATGTGGAACAGATCGGTACATACAGTATTGAAGCCCTTACAGAATACTGGGAAGTGGGCAGGGCCAATTCTTATTATACCGTGGATCTGAATGTAATAACCGAAGACAGCAGCAGGAAGCAGGAGAACTGACATGGAAAAAAAGAAAAGACGATTTCGGTGGAAGGATTTTCCCCTTGCAGTGAAGGTGCTATGCCAGGTGGGAATGATTGCGCTGATTCTGTTTATTACGAATATGCTGATGTACTGGCAGGTAAATAAGACCATGCAGAGACTGGACAGCGTGTATGCCAGTAATGTGAACCTGACGGAACTGGCGGAATCACTGGAGTCTGTTCAGACGGGAATGTATAATTATCTAACCGTAAAAACATCGGATTCTCTGGAGAATTACTACCGGAATGAGGAGCGATACAAAAAGCTTCTGGAACAGCTTAATGACAGACCTGTTGACAATCCGGTAAAGCTTCTGGAAAAAAATATCCGCAAAATGTCGGAAACCTATCTGGAGTATACGGCGGAAACAGTTCTTGCCAAACGGGGCAGGAATGTGGAAAAATATAAGACCTCCTACGCGGAAGCCCTGCAGATGTACAGGTACCTGAATTCCTATATTTCAGATCTGAATGTTCTGCAGTTTAAAAACAATTCATCCAGTTACCGGACACTTCAGAATTCCATCCGTTATATTGAAGTCGGAAGTCTTGTAATGCTGGTACTGATGATGGGCGTCTGTATCCTGATGCTGTTTTACATGGTAAGGGGAGTTGTGGCACCGCTGACCTGGCTGGCTGCTACGGCAAATCTTGTGGGCCAGGCGAATTTTAGTGTAAAAATGCCACAGACGGATGCACAGGATGAAGTGGGAGTGGTGACGAGAGCTTTCAATACCATGGTATCCAGTCTGGAAGAGTATATGAAACTGACAAAAGAGAATATGGAAAAAGAGCAGGAAATGATGGAGCGGGAGCTCCTTATGGAAGCTCATCTCAAAGAAGCCCAGCTGAAATATCTTCAATCCCAGATCAATCCTCATTTTCTTTTCAATTCCCTGAATGCAGGCGCCCAGCTGGCTATGATGGAGGACGCGGAGAAAACCTGCGTTTTTGTGGAACGTATGGCGGATTTTTTTCGCTACAATGTAAAAAAGGGCAGCGAAGATGCTACATTGAGGGAGGAAGTAGAAGCGGTAGAGAATTATATCTACATTCTGAATGTACGCTTTGCAGGAGATATCCATTATACGACAGATGTGGACGAATCCGTGCTGGAGTGCAGAGTGCCGAGTATGATTCTGCAGCCCATCGTGGAAAATGCCGTTAATCATGGTATCCGTAATATTGAATGGGAAGGTTTCATTCAGCTTCGGATAAAACAGATGGGGACGGATATCCGGATCAGTGTGAGTGATAATGGAAAAGGCATCTCAGAAGAACGGATCGGGCAGATCTTAAGCGGTGAGATCCGGACAGAGGAAAATCCCGGAGATTCAACAGGAATTGGAATGTATAATGTGATCAGCAGGCTGGAATTGTATTATAAACAGAAAAACCTGCTGGCGATTGAGAGTGCCGGAGAGGATCAGGGAACAGAGGTAACCATTACCATTCCCTACAGGGAAACGGAGGACGTATGTATCGAATATTAATTGCAGATGATGAAGGGATTATGCTGGAATCGCTGAAAAGTATTATCAACAGTAATTTTGGAAGTGAATGTGAAATTGCCTGTGCCAAGACAGGCAGGGCCGTGGTAGAGCAGGCGGAAGCTTTCCGTCCGGATATTGCGTTTGTGGATATTCAGATGCCGGGCTTAAGCGGGATTCAGGCAATGAAGGAAATACGTAAATTTAATCCGGGGATGATTTTTATTGTGATCACTGCATATGATAAATTTCATTATGCACAGGAGGCCATCAATCTGGGAGTGATGGAGTATCTTACGAAGCCTGTGAATAAAAAGAAAATCGTGGAAGTATGCATGAAGGCTATGAAACAGGTGGATGAAACCAGGCAGAAACGAAGCGATGATCTGAAGATCCGTGAAAAACTGGAAACCATTCTTCCCGTTATCGAATCGGGTTATATCTATAATGTGCTTCTTCAGGATGATTTTCATACATACGAAAATTATTACCGGGAATTTCTGAATATCGATAAAAAGTATGCGTTTATGGCTGTGGTGGAATTTGGTGACAGTATTGAGAATGGAATCCTTACTAATGCGGTTGGTGCCAGCGTCCGTGCCAGCAGGTTTTACCCGGAATTCCGCGAGATTGCCAAGGGATTTTTTGAATGTATGGTGGGTCCTGTCATGGGAAACCGTATCGTGCTGCTGGTTCCCCATGAAAAAGACTGCGTGGAATACGAGGAACGTGTGGAAATTCTTACCAGAATGAGAAACATGCTGCATAAACTGGAAAGCCGCATAGACAGTAAGTTCCGCGGAGGAATCGGCAGAGTCAGGGCTCTTGAGGAGGTTAAGGAATCCTATACGGAAGCGCTCCGGGCGCTCAGGGAAAGCAGCAGTCATGTTGTACACATCAATGATATTCCCGTTATTCAGGGATATGATGTTGAGTATCCCGTAGAACTTGAAAACCGTTATGTACAGCGAACCATGGAGGCAGATTATGCCGGCGCTTCGGAAGCGGCGAACCGTTTCTTTGACTGGATGCTGGAGAATTACAGTAAGTACCGGGAGGATATTGAGATCAAAGTTCTGGAGCTTGTCATGCGGGTGGAACAGAATGCCTTTTGCAGAGGGGGCATGAAGTATGGATTTCGTTATCGGGAGAATTATCTGAGAGAAATACAGTCATGCAGTGATTATAAAGCACTTCGCAGCTGGTTTCTGGATAAGACCGAAGAGGTCTGCAGCGGGATGACAGCCACCAAAGCAAGAGAATCGGAGTCTGTTGTTACAAAAGCAAGAGCATATATCGATGAGAATTATCAGAAGGATATTTCTCTGGATGAAGTATCCAGGATGGTGGATATCAGTCCTTATTATTTCAGTAAGCTTTTCAAACAGGAACAGGGCGAGAATTTTATTGAATATCTGACCAGGATCAGGATGCAGAATGCGCGCCAGCTCCTTATGAACCAGAATTACAGTATCAAGGAAGTGTGTGCCATGTGCGGTTACAGTGATCCGAATTACTTCAGCAGAATCTTCAAAAAATATGAAGGTGTCACACCCAGGGAATATCGGGAAAGGTTGGGATAATAATGAAAAAGTGGATCAGAAACATCGGTATATTTCTGTGTGTTTCCATGCTGCTGTGCTCCTGCGGGAAACAGGAAGAAGTGCCGGAAAACGTGTCTGTAAGTACAGAGGAATCCGATCCTGATGCGGTAAAGATCGGAGTCAGTTTTGATTCTTTTGTGATTGAACGGTGGATACGTGACAGAGATGTGCTTGTATCAGCAGCCAAAGAACTGGGTGCGGAAGTGAATGTGCAGAATGCCAATGGAAGTGTAGAGGAACAGAGGGATCAGATCGAGTATCTGATCGATAAAAAAGTGGATGTCCTGATTGTGATCGCCTGTGACTGCAGTGCTCTTTCTGATGTGATGAAGACTGCTTCAGCGGCAGGAATCAAAACCATTTCTTATGACCGGCTGATTCTCAATGCAGATACAGACCTTTATGTTTCCTTTGATAATAGAGGCGTGGGAGAACTGATGGGAGAGGCACTGATCGAATCTATTCCGGAAGGCGGAGAGATTTTTATGATCCAGGGTGCGGAAGAAGACAACAATGTGCAGATGGTATGGGAAGGTTTTGAGGAACAGATTAAGGGCAGTAACCTTCAGGTGGTGTACCGGGCAAGCTGCGAAGGATGGCTTGCGGAACAGGCTGTGGATTATCTGGAAGAGGCGCTGGAGCAATTCCCGGATGTGAAGGGAATCATGTGCGGGAACGATGATATCGCGTCCCAGGTGGTACGTGTCCTTTCCGAGCATCGTCTTGCCGGTAAAGTGAAGGTGGTGGGACAGGACGGAGATCTGGCTGCCTGCCAGCGGATTGTGGAAGGAACTCAGACGATGACGGCCTTTAAATCCGTGGAAACTCTTGCAAAAGCCACTGCAAGGTATGCGGTGAAAATGGCACGGGGCGAGGAACTTGAGCGGATCAACAGCAGTATCAATGATGGTTTGAAGGATATTCCTTTCTGCATGCTCCGGCCAATTGCAGTTACAAAAGAGAATATGGATGAAATTATTATTGATGCAGGAGTGCATTCAGAAGAGGATGTTTATCTGAATGTTCCAAAAAGATAAGCCGAAATCGAAAAAAATATATAATATACACAAAAGTCAATAGGAAATTTTTGTGACAAAAATGTCTTGCTTTATGCAGGACATTTTTTACATTTCTGAAAAATGTCCGATAATTTGCCAACTAAATCCTATATGAACCGTGCTACAATAACACCATCAAGAACGTAGTACTCATGGAGTACTGAAGTCGAAAAAAGAAACGGAGGATTTTAAAAATGAAAAGAAAATTGTTTGTAGCTACTCTTTGCGCATCTATGGTAGTTGGAATGGTAGCAGCACCGGCATCCGTTAAAGCTGAAGAAAGCAAAGGCCTGATCGGCGTTGCAATGCCTACCCAGGATCTCCAGAGATGGAATCAGGACGGCGAGAATATGAAGAAAGAACTGGAATCAAAAGGCTACGAAGTAGATCTTCAGTTCGCAGGAAATGATGTTGCAACACAGGTTTCCCAGATCGAGAATATGATCGCAAACGGTGATCAGCTTCTGGTTATCGCTTCCATCGAAGGCGATTCTCTCGGAACAGTTCTTGCACAGGCAAAAGAAGCAGAAATCCCGGTTATTTCCTATGACCGTCTGATCATGAACACAGATGCAGTTTCCTACTATGCAACATTTGACAACTATCTTGTTGGAAAGACTCAGGGACAGTTCCTGGTAGATGCTCTGGATCTGGACAATCAGGATGGTCCGTTTAATATTGAATTTGTAACAGGTGACCCTGGTGACAATAACGTAAACTTCTTCTTCGGCGGTGCCATGGATGTTCTTCAGCCGTACATCGATGCAGGCAAGCTGGTTTGCCCGTCCGGACAGATGACAAAAGATGAAGTTGCTACAGCTAACTGGGCAACAGAAACCGCACAGGCAAGATTTGAGAATATCCTTTCTTCCTACTATGCAGACGGAACAAACCTTGATGCAGTTCTTGCTTCCAACGACTCTACCGCACTTGGTGTAGAAAACGCTCTGGCAGCGAACTATACAGGCGAATATCCGATTATCACCGGTCAGGACTGTGACATTGCAAACATGCCGAACATTATCGATGGCAAACAGGCTATGTCCGTATTCAAAGATACACGTACACTGGCATCCAAGGTTGTTGAAATGGTTGACGCTATCATGCAGGGCGGCGAAGCTCCTGTAAACGATACTGAAACTTATGATAACGGCACAGGCGTTATCCCGTCTTACCTTTGCGAGCCGGTTGCAGTAACTGTTGACAACTACAAAGAGATGCTTGTTGATTCCGGATATTACACAGAAGATCAGTTACAGTAATCTGAATATCAAATAACATAAAATTTGTTCTGTAAAATGTTCTGCACAGGCGGGCCGGCGCGCCCGCCTGTTGCTTTGATAGGAGGGAGAAATTTTGGCAAAGATACTGTTGGAAATGAAAAATATCACCAAAACATTCCCTGGCGTAAAGGCGCTTGACAATGTGAATCTTCAGGTAGAAGAAGGAGAAATCCACGCACTTGTAGGTGAAAACGGCGCCGGAAAATCTACTCTGATGAATGTTCTTTCTGGTGTGTATCCTTATGGAACTTATGAGGGGGATATCATTTATAACGGAGAAGTCTGTAATTTTCATGATATTAAAGACAGTGAATCAAAAGGAATTGTAATTATTCACCAGGAACTTGCTCTGATACCTTATATGACGATCGGAGAAAACATGTTCCTTGGTAATGAACGAGGAAAAAAATTCGCCATTAACTGGGATCAGACCTACGGAATGGCAGAGAAATATACAAAGCAGGTAGGACTCTCAGAGTCCACCAGAACCCTGATCAAAGACATCGGTGTGGGTAAACAGCAGCTTGTGGAAATCGCAAAAGCTCTGGCAAAAAAAGCAAAACTTCTCATTCTTGACGAGCCTACATCATCTCTGAATGAGTCGGATTCCAAAGCGCTTCTTGATCTGATGCTGAAGCTGAAAAAAGAAGGTCTTACCTGTATTATTATTACACATAAACTCAATGAGGTTGCATATGTTGCGGATAAGATCACCGTTATCCGCGACGGTTCCACCATCGAAACGCTTGTAAAAGGTGTGGACGATTTTTCAGAAGACCGTATTATCAAAGGAATGGTCGGCCGTGAAATTGCAGACCGTTTCCCGAAACGCCATGGTGTAAAAATCGGCGATATCAATATGGAAGTGAGAAACTGGACGGTATACCATCCCCTGTATTCAGAGCGAAGAGTAGTGGATAATGTATCCATCAATGTACGCAAAGGTGAAGTTGTTGGTATTTCCGGCCTTATGGGAGCGGGACGTACAGAGCTTGCCATGAGTGTTTTTGGAAAGAGCTATGGGGTAAATATCAGCGGAAACCTTTTCCTGAACGGAAAGGAAGTTCATCTGAAAAGTGCCCGTGATGCCATTGAACACAAGCTGGCTTATGTAACAGAAGACAGAAAAGGAGACGGACTGATCCTGAGCAATCCTATTAAAATCAATACAACTCTTGCAAACCTGAAGGGCGTCAGCAAAAACGGAATCATTGATCCTGATAAAGAATACGCAGTTGCTGTGGAATACAAGGATAAGCTGAAAACAAAATGTCCTTCCGTAGAACAGAATGTTGGGAACCTGAGCGGCGGAAACCAGCAGAAAGTATTACTTGCAAAATGGATGTTTGCAGATCCGGATGTTCTGATACTGGACGAACCTACCAGAGGTATCGATGTAGGTGCAAAATATGAAATCTACTGTATTATCAATGACCTTGTTGCAGCAGGCAAATCAGTCATAATGATTTCTTCCGAACTTCCGGAAATATTGGGAATGTCAGACCGTATCTATGTCATGAATGAGGGCAGAATCGCAGGCGAATTAAGCGCAGAGGAAGCATCTCAGGAAAAGATTATGGCATGTATTCTGAAGTCAAGCAAAGGAGAGTAAGAAATGTATAAAGCAAAATTAAAAGCCGGATTTCAAAAATATACAATGATTATTGTTCTTGTTCTGGTAACTCTGTTTTTTGCCTGGGGAACACAGGGCAAGATTCTTTACCCGCAGAATATTAATAACCTGATTTCACAGAACGCATATGTGTTTGTACTTGCAACCGGTATGCTGCTGTGTATTCTGACAGGAGGAAACATTGACCTTTCTGTTGGATCTGTTGTCTGCTTTGTAGGCGCTCTGTGCGGTATCTTTATGGAAAACATGGGGCTGCCGGATGGTGTGGCAGTCATTCTTTCACTGTTGATCGGTGCTCTGATCGGAGCATGGCAGGCGTTCTGGATCGCATATGTGCGTATTCCGCCATTCATTGTGACACTGGCAGGAATGCTGATGTTCAGGGGTCTGTCCAATGTTGTTCTGGCAGGTAAAACACTTCCGATCAAATCAGAGACATTCGTTAAATTGTTCGGCGGCGGTGCCAACTGCTACATCCCGGATTTCCTGGGCGGCGGAGAAGGTCTGAATATGGTTGCTCTTGCAGTGGGCATTATTGCCTGTGCAGTTTATGTGATCATGACAATGCGCAGTTATCTGAACAGAAAGAAAAACGGATATGAGACAGGCAGTGTGGGTGCCATGTATGCCAAAATGGTTCTGATCGTAGTTGTTGTTATGGCTGTCAGCATAAAACTTGCCCAGTACAAAGGTATTCCTACTTCTCTTGTATGGGTTCTGATCGTTGTTCTTGTTTATGGGTATGTTACAAGCAAAACAACTGTAGGACGTTATTTCTATGCGGTGGGCGGTAACGAAAAAGCTACAAAGCTTTCCGGTATTAACACAAACAAAGTTTACTTTATTGCATACACCAATATGGGATTCCTTGCAGCTCTTGCAGGTCTTCTGACGGTAGCGCGTATGACTTCTGCACAGCCTACCTATGGACAGAACTATGAGATGGATGCCATTGGTTCCTGTTTTATCGGTGGCGCTTCTGCATATGGCGGAACCGGTACAGTTCCCGGGGTTATCATCGGTGCGGTTCTGATGGGTATCATCAACCAGGGTATGAGTATCATGGGTACAGACCAGAATATGCAGAAAGTAGTAAAAGGTGCAGTTCTTCTGGCTGCAGTTATCTTTGATGTAGTAAGCAAGAGAAAATCTTTTATTGCAAAATAAGTTTCTCCTAACGAAAAAACCTGCAGTAAAAATTTGCTGCAGGTTTTTTCGTGATAGATCAGATGATTTTTGGGAAGAGTAATAATAACTGTAAATGAAAGTAGTTATATTTCTGCATAAAAAGAACTGGATGAAAACCTTGTGAAATTATGAAAAATGCATAAAATTTGTGAAAACTGCTTGCTTATCACAGAGTAGAGTGTTAAAATACTAATATTATCGAGTGATTAGAAAATTGTTTTAAAGGAGCAATGACATGGGTAAGAAGATTAGAACTGAGGCAGTTGATCATCTTTTTGAGGCGATTTTGTGCTTAAAGAATAAAGAAGAATGTTATACATTTTTTGAGGATGTGTGTACCATCAATGAACTTCTGTCTCTTTCACAGCGTTTTGAAGTTGCCAAGATGCTGATGGATAAGCGCACGTATCTGGATATTTCGGAGAAGACCGGGGCATCCACTGCCACCATCAGTCGTGTAAATCGTTCTCTGAACTATGGAAATGACGGTTATGAGATGGTTTTTGCCAGAATGCGTGAGAACGAAAAAAGTAAAGCAGAGATGGAAGAAACAGAGAAAAAAGAAGCAGAAAAAAAGAACACAGAAGAATCAATTTAAACAGAAACAAAACCGCCTGTATGGGATTACTGATAAACCATACAGGCGGTTTTTGCTGAATGACGGGAATTAAAGATCCAGTGCCATATCTCCTGTTTTGATCCACTGTTTTTTGCGCATGAATTCTGATACAGCCAGTGTGATAACTGCCGGCAGAACGAACTGAAGGAGAAGAATTTTAATCAGAACGACCATCGGTGTGTCATACTGGATCATTGTCTGCCAGGTCATGATCTGGCCGACGAATCCTGCGGAACCCATACCGGAGCCTGTTGCATTGCACTGCATATTTAGAAGAACGGTACCGATCGGACCTACTACAGCGCTGGATACAATAGCCGGTATCCATATGACGGGTTTTCTTACGATGTTGGGTACCTGAAGCATGGAAGTTCCCACACCCTGTGCGATCAGTCCGCCAACACCGTTTTCACGGTAACTTGCAACTGCGAAGCCTACCATGTTGCAGCAGCATCCGATGACAGCAGCTCCTGCTGCCAGACCGTTAAGATTCAGGATGACACCAAGTGCTGCGGAACTGATGGGGAGGGTAAGGATCATACCCATCAGGACAGAAACAATGATACCCATAAGGAATGACTGCTGTTCCGTACCCCAGTTAATAATACTTCCCAGCCAGGTCATAAATGAAGAAATAGGCGGTCCGAGAACCAGGCCGACTGCAGAACCTGTCAGGATAGTTACAAGCGGTGTGACCAGAATATCGACTTTGGTTTTTCCTGAAACAAGATGTCCAAGTTCGATTCCAACCAGTGCTGCGATGAAAGCTCCCAGGGGCTCTCCCGGACCGGAGAAGACCATAGCTCCGTCAACGAGAACGGTACCTGCCAGAAGCTTGCTGGCAAATCCGCCTACCATGCCGGCGGTCGCTGCAGAAAAAGTAACCAGCGGGCTTTCTTTGAACTTGTAGGCAACGCCAACGCCGATTCCGGCACTTGTCATAGCAGCAGCCACCTTACCGATGACATAAATAATATCACCTAAGTTCCCCGGAATCAGGCTGCCGATCTGCTGGATGATGGTTCCCACGATGAGAGTGGAGAAAAGCCCCAGTGCCATGCCGCTTAGTCCGTCAATAAAAATGTGATTCAGTGTTTTTTTCATTCTTTCCATATGAAAACTCCCTCTTTGACATAGTGATTTTACAACTGTCTTGTCAGTAAGGGAGTTTAACATATTTCTTTTTACAAATCAATATGAAATTGACGATTTTATTGTTTTCTGTGAAATTGATGATTTTATTATTTTCCTTACAGTTTCACCCTGGATGCACTGCACTTATTTTTCTTTGCGCGGTTTTGGAGGTTTTTCTTTGCGGTGTTTGCCGGAAGGCTCATCCGGGCGCATATCATCGATCAGATGTTCAATGAGCATTTTCTTGACATAAACATCGAAGCTGAGCTGACATATGAAGGAAAATATCTTCAGGAACTGCTTATCTTCTTCGGAGGCGTCTGCAAAGGTTCCTTCTGCCATATGATAACTTTTCAGTAAATCTTTTTTGAGGGATTCAATACGGTTCTTTTCCAGGCTGAATACTTCATTATAGATATAGGTCAGATCTTTTTCTTCTGTTGATTTGAAATATTTTTCTGTAATGGGATTCAGAAGAGTCTGGATATCATTAATGGAAAGAATATTTTTGAAATAGTAAATGAAAATCAGCAGAAGAAGATGCTCTTTGGAGTAGCGTTTCTTCTCCGGGGAAGGCAGCAGATTATTCTTGGCGTAATTATTGATCATGGTTTTGGTTAGAATCTTGTCTTCCGGATAACGTTTGGTGGAGGCAAGCTGGGATTCCATAAAAGTAGTCACCTGATCCATATAAAGATCAATATTAGGCAGGTCCTCCGGTTTGATATAGTCAATCCTGGAAACACTGTCCAGGATACTGTTGATCATGTCTTTTGTATCGATTGTCATCTGTTCATCACCTCTGGTCTCTATTATATAGTTCTCGAAACTACTTGTAAATATTTTTGTCAACGATTTTCTTTTAAAATTTTATTATTCTGACGGTATGCTCTTGGAGATTCACAGAATACTTTTTTGAATGCACGGGAAAAATGAAGCTGATTGGGATAGCCCACCCGAATACTTATTTCACCAATGGAAAGATCTGTGATTTTTAAAAGTTCCGCAGCTTTGGACATACGATAACGAATAAGGAATTCCTGGGGAGACTGTCCCATGGTTTCTCTGAAGATTTTGCCGAAATAGCTTCTGTCCAGTTTACAGCGGCCTGCCATGTCCTCAACAGTGATGGGAAAGGCATAATTCTGTTCAATGAATGTGACTGCCTCTTTTGTGTAAAATTTGGACAGACTGCCGCCCTGAACGGTGCGTTTCCTGGAGGAACCACGCTGGACAGCATCCAGAATAAGGTACAGATGTCCGATGAGGTGAAGTGACGATTCCTGCCCGTGAGTGGAAAGATAGAGAAGTTCATTTTTTATACGTTCTCCATCATCAGCGGAAATGGGACAAAAAACCGGTTCTTCTGAAGAAAGTCCGGAACTTTCCAGTATTTCTTTTGCCCGGAGACCTCCAAATTCAATCCATGTATATTCCCAGGGATCTTCACGGTCTGCGTAATAGGAGTTGATCCTTCCTGGCTCAATGAGAAAACCGGAGCCCGGGCCGATCTTATACTCCTTGGAATGATTGTGGGTATCATCTGTGAGCAGGGTTCCATGACCGGAAATCACATAGTGAAAAAGGTAGTTGTTTCGTATAAATGGCCCGTAAGAATGGAGCGGACGGCATTTTTCATACCCGAACTGATACAAAGTCAGGTCCATAAAACGTTCATCAGAAAATACATGGAATAATAGATCCGGCATATTTTCGCCCTCCTGTGAGAAAAAAATGGTAATGTTCTATAAAAAAATATGATGTATTTGTATAAAATCACTGAAAATAAAAAGCTTTTCTACATTATATACCCGAATTAGTACATACTTCAACTATATTCGTGAAAAATAGCAAACAGGTATAAAAATAAATCCATTCAAGTATTTACGATTTTGGATAAGCGTGGTAGAATTTTACAAAAAGAGCGATATGATATAAAGAAAAGGAGAAGGATCATGGCAGTAGTATTTGATGAGAAAAAAGCTTTGTTTACATTGTATACCAAAAACAGTATGTATCAAATGAAAAAAGATGATCTGGGAGTTCTGTTGCATACATATTATGGAAGAAAGACAGAGAATACGGACTATTCATATCTGATTTACTGCAAAGATCGTGGATTTGCCGCAAATCCATATGATGCTGAAAAAAACAGAACGTATTCTACGGAAATTCTGCCGCAGGAGTATTCCTGCTTTGGAACCGGTGATTATCGGACCAGTGCACTTAGAATCCGCGGTGCCGGTGGCTGCCGTGTCCTGGATCTCCGATATGAGAATTGTGAAATTCTGGAAGGGAAATATACAATTCCGGGAATGCCGGCTGTTTATGCGCAGGAAGGCGACAGCGCAAAGACTCTTGTGGTGACCCTGAAGGATAAAGCAGAAGATATTTTTGTACATTTATATTACGGCGTTATGGAAAATCTGGATATGATCACCAGAGCTGTTCGAATTGAAAACCGCACAGCGCAGCCGGTTTATCTGGAAAAAGCTGCATCCATGTGTCTGGATCAGATTTATGGTTCTTATGACTGGATGACTTTTTACGGAAAACATGAAATGGAGCGCCAGCTTTCCCGCACACCGGTACATCATGGTCTGCAGTCGGTAGGCAGTGTCAGAGGCGCATCCAGCCATCACTATAATCCGTTTGTGATCCTTGCAGATCACCGTACCGGAGAAACACAGGGAGAATGCTACGGATTCTCTCTTCTGTACAGCGGAAACTTCCTTGCAGAGGCGGAGCTTGATCAGGCAAATCAGACCAGAGTGGTCATGGGAATTCATCCGGATAATTTTGATTTTGAACTGAAGGCGGGAGATGATTTCTGGACACCGGAAGCAGCTATGGTATACAGCTGCGGCGGATTTGAAAAAATGTCTCAGATTTATCATTACGCGTACCGCAATAATCTGTGCAGAGGTAAATATAAGAAGGCAAGAAGGCCTGTCCTTATGAATAACTGGGAGGGCACGTATTTTGATTTTACCGGTGATAAGCTTGTGGAAATGGCAAAAGAAGCTGCGGCTCTGGGTGTGGAGCTTTTTGTCATGGATGACGGCTGGTTCGGCAAAAGAGATGACGATTTCAGCGGACTTGGTGATTGGTATGTCAATGAAAAGAAGCTTGGCTGCACTCTCGGTAAACTGTCAGAACGGATTCACGGGCTTGGACTGAAGTTCGGAATCTGGTTCGAGCCGGAATGCGTTTCCGAGGACAGTGACCTTTACCGTGAGCATCCTGACTGGGCGTTCCAGATCCCCGGAAGAAAACCTGTCCGCGGCAGATATCAGCTGGTGCTGGATTTCTCAAGACAGGATGTGCGTGATCATGTATTTGCACAGATGTGTGAAGTTCTGGATCATGCGGAAATTGATTATCTGAAATGGGATTTCAACCGCAATATTACGGATATTTTCAGTGCAGCGCTTCCTGCACACAGACAGGGAGAAATCTGCCACAGATATGTGCTGGGACTTTATGATTTTCTGGAAAAACTTATAAACCGTTACCCGAATATACTGCTGGAAGGCTGCAGCGGCGGCGGCGGACGATTCGATGCCGGCATGCTGTATTACAGCCCGCAGATCTGGTGCAGCGACGATACCGATGCCATTGAGAGACTGAAGATCCAGTACGGAACTTCTTTCGCTTACCCGATCAGTGCAGTGGGCTCTCATGTATCTGCCAGCCCGAATCATCAGACAGGAAGAAAGACACCAATTGCGACAAGAGCAACCGTTGCCATGGCAGGAACATTTGGCTATGAGCTGGATCCCATGAAGCTGTCCGAAGAAGAGAAAACGGAAATCCGTGAACAGATCCGGGTATACAAAGGATATTATGACCTGATCCAGGATGGAAAGTATTACAGAATTACAGATCCGTACAGGGATGAAGCATTTACTGTATGGGAATTTGCCGCAGAGGACGGAAGCGAGGCTCTGGTGAGTGCTGTTTCCGTGAAGACATATCCGAACGCAGCTCCGGTTTATGTGAAACTGCGCGGACTTCTTGAAGATAAGTTCTATGTGATGAATGGTGAACGGTATCTGGGTGCAGCTCTGATGTACGGAGGTTTCCGCCTTCCGGCATTCAGGGGTGAATACCAGAGCTGGAATTTCCATTTTGTGCTGGAAAAGTGATGCAAAAAAGTGCATCCGATTGAATCAGCCCTTCTCTCAGATTTGATATAGTTGAAAAGGACCTCCGTGTAAAGCAGGAGTTCTCCGATTGGGGATACTGTCTTTGCATGGGGGTCCTTTTAGCTGGAGAGAAGAAAAACAAAACGTCTGTGCGGTTGTGCTTGTGAGATGTGTGCGTGCCATGTTATAATTATTAATGAGCTTTTGTTTCGGCAGCATTGTGATAAGGAGAATTTAAAATATGAGCATATATGATACATTAAATGACCGGCAGCAGGAAGCGGTCTTCCACACGGAAGGACCGCTGCTGATCCTGGCGGGAGCCGGTTCGGGCAAGACCAGAGTGCTGACTCACAGGATCGCGTATCTGATCGAGGAAAAAGGCGTGAACCCATGGAACATTCTGGCAATTACTTTTACAAATAAAGCGGCTCAGGAGATGAGGGAGAGAGTAGATAAGATCGTGGGATTCGGTGCGGAGAGCATCTGGGTATCCACTTTTCATTCCACCTGTGTGCGGATCCTGCGCAGATACATAGACAGGCTGGGTTATGACAATAATTTTGCCATCTATGATGCGGATGACCAGAAGACGCTGATGAAAGACATCTGCAGGCGACTGGATATTGACACCAAGGTGTATAAAGAACGGTCCCTGCTTGCGCAGATTTCCCACGCCAAAGATGAACTGATCACGCCGGATGAGATGGAGATGAACGCGGGAAGTGACTTCAATCAGCGGAAAGTGGCAGGCGTTTACCGGGAATATCAGGCATCCCTGCGTAAGAACAACGCGCTGGATTTTGATGATCTGCTGGTGAAGACTGTAGAGCTTTTTCAGAATTGCGGGGACGTGCTGGAATATTATCAGGAACGTTTCAGATATATTATGGTGGATGAGTATCAGGATACCAATACGGTACAGTTCAAGATGGTGAGTCTGCTTGCCTCCAGGTATGAGAATCTTTGTGTTGTAGGTGATGATGATCAGTCCATTTATAAATTCCGCGGAGCAAATATAGGCAATATTCTTGGATTTGAGCGTGTTTTTCCGGATGCAAAGGTGATCCGTCTGGAGCAGAATTACCGTTCCACTCAGAACATCCTGAATGCAGCCAACGAAGTGATCAGCAATAACACGGAGCGTAAACCCAAGCGCCTCTGGACCGAAAACGAGGAAGGTTCCATGGTTCAGTTCCGCCAGTTCCTGAATGGATTTGAGGAAGCGGAATATATTGTGGGGGAAATATCCAAAGAGCACAGAGAGGGCAAATATCATTACCGGGACTGCGCGATCCTTTACCGTACCAATGCCCAGTCACGACTGTTTGAAGAAAAATGCCTGCTTGCCAATATTCCGTATAAACTGGTGGGAGGCGTAAATTTCTATGCCCGAAAGGAAATCAAAGATCTTTTGTGTTACCTCAAGACCATTGATAATGTGCAGGATGATCTGGCTGTGAAGAGGATCCTTAATGTACCGAAGAGAGGAATCGGAGCCACAACTGTGAACAGAGTTCAGGATTATGCGGATCAGATGGATATCAGCTTTTATGATGCTCTGCGTGTGGCGGAAGAAGTTCCGTCTATTGGAAGAAGCCTGAGTAAGATTGATGGATTTGTGACCTTTATCCAGTCGCTGAAGAGCAAGGCTGAGGCATATTCCGTAAAGGAACTGCTGGAAGAAATCATTGACCTGACCGGTTATGTGGAGGAACTGAAGGCAGAGGATACGGACGAATCCAGGGCCAGAATCGAAAATATCGATGAACTGATCTCCAAGACTGTCACTTATGCAGAGACAATGGAGGAGATGAACCAGCCTGCGACTCTTTCCGGATTTCTGGAGGAGATCGCGCTGATCGCGGATATTGATACCGTGGATCCGGATCAGGATTATGTGCTGCTTATGACACTCCACAGCGCCAAGGGACTGGAGTTTCCCCATGTATTTCTGGCGGGAATGGAAGACGGGATTTTTCCAAGTTATATGAGTATCTCAAGCGGGGAACTCTCCGATATGGAAGAGGAGCGCAGGCTGTGCTATGTGGGTATTACAAGAGCAATGAAGGATCTGACGCTCACAGCTGCCCAGCAGAGAATGATCCGCGGGGAGACACAATACAACCGGGTATCCCGTTTTGTGCGGGAAATTCCACGGGAACTGGTGGATCTGGGACATAAGATCCAGGAGAAGAAGCCGAAGCTTGAGGAAGTGATCCCGGCAAAGAGCAGTTATGCCCAGATGAAAATGGCATTCCACGCAAAAGCCTTTGATCCGAAGCAGTTCAAAGTGACAAAACCTTCATCTCTGGAATATGATGTAGGGGATACTGTACGGCATGTAAAATTCGGTGTGGGAATCGTGAAGAGTATCGTGGAAGGCGGACGTGATTTTGAGGTAACGGTGGAGTTTGACAGATATGGAGTGAAAAAAATGTTCGCTGGTTTTGCGAAGCTGAAAAAAATCTGACTGCCGAAGTAGGAGGAGAAAGACTCATCAGAATTATATGAAAAATTCGATTAGTTATGGTAAAATCTGTGCGGTAGTGGTATAATATAGAACATAATCAAATCGGCCGGTTGTCAGGCCGCCAAGCGGCAGACAGAACAGAATAGAAGACCTGACAGATGCTCTGCCGTTTAGAATTATGAGAGGATGGTGCAGTTATGAATATTAAAATTGAAGATTTATTGAATGCATTAAAGAAAAAAGAAGAAGAAAAAGAGAAAAATACAGTCCTCTGGGTGCTGGCAATCATCGGTGCTGTAGCAGCAGTTGCAGGAATCGCATTTGCAGTATACCATTTCTTCGCACCGGATTATCTGGAAGATTTCGAAGAAGACTTTGATGATGATTTTGATGATTATTTCGAAGACGAAGAGGAAGAATAAACAACATGGCTCCGGCAGATACCGGAGCTATTTTTGTGAAACCGATGGATGAAAACGGAGGAATTATGAAAAAAGGCGAAATTTATGAGGGAATCATAGAAAAAGTAGAGTACCCCAATAAAGGACTTGTTTATATAGATGGACAGAAAGTGATCGTTAAAAACGGAATACCGGGACAGAAGATACGGTTTGTCATTAATAAAAAACGCTCCGGTCGTGCAGAAGGCCGTCTTCTGGAAGTACTGGAAAAGTCTCCTCTGGAAACACGGGAACCGGTTTGCAGTGTTTTTCCGGCCTGCGGAGGGTGCATGTATCAGACCATGCCTTATGAAGAACAGCTGAAGATGAAGGAACAGCAGGTGAAGGAGCTCCTTGACCAGGCACTGATTTCCGGGGGACAGACCAATGGGGAAGGTCAGCCGGATTACTGGTGGGAGGGAATCCATGGAAGTCCCATCGAGTTTGGATACAGAAATAAGATGGAGTTCTCTTTTGGAGATGAGTACAAAGACGGACCACTTTCCCTGGGGCTTCACAAGAAGGGAAGTACCTATGATGTTCTGAATACCGGAGACTGCAGGCTGGTTCACGAGGATATGACGAAAATCCTCACCTGCGTCTGGAGTTATTTCCGGGACAGAGGTGTTTCCTATTACAGGAAAATGCAGCATACAGGATATCTTCGTCATCTGCTTCTGCGCCGCGGCGTGACTACCGGTGAAATTCTGGTGCATGTGATCACTACAAGTCAGGAAGAGCATGACCTGGAGCCTCTGAAGGAAGCGCTGCTGAACCTTCCGCTGGAGGGAAGAATTGTTGGAATCATGCATATCATCAACGATTCACTTTCAGATGTGGTGAGAAGCGATGAGACCAGGATTCTTTATGGGCAGGATTATTTTTATGAAACACTCCTCGGGCTGCGGTTTAAGATCAGTACATTTTCTTTCTTCCAGCCCAATTCTCTGGCAGCAGAAGTGCTTTATTCCATTGTTCGTGATTATATCGGAAGTACCAGAGATATGGAAGTATTTGACCTTTACAGCGGCACAGGAACCATAGCCCAGCTTCTGGCACCTGTGGCAAAGGAAGTGATCGGTGTGGAAATCGTGGAGGAGGCCGTGGAAGCAGCAAAAGAAAACGCTGCGCGCAACGGGCTTTCGAACTGCCGTTTTATTGCAGGAGATGTGCTGAAAGTGTTGGATGAAGTTGCCGAAAAGCCGGATGTCATCGTGCTGGATCCGCCAAGAGACGGAATCCATCCCAAAGCTCTTCCGAAGATCATCTCATACGGAGTGGATCATATTGTGTATATCTCCTGCAAAGCCACCAGTCTTGCCAGAGATCTGGAAACATTCCTGGCAGCAGGATACCGCGTGGAACGGGCCTGCTGCGTAGAACAGTTCTGTGAAACTGTCCATATAGAAACAATTTGTAAATTGTCTAAAACAGGAGCATGAGCTTTCGATTGTACACAGAAGGATATTATAGCCAAAGGTCAGCAGTGTATAAGAACAGCAATAACTTACTGTATCCGACACATAGATCATGAATAAAGAGGAGCAGGTTTCTCAGATAACGGGAAACATGCTCCTCTTCGGGTTTCAGTTTGTTCAGTCAGTAAAATAAGCCAGTGTCTTCACCGCATTGTCCGGGTTTGGTGAATTTGCGGTAATAAACAGAACCGGATCCCGGCAGAAGATTTCGTATTCTTCCAGAACACTGCTGTCAGAAATGTCGATGCCGAAAGGCTGCGGGTCGGAACGGGAAAGAACATTTCCATCTTCATCTATGTCTTCTATCTGTCCATCTATGATACAATCAGACAGGGCGGAATACATTTCTTCAGGAAGTGTTTCGCTTAAGTCTGCACAATATCCTCTGGCGGACTGTTCTTCAAAATCTGATCTGGAACAGATGACGATATCGGCACTTCCGGCCCAGATTCTTGTCATATAAGCCATGTTCATCTGATAATCGGAAATATTGAAGGCTTCTGCAGATACATAGTCATTTTTATTGGTGATTTCCAGGTATTCTTCGAGAGATTCGCTAAGCGGGTCTGAATTTTCCATCTGACCATTGAGTAAGATCAGAGAGAGCATGCACGTGGAGCGATTAAAAATGGTGGTGTTCAGCAGAGAAATGACTGCAATTATAATAACGATCACAACGATCGTTATCTTGGCATAGTAATCTTTGAAATAGATCAGTTTCTGCTTGAACGGGAGTTGGTTGAGTTCTTCTCTGGTGATGGTGTCTTTTGATTTATTGTACATTAAAGCATCATCGTCTAATGTGGTCTTTTTGAACTTAATGTCCATAATTTCCTCCTTTATGTAGTACTGATTTGGTTTCGGACAGGATAACTGCGTGACGCGAGGTGTAATGAAGAAAATGGCAGTCCTGATGCGAAACAGATGTATTTTTTATATTATATAGGGTATTGGTCAATTTGGGGCTGATTTCTTGATTTTTTGTGTGAATTTTTTGTGAAGAACTGCGGGGTTTATGGCTGGATAAATGTGCTCGTAAGAAATTCGTTACTGTGAATTCCGTTCGCAGCAACAGAAATTCACAATAACCGGATGCAGGAAGAAGTTCCTGTATTGAGTTCACAGCAGAATCCGGATATAATACAGATAGATGTGACGACAAAGATATACTACGAATGAATATGACAACAAGGATATAATACAAATTAATATGATTACAAGAATGTAATACGGATAAATATGACAACACGAAAAATGTAAAGGAGAAGAGGAATGATCTATAAACTGGATAACGGAAGTCTTGCAGAGAATTTATTTGGAGACTGGCAGGAATCCCTTTTGTGGTCCTGCATGCAGGGTGTTATGGGAGAATTATATGCGGATCATCCGGAAAAACCAGGGGCTGTTATGGCAATTCTGGGAGATTTTGCTTATTATGCCGGAAAGCCAGAAAGAGAGCTGGTCTTATATAAACCACAGTGGCGTGAGAAGGATTTTGTGATCATGGTTCCGCAAAATGAAGAATGGGGTTCTTTGATTGAAGAATGTTATGGGGAAAAGGCAAAAAAGGTTTCCCGATATGCTATTAAAAAAGAACAGGGAATCTTTGACAGAGCGCATCTGGAGCAGGTGGTTTCCGGCCTTGCGGAAGGATTCGAACTGCGTCTGATGGATGAGGATATATTTAAAAAATGTGAAGCAGGAGACTGGAGCAGAGATTTCACGGCACAGTTCAGGGATTTTGAAACGTTCCAAAGACTGGGGCTTGGAGCTTTTGTGCTGAAAGAAGGGGAACTTGTCTCCGGTGCATCCACTTATTCCAGTTATCATGGAGGTATAGAGATTGAGATTGGTACAAAACAGCCTTTCCGAAGAAGAGGACTTGCTTATGTCTGTGGAGCCAGACTTATACTGGAATGCCTGGACAGAGATCTGTATCCAAACTGGGATGCTCAGAATCTGTGGTCGGTTGCACTTGCAGAAAAGTTAGGATATCATTACAGCCATACATACACTGCATATGAAATCAGGGGCTTTTGAAATAAATCTACAATTTGTTCTATTTTCTTTTGCCTGTAAATATTGTATACTGAACATAGATAAGAATTTATTTTTCTGAATGTCCTGCTGTCTGACAGTAGTCTTATATAGATGGATTATTTTTGTCAGGCGGGTTAATGCCGAAATCAATGATACGGAGATAGTTTGAAATATGAATAAAAAACGATTAAAAAAGACAGGCACTTTGATTTCGACGATATTTTTTATCATGATTGCATGGTTTTTGATTCTGGTATGGAGAGAAAGTCCGACTGAAAGTGCTTTTAATACTGAAGAAGTATGCAGATTAAATGCCACATGGCGTACAGAGAATGAGTCAGTGCCCGGGGAGGAACTGCCGGCCTTTTTTTCATGTGATGAGAATAGCAGGACTGTGGTGAGTACAACGATTCCGGAGAGTATCTGGGAATATGGAAATACTTTGTGCTTCCGGGCATCACAGGAGGCAGTCCGTATCTGGATCGACAGTGAACTTTTGCTGGAACAGGGATTTCTGGATTCGGGGAATAATGTATTAGGCGGAGAACCGTCAAGCAGCTGGGTCATGTTCAGACTGCCGACAGACAGTGCGGGCAAAGAGATACGAATAGAACTTTACTCTCCATACGAAGATTACAAAGGACATTTGAATCCTGTATATGTGGGCACCAGGTCTGCGCTGCTGTATTTTATTATCTGCTCTACGGGATGGCGGTTTTTAATGGCAGTACTTCTGCTGATCATCGGGGTAGTTATGATTGTGATATGTGTTCTGTACACGCAGAAGAGAGTGTTCAGCGTCCAGATTCTGATGCTTGGTATTTTCGGCATTCTGACAGGCGTCTGGATGCTTGGTGAGAGCCAGATGCTCCAGTTTTTTACCGGAAAGCTTGTGTGGTGGTATAATCTTACTCTGATTTCCCTGCATCTGATACCGCTTCCGCTTCTGAAGATTATAGAAGAAATGTCGGATCTTTCTTACAAAAAAATATGCAGAGGATGGGAGTATTTCACAATGTTTTATCTGGGAATACTTATTCTGATGCAGATACTGGGGATTCGGGATTTTATGGAGTCGCTGGATATTTCGCTGCACATCATGCTTTTCATGTGTGTGACAATGGTATTTTTAATATATTGGGATTATCTTCATAATAGAAATAAAAAGATTTTTTCAATGGTCGTTGCACTGACCGTTCTCAGTGCTTTTTGCTGTGTTGAACTGATCACGGATCTGATAAATCTGAAAGTGCACCTTGGAACATTCCTGTGCATGGGCGTGCTGGCTTTTTACTTTATCGTCGCTTTTCATTCCATGCGGCACGCGATGATGCTTTATTCTCAGGGGCTTCGGAGTCTTTATTACCGGAATCTGTCATACGTAGATCAGATGACGAATTGTATGAACCGCAGGTCTTTTATGGAGAGAGAAAAAAACTGGACTCCCGGCGGGGACGATGTACTGATGATGGCAGATCTGAATTATCTGAAACGGATCAATGATAATCTTGGACATCATGCCGGAGATGAATATATACTTAACTGTGCAGAAGCCCTGCAGGAGGTACTTGGTGCCTGGGGAACCTGCTACAGAATGGGCGGTGACGAGTTTTTATTCTGGGGAAAGGGCCTTTCGGAAATGGAAATGAAAGTGATGGAAGCAGAACTGCAGTCGCTTGTTCGTCAGAGGTGCAGAGAAATTTCTCCGCTGTGCAGCGTCGCCGCCGGGTATGCCAGGGCTGTGCCGGGAGACACCACTGTTGCAGATATAATGAAGCGCGCGGATCAAAACATGTATGAAAATAAACGCAGGCTGAAAGAAGAGCTTGCTGATACGGACAGTTTTAACGAGAGAAGTGATGAAAAAAATGAAAATTAAGCTGATTGCTACTGATCTGGATGGTACTTTTCTGACAGACAAAAAAGAAATTACGCCATTTACCAGAAGTGTAGTTGAAGAGGCAGTAATGAAGGGAATTTGTTTTGTT
Organism: Blautia sp.; assembly: GCA_022770365.1. GTDB lineage: Bacteria > Bacillota > Clostridia > Lachnospirales > Lachnospiraceae > Blautia_A. The sequence continues at coordinate 50,884 of JALEHU010000099.1, read as the reverse complement.
CCGGCGACAGGACGTGCTTTTAGTGCTGTGCCGAAGGAAGTGCTGTCACTTGCACATACGGAATATGTGATCACCTCCAACGGTGCCGCTATTTATTCTGTTTCAAAGAAAAAGCGTATATACGAATGTCTTCTAGCTGAAGAATCCGTAAAAAAAGTGCTGGAACTTGATCTTGCTCCGGAGGTTGCACTGGAAGCCTTCTGGCAGGGTACTCCTTATTCTGAGGAGAGCTACATTGCAGATCCTGAGAAATTCGGCGCAACTGCGTATGGAGCGGCATATGTAAAAAGAACCCGGTGCCCGGTAAAAAGCATCCGGTCTTTTATCTGTGAACATGCAGGTACCATTGACAGCCTGGCATTTACCTGTGCAGATGAAAAGAAACGCAGAGAACTGAAGAGGATCCTTGAAGAAACCATTCCGGGAGTTTATGTGACTTCTTCCGTTTCCCATATGCTGGAAGTGGGACATGCAGATGCGGGAAAAGGAAGGACACTTCTGCATCTGATGGAGCTTCTCGGGATTTCGCGGGAGGAAGCAATGGCTTTCGGTGATGCGGATAATGATATCGATATGCTTGCGGCAGTCAGATATGGATTTGCCATGAATAACGGGATGGAAAACTGCAAAAAAGCTGCATACGCTGTTGCAGGTAATAATAACGAAGATGGTGTGGCGAAAGAAATTTTGAAATTCATCCGATGAAATGAAATCTGTGACAACATGAAATCTGTAATAACGTAAAATCCCCGTACAGGAGAGTCTGAAAAATGTCTGAAAGACTTTCCTGAGGGGATTTTTGTCTGTGCATCGAGTTCCGGTAAAATTATCCTCACATATTTAATAATGAATTACCGGTCTCATGCTTTGAGTTTTTCTGTGAAGTCTGCAAGAATCTCGGATATTTTGATTTCCTGCGGACAGACTGCTTCACAGCTTCGGCAGGCGAGACAGGCTGACGGACGTTTGTCTTCCGGAAGGGACTCAATCAGCATCGGCGCAAGGAATCCGCCGCCGGTGAAGGTGTGCTCGTTGTACATTTTGATCAATGAAGGAATATCAATACCCTGCGGACAGTGATCTGTGCAGTAGCGGCAGGCGGTACACGGAACACCGTTTGCCATTTTATCTGCGATATTCAGGATGGTTTTCATTTCTGTTTCGTTCAGAGGTTCTTCTGTCTCAAAAGTATGAATATTATCCTGAACCTGAGCAAAATTGGACATTCCGGAAAGGATCATGGTAACGCTGGGGATACTCTGCAGGAAACGGAAAGCCCATGCGGGAATTCCCTCATCCGGACGCAGTGCTTTGAGGGCGGCAGTGTTTTCATCGGAAAGAGAAGCCAGTTTTCCGCCGCGAAGAGGCTCCATGACCCATACAGGAATATGGTATTCGTCCAGAAGTTCTACTTTTTCCTTTGCATCCTGGAAGGACCAGTCTATGTAGTTAAGCTGTATCTGGCAAAATTCCATATGCTCTCCGTAAGCTTCCAGGAAACGTTTCATAACATCGTAGCTTCCGTGGGCGGAAAAGCCCAGGTGACGGATACGGCCGTTTTCTTTCTGCTTTATCAGATAATCCAGAATACCGTATTTTGGGTCGAGGTATTCGTTGATGTTTTTCTCACAGACATTGTGGAATAAGTAAAAATCAAAATATTCCACGCGGCATTTTTCCAGCTGCTTTTCAAAGATTTCTTCTACTTTATCCATATTGGACACATCGTATCCGGGGAATTTGGTGGCAAGATAGAAGCTGTCGCGGGGATATTCTGATAAAATTTTGCCCATGACAAGCTCGGAATTGCCGCTGTGATAGCCCCATGCGGTATCAAAATAATTGACACCATGACGGATGGCGTATTCTACCATCTCTGCAGATGCGGCTTCGTCTATCTCAGCCTCGTTCTGGCTGATGAGAGGAAGACGCATGGTTCCCATTCCCAGTGCGGATAATTCGATATCCTGAAATTTTTTGTAAATCATAGTGATTCTTCCTTCTGATATTTGTTATGCTGTGTATAAATGATAAAGTCTGGCTGACCCTGTCAGGTGTGAAATACATATGTACGGATTAGGCATAAGGAATTATTCCCATGTCAGTATGCCGGTTTTGATTGCTTCGTCGTAGCGGGATATTTTATAATCAAGCCGTTCCATAGCCTGTGTAATGCTTGTGAGCTGTTTCTGCAGCTGTTCCTTCTGTTCAAGAAGAAGCTGTCTCCTGGCAGGAATGGTATCGTTTCCTTCCTGAGTCAGTTTTACATATTCGGCTATGGCATCTATGGGAAGCCCTGCGCATGCATTTGACCAGTTCTACCCAACTGCAGTCTTCTTCTGTATAATCGCGCAGTCCGGCTGCAGTCCGGTGCACCTGGGGAATGACGCCGATCCGCTCATAATACCGCAGGGTATCCTGGGTCAGATTGTATTTTTTGCTTACTTCAGATATAGTCATAAAATCTCCTGACACATGTTTTTTATTGATTTCAGTATATCACCTGGAGCTTACTACAGGTCAATACCTTTGAGACAATTAATTGATATTAATTTGTAATTAGTGGCAGATGTTCTCTCTGATTGACTTTGCGTTGAAGGAAAGGTATACTGAAAGAATCCAAAAATATTCGGTATTATTGAAGATATAGGGAAACGGAGAGGATGGTGGAGAAGACATGAATCTAAAAAAGGTACATCATATTGCCATTATTGGCAGTGACTATGCGGCATCACGGCATTTTTATGCGGATCTGCTCGGATTTGAAGTAATTCGTGAGAATTACCGGGAAGAGCGGGGAGATTATAAAATCGATCTGCAGCTGGAGGGATGTGAGATCGAATTGTTCATTATCCCGGGACGGCCGAAGCGGCCGAGTTATCCTGAAGCCATGGGGCTGCGGCATCTGGCTTTTCAGGTTGACAGTGTGGATGACACCGTCAGAGATTTGAATGCTCTTGGCATTGAAACAGAACCGGTGAGAGTCGATGAGTTTACAAATAAAAAAATGACATTCTTTTTTGACCCGGACGGCCAGCCGCTGGAGATTCACGAATAAAAAATATACAGCAAATTCAAGCTAAAATTACAAATATGGAAAAAAGTGTGCTATAATATGTACATATCACGATCCCGGCCGGCCCTGAATGTCTGCCGGTGAATCAGAAAAGAAATATGAAAATCAAAATGGAGGATGAAGATTATGAAAAAAAGAGGAATCATCAGCGCTATCGTGTGCAGTATCTGCCTGATCGCATCTAATGCGGTTCCAGCTATGGCAGATGCAGTAAAAGTAGTAACTCTTGGTGCAGATCTTACAGATGATCAGAAGAACACCATGATGAGATATTTTAAGGTTGACAGCAGTCAGGTGCAGGTTCTCACCATTACCAATCAGGATGAGAGAAATCATTTAAGCGCCTATGTTCCGCTTGAGCAGATCGGAACCAGAACCGTCAGCTGCGCTTATGTAAAACCGACCCAGTCCGGCGGTATCAAGGTTCGTACAGCTAATCTGAACTGGGTAACCTGCAACATGATCGCAACGACACTGTCCACTTCCGGAGTTACGAACTGTGAAGTAGTTGCTGCCTGCCCGTTTGAGGTGTCCGGTACGGGTGCTCTGACTGGTATTCTGATGGCGTATGAGACAGCAAGCGGAGAAAAGCTGGATGAAACCAAAAAAGATCTTGCTACACAGGAAATGGTCGTGACCGGTGAAGTTGCACAGGATGTTGGACAGAATGATGCAACAAGTGTTATTAATGAAGCGAAGATGCAGGTGCTCTCCGGTAATGTCCAGGATGCAAATGAGATTTATAATATTGTTGTAAACATTGCAGAACAGAATAATACCAGCTTAAGCAGTGAGCAGCTTGACAAGATCGTATCCCTTCTGGAGCAGATCGCACAGCAGGATTATGATTATGACGAAATGAAAGAGACACTGGAAACAGTGGAAGAAAATGTTTCCGGAGAACCGATTGAAGATGATAATGAAGATGAAGAATTTGTAGAAGACAGCGGTGAAGATTCCAGCGACGGAGACAGTATTGTAGAAGACCTGGATGAGAGCATTCTTGGAGAGGATGTCATTGCAGGATCCACAGAGGATCCGTCTCTTTCCGAAGAAGCCCCGGCAGAATCCTCAGAAGAGGAATGGGATTACACAGAAGAGACAGGTGACGATGCCGGTGAAGTAGCAGAAGAAGAATGGGGCTATACAGAAGAGACCGCTGATGGAAGTGGTGAAGAGGCTGTTTCCGAAGGAGATTATGGCGAAGAAATTCCATACGATGAGGAAACAGACGCAGTTGTTGAAGGTGAAGGCTCTGTAGATGAAATGACCGCAGAAGGCGGAGAAGAGGCTATGAGCCCGGATTCTCTGGATGCAGATTCCAGAAGTCTTTATGACCGTGCAGAGAAGTTCTGCAAAGGTGAATATGAAGGTGATGCAGCAGCACTTCAGGAAGCTATGGACGGAGCAGTTGCGACTGTAGTACTGGATAGTGAAACAGGATCCAAATTAAAAGAAAGAGTTCTTAAAGAATACCTGCAGATCCTCATTGATGATGGTGCTTCTTACACACCTGCAGAAACAGATCTTTACATGACACCGCAGCTGAATCAGCTGAATGATAAGATGATGAGAATCTTCGGTCTGGCTGTGGATGAAACCGGAACGGAAGATATTCTTGCAAGTGTACCGGCAGAGGACAAACAGACTCTTTATGACGATACTATGATTTTCTTTGAAAGCCTTTATGGAGAAAGCGTAAAATCTTACGATGAAGTGGTAGAGTCTACCGAAGAAATGCCCGAAGAGACTTATGAGGAAGAAACAGCAGTAGAAGAAACATACGAATAATTTATAACAGAACAGTAAACAGGACGCTGCATAATGCAGCGTCCTGTTTCGCTGTTATTCGGTTAAATCATGAATTTTTTGTGATTTGAGCGGTGGAAAGCGGGAATCACTGGAAATCATAAGTATTCTGTGATAGAATGTATAGAAATTGCTGGTTGCTGAGAACGGAGTGAACAGTAACAATTGGTGTAAAGACCGGGAGGAAAGAATCATGAGTTTGGCAGTGGTAACACTGAAAAAAGGAGAAGGACGTCTTCTGAAATCAGGCGGAATGTGGATTTTTGATAATGAGATTGCCAGTATTATGGGAAGTTTTGTGAATGGGGATATCGTACTGATCAGAGATTTTGACGGATATCCGCTGGGACGGGGGTATATCAATACCAATTCCAAAATCACAGTGCGTCTGCTTACCAGAGAAGAACGTCAGGAGATTGACAGAGACTTTTTTGAGTCGCGTGTGCGTGATGCCTGGGAATACAGGAAAAAGGTTGTGGATACCGGAAGCTGCAGGCTGATTTTTGGAGAAGCAGATTTCCTTCCCGGAATTGTAGTAGACAAGTTTTCTGATGTACTTGTAGTTCAGTCGCTGGCTCTTGGAATAGACCGTTGGAAAGAAGTGATCATTGATCTTCTGAAAAAAGTACTTGCGGAAGACGGAATCCGGATCCGTGGTGTATATGAACGAAGCGATGCGAAGGTTCGCCGTCAGGAAGGAATGGAACTCCAGAAGGGATTTATCGGACCTGAGTTTCCTACTCTTGTGGAAATTACGGAGAATGGTGTGAAATATCAGGTGGATATAAAAGATGGTCAGAAAACAGGATTTTTCCTTGATCAGAAATATAACCGTCTTGCAATCCAGAAGCTGTGCAGAAATGCGAAAGTTCTGGACTGTTTTACTCATACAGGCTCCTTTGCACTGAATGCGGGAATCGCAGGTGCCGGGAGTGTGCTGGGCGTGGATGCGTCACAGCTTGCCGTGGATCAGGCAACCGCAAATGCAAAATTGAATAAACTGGATGACAGAGTGAAATTCATCTGTGAGGATGTTTTCGAACTTTTGCCGGAACTGGAGGAGAAGGGTGAAAAATTTGATGTGGTTATTCTGGATCCGCCGGCATTTACGAAATCCAGAAGTTCTGTGAAAAATGCAGTCAAGGGATACCGGGAGATTAATCTGCGGGCTATGAAACTTGTCAAAGACGGGGGTTTTCTTGCCACATGTTCCTGTTCCCATTTTATGACATATGAACTGTTTACGCAGACGATCGGACAGGCTGCCAGAAATGTGCACAAGCGCCTTCGCCAGGTTGAGTACAGAACTCAGGCACCGGATCATCCGATTCTCTGGGCAAATGATGAATCCTATTATCTGAAGTTTTACATTTTCCAGGTATGCAGCGATCGATGAGATGACCGTATGAATATTGATGACACAGTAAAAGAGCTAGTACAGTGATCCATGAGGAATTGAAATAAAAGAAAGAGAGGTAATACTATGAGTTTTCGTGAAGTAAAAGCGGAAGAGCTGAATCTGAATCCGTTTACCACGATTGGCAAAGACTGGCTTCTGATTACAGCCGGTACGCAGGAAAAATGTAATACCATGACTGCGAGTTGGGGTGCAATGGGAGTTATGTGGGGTAAAAATGCTGTGACGGTTTATATCCGCCCTCAGCGGTACACTAAGGAATTTGTGGATCAGGAGGATACATTTACTATCTCCGTGCTTGGCACTGAGTATAGGAAAGCACTGAACTACTGTGGTACAGTTACCGGACGTGGGATTGACAAGATCAGAGAAGCGGGTCTGACGCCTTATCCGGTAGATGGAACAGAAGGCATTGCAGAAGCGGAGATGATTATGGTCTGCAGGAAAATGTATCATGATACGATCAGGCCGGAGTGTTTTATCACAGTGGAAAATGATACAAAATGGTATCCTGATAAGGATTATCATACCATGTACATTGCAGAAGTACTGAAAGTTCTGGTAAAGGAATAATGAAAGAAAACTGCTCTGAAGAAAAAAAGAAAGAAGGTATTTCATGAGAGAAAAGTTTATCAAATTCATGCAGGGGCGTAACGGAGTAGATAATTTGTCCAGATTTACCATGGGCGTAGCGTTTGCGGCAATTATTTTGGCGATTTTTGCAGGGAGTGGCAGTTTCCTCGGTTCACTGCTTGATACGATAGGACTTTTGGCGATTGTTTATACATATTACAGGATTTTGTCGAAGGATATCCCGAAACGTTATGAGGAAAATCAGAAGTATCTGCAGATGACAGATAAAGTCCGCGCACGTTTTCAGCGCGAAAAAAATATGATGCAGCAGCGTAAAACACATCATATCTATACCTGTCCGGGCTGTGGTCAGAAGATCCGTATTCCCAGAGGCAAGGGAAAGATTGAAATAGACTGTCCGAAATGTCATACGAAGTTTGTTAAGAAAAGCTGAGTACTTAAGAGTGTGTGTTAATGTTCGGTCGGAATTGCCCATTTACTGCTCTGACCGAACAAATATGCTGCGGTAACTGTCTGCATGATGAACATGCAGAATAAGAGGCGAGAATGCTGTATGAGATGCAGCATGGAGGGAATATGTTCGGTTATGTAGTGATAAATAAACCGGAGATGAAATTTAAAGATTTTGATGTCTATCGTTCATTTTACTGCGGATTGTGCCGGGAACTCCGTGAAAAATACGGAATTGCGGGGCAGATCAGCCTGAATTATGATATGACGTTTGTTATTCTGCTGCTCAGCGGATTATATGAACCGCCTGTACAAAAGGGGACTACGAGATGTATCGTTCATCCAATAGTAAAACAGGCAGTAAGAAAGAATGAGATTACTGAATATGCAGCTGATATGAATCTGCTTCTTACCTATTATAAATGTATGGACGACTGGTCGGATGAAAAAAAGCTGCTTCGTTTGGCCTATGCTAAGCTTTTGGAGAATGGTGATAAGAAGGCGGAAGCTGCGTATTCTGAAAAATCACAAAAAATCCTGTCTCTTTTGAACCAGCTTTCCAGATGGGAAGAAGACGGAGAGACGGACATCGACAAAATGTCCGGTTGTTTTGGCAGAATCATGGAAGAAATTTTTGCATACAGGCACGATAACTGGGAACCAACGCTTCGGAGACTGGGATTTTATCTGGGCAAATTCATTTATCTTCTGGATGCTTATGATGATGTGGAAAAAGACGCAGAAACTGGAAATTACAATCCCTTTTCAGAGGATTATATAATGGAAGGGTTTGAAGAGCGTGTCCGTCAGCTTCTGATGATGATGATGGCGGAAGCATGCCGGGAATTTGAGAAACTTCCTATTATAAAATATGCGGACATTCTGCGTAATATTTTGTACTCTGGCGTGTGGTGCCGTTTTCAGACGGTATCGAAGAAGCGCAGAGAAGAACAGGAGAAAAATCATGTTAGATCCATATAGCATACTTGGCGTATCCAGAGATGCCTCTGATGAAGAAATAAAAAGAGCCTACAGGCGTTTGAGCAGAAAATATCACCCGGATGCAAACATCAATAACCCCAATAAAGCGCAGGCCGAAGAGAAGTTTAAGGAAGTACAGCAGGCATATGACCAGATCATGAAAGAAAGAGAATATGGTCCGGGAGCCGGAAGCGGAAGTTATGGCGGTTATGGCAGAGCGCAGAACAGCAGTACGTATCAGGATGAGGAGTCTCTGCGCAGGCAGGCGGCGGCTAATTATATACAGAGCGGTCATTATCAGGAAGCTTTGAATGTACTTTCTTCATTGGGACAGAGGAACGGGCAGTGGTACTATCTGTCAGCCATGGCCAATATGGGAATGGGAAATAATGTAAAAGCACTGAATGATATTCGTGAAGCTGTACGTCTGGAACCAGATAATTCCCAGTATCGGATGCTGCTTCAGAGGATGGAAGGCGGCGGTACCTGGTACCAGGAAATGCAGAGTCCATTTGGCGGGATGCCGACGGAGGGCGGTGATTTCTGCATGAAACTCTGTCTTGCAAATCTGGCATGCAATCTGTGCTGTCCGGGCGGCGGGTTCTTCTGTATCTGACAGAATGTAAAATGCGAACTTTAACCCGGCTTGCAGCTGTAACAGTTCTGACGAAAGCGGAACTGTTATGCTGCAGCATTTTTTTTGTATATTTACTTATGTAGAATTGACATTTTTCCCTGGACATAATAAGATAATAAAGACTGCATGTTTTCAATGCACTAGTGTGATAGAGTGCGATGAAAACTGCAAAATGTTATATCTGACACAGAAATACAGGAGGAAATGATAATGAGTATTCGTATTGGTATTATGGGATACGGCAATCTGGGACGCGGGATTGAGTGCGCAATCAAACATAATCCTGATCTTGAGCTGGTTGCTGTTTTTACCCGTCGGGCACCTGAAACGGTAAAAATTCTTACAGAGACAGCAAAAGTCTGCCGAGTAGATGAGGCAGAAAGCATGAAGGATCAGATTGATGTCATGATCATGTGCGGTGGAAGTGCTACAGACCTTCCGATACAGACTCCGAAATTTGCACAATGGTTTAATGTCGTAGACAGTTTTGATACTCATGCCAAAATCCCGCAGCATTTTGAGAATGTAGATAAGGCAGCTTCCGAGAGCGGTCATGTAGGAATTATTTCCGTTGGCTGGGATCCGGGAATGTTCTCCCTGAACCGTATGTATGCAAATGCGATTCTGACCAATGGCAAAGATTATACGTTCTGGGGCAAAGGCGTAAGCCAGGGACATTCCGATGCAATCCGCCGTATTGCTGGAGTAAAAGACGGCAAGCAGTATACAATCCCTGTGGAATCTGCACTTACGGCAGTGCGTAATGGTGAGAATCCGGAACTGACAACCCGTCAGAAACATACGAGGGAGTGTTTTGTGGTAGCCGAAGAAGGTGCAGATCTGGCCCGCATCGAGCAGGAAATCAAGACTATGCCGAACTATTTTGACGAATATGACACAACTGTTCATTTTATCTCCGAAGAGGAAATGAAGCGTGATCACAGCGGAATTCCTCACGGTGGTTTTGTGATCAGAAGCGGCAGGACCGGCTGGAATGATGAGAACAGCCATGTGATCGAATACAGCCTGAAACTGGATTCCAATCCGGAATTTACTTCTTCTGTCATTGTTGCCTATGCAAGAGCTGCATATCGTCTGAGTCAGGAAGGCCAGAAAGGCTGTAAGACTGTATTTGATGTACCACCGGCATATTTAAGTGCGCTGGACGGAGCAGAACTGAGAAAACACCTGCTGTAATCTGGTGGTGAAATATTACAAATAATTTAATTGAATTTCAAAAGGATGAAGATGCTGTTTGCAGAATCATCCTTTTTTGTTGCGGAATTACGACTTTGATGTTGACGGGGAAAAGTTATTGGTATATAATGTGGACATAAACTTGTAACAAGATTGTAAAAAATAATCTTAAATTGTAAATATTGGAGGGCTGTCTGTGTAAAGAATCCACATGCCCTGCATCACAGGATTATGAATACAATCAGTAATGAAAATGAAAAAGGAAGGTATGTATGCGAAACGTATATAAGAAGCTGAAGAATTGGGGGATATTGTTTCTGCTGGTACTTTGTGTGGCAGGAACAGTTAATGTTGTGACAGCCGGGGATGTACAGGCAGCAACAAAGACCGGATTCCAGACCATTAACGGAAAAACATACTACATAAGGCAAGATGGCAGCAAACAAAAGGGCTGGCTTACTTTAAACGGAAAGAAATATTATTTTAATACCAAGACCGGCGTTCAGCAGAAAGGGTGGCTGACAGACAGCAAGGGAAGAAAATACTATTTCACCAGCAAGGCCGGTGTCATGGTGACCGGCTGGCTGGCTAACAGCAAGGGCCAGAGACGCTATTTCGATAAAACCACAGGTGTTATGAAGACGGGCTGGCTGACTTTAAGCGGAAAGAAGTATTATCTGTACAGTAAGTCAGGTATTGCGGCGACCGGGTGGCTGACAGACAGTAAGAAACAGAAACGTTATTTTGACAAGACCACTGGTGCTATGAAAACCGGCTGGGCGACACTGAGCAAAAAGAAGTATTATTTTGACAAGACCAGTGGCGCTGCGAAGAAAGGCTGGATGACCCTGAGCGATAAGAAGTACTATTTTGATTCAGCCGGAGTTATGAAGACGGGCTGGGTGACTCTGAGCGGTAAGAAGTATTATTTTTACAGCGGTTCCGGAGCAGCAGCAACAGGCTGGCTGACGGACAGTAAGAAACAGAAACGTTATTTTGATACATCCACCTGTGTAATGGCAACCGGATTCAAAACGCTAAGCGGTGCAACCTATTATTTCTATTCCGGAAGCGGAGTCATGGCAACAGGCTGGCTGACAGACAGCAAGGGCAACAAACGTTATTTTGATACATCCACCGGTAAGATGGCAACAGGAACCAAAACCATTGACGGTAAAAGCTATACATTCGGAAGTGATGGAATTATGGTTGTGAATACGGACACAGGAGCTGATATCAGCCAGCCATCTTCTTCCAAGACAATAAAGAATTATCTGCTGGGTGCAATACAGCCGGTAGGAAGAGCTTTATATGTATGGGGCGGCGGATGGAATGATTCCACACGTAAGGGTGTAAGCCCTACATGGCAGCAATGGTATAACAGTCAGAGCAGCAGCTATGATTACAACAATTACCGTGATCTGAGTACTGCGAACAGAGCAAAGGGCCTTGACTGCTCCGGTTTTGTAGGCTGGGCAGCTTATCAGGTAATGCAGACGAAATCCGGCGTAGGCAGCGGATATACGGTTGTAGCATCAGATGTTGGTTCTTCTTACAAATCCAGAGGCTGGGGATCTATTATTACACAGGCTTCATTATCTAAAAACAATTATAAGCTTCAGCCTGGTGATGTTGGCTATAACAGCGGTCATACATGGATCGTTGTTGGTCAGTGTTCCGATAAGAGTGTGGTGATTGTTCATTCTACTCCGCAGGCGGGATGTCAGATTTCCGGTACTCCTACTCCGAACGGCGATTATTCCAGCGAGGCGATAGCGCTTGCAAAACAGTATATGTCCAAGTTCTCAGGATATACCAAGTATGATTATCATACATCCAGCGGAAACTACATCCGCAACGGCAACTACTTCAGATGGAACAGAAGTACCCTTGCAGATCCGGACGGATATCTGAATAAGTCTGCAAAACAGATTCTGGCTGATCTGTTCAGCTGAGTTTCATGGCAGAAATTTTGAAAAGTTATCTGTATATATCAGGCATGAAAATGTAATAATTCTATTAAAATAAACAGAAGAGGATTGTCCAGAAAGCCGACAATCCTCTTTTTGTTGCACTTACTTTAACAGATGTTACAAAATATTAAACTTTTTATAGATTTATACTTGCATTCCTTGTGATCATGTGTTAATATGTAAAAGAACTTGAAATAAATATTTCGAAAATATTACATAATAAACACGAAATTATGAGGGTGATAAACATGAAAAAAAGACTTGTATGTTTGACATTAGCATTTATTATGAGCGCCGCACAGGTGGTAAGCGTCAGTGCTGCCAGAGATGAGCAGGAGATTATGGAAGATCAGGCATGGACCTACTCCCAGCTTCAGGATGCCAGTGCACAGCTTGATGCTGCTTATGCTCAAATTGACAATTTATATTATGCGAAATCCCAGCTTGAAAATGAGATCGCTTCACTGGATGCGAACCTGGTGAATGTAATGGTTTCCATTCAGGTTCTTGAAGGAGACATCGCAAATAAAGAAGCAGACATTGCCCAGACGAAAGAAGACCTGGCCAAAGCTGAGAAAGCCCGTGACAAACAGTACGAGGCTATGAAGCTGCGTATCCAGTATCTTTATGAAAAGGGCGGCAATGATGCATGGTTCCAGATGATGATGAATGCAGATAATCTGTCAGATCTTCTTACCAAAGCTGAATATACACAGCAGATGTATGATTACGACAGAGAGAGCCTTGAGAAATATGCAAATACCATTGAGCAGGTAAAACAGCTCAGTGAAAGATACGAACAGGAAAAAGCAGAACTGGAAGGAATGAAGCAGGAGTACGAAGCAGAATCCGTAAACCTGCAGAACATGATCGACCAGAAACGTGCAGAATCTGCATACTGTGATGATGAAATTGCCTATGCACAGCAGATGGCTACTGAGTATTCTAATCTGATCGTAGAATATCAGGCAGAGATTGAGCGTCTGGAAGTAGAGAGAGCCGAGGCTGAGGCAGAGAGAATTGCCGCTGAAGAAGCTGCAAGAGCACAGGCTGAAGCAGAAGCCGCTGCAGCTGCTGCAGCAGAGGCCGGAGATACAGAAGAACAAAACGGTTATGAAGCAGAGACATTTTATGATGAGGATGGAAATCCGGTAGACCTGGCATATGCAGCCGCAAACGGAATTACCGTATATGACATTGATGGAGATGTGCGTGATGCCAATTATCTTCTGGGAAATACCACCGGTTCTGAGTCTGGAAGTTCCGAGACCGGAAGCAGTGAAACCGGAAGTTCCGAGAATTATGAAACGGATGAGTACGGCAATGTAATTGACAGCGGAAATACTGTGGATCCTTCTTCCTACACAAGCAGCGGATCCGGTTCAGGTTCTTCTGTAGTGGATTATGCGACACAGTTTGTAGGCAACCCATATGTATGGGGAGGTACAAGTCTCACCAATGGTGCTGACTGCTCCGGCTTTGTACAGAGTGTATATTCCAATTTTGGCGTAAGCCTGCCAAGAACTTCCTACGAACAGCAGAATGCCGGCTATGAGGTGTCTTATGCAGATGCGCAGCCTGGTGACCTGATCTGCTATGGCGGACATGTTGCAATTTACATGGGCAACGGACAGATCGTTCATGCATCCAATTCCAGAGATGGTATTAAGATCAGCAATGATGCTACCTACAGAACGATTCTTTCTGTAAGACGTCTTGTTTAGTAAGAAAAATATTGTAAGATTACCAAGGAGCTGTTCCATAGGGACCGGCTCCTTTTTTCAATTTTGAAGCGACCTGCAGAAGGCGGAAAGGCCTCTAAAGCATGCATCTTTTTTCTTTGCAGCGATTTTATCCCCCCCGGGGGCTTGTACGAAAGACGCAGGATTCTTATAATTGGCTATGAAACAGGAATGTGTCAGGCAGGGAGAGATATGCCTGGTTTTGAATCAACGGAGCTGAGATATGAATTTAAAAGAGGAGATTTATGAATACTGGACAAAACGTGCTTCCGGTTATTCTGAATATAATCAGCAGGAAATGGCGGACGCCAGACGTTCGATGTGGAAGGAAAAGTTACTTGCACTACTCACAGAGCATTTTCCTGGAAAGGAGCCGGCAGATATCCATATACTGGATGTGGGCACGGGGCCTGGCTTTTTTGCCATTCTCCTTGCAGAAGCCGGATATCAGGTAACAGCTGTGGACTATACAGCAGAGATGCTTAAAGAAGCCCGTCAGAATGCAGGAAACCTGGCGGAAAAAATCTGCTGGATGGTGGGAGATGCCCAGGAACTGAAGCTGGAAGATGGGCAGTTTGATGCAGTTGTTACGCGCAATGTTACCTGGAACCTTCCGGATCCGGCAAAAGCTTATAAGGAATGGTACCGTGTACTGAAAAAAGGTGGTGTACTGCTTAATTTTGATGCGGACTGGTACGGACATTTATTCGATGAACACAAGAGAGAAGCTTATGAGGCAGACCGTCAGAATGTGGCAGACGAGCAGTTTGAAGATTACTACGGTGACACCGATAATGAGAAAATGGAAGAAATCGCAAGACAGGTTCCATTAAGCCGTCTCAAAAGGCCGCAGTGGGATCTGGAAGCCATGGGAGCTGCTGGTTTTACACAGGTGGACTGTGATGAAGATGTGTGGAAAGAAGTCTGGACAGAAGAAGAAATTGTGAATAACTCTTCCACAACTGTATTTTTACTAAGAGGTATTAAGGAGAAGGACGTTTTTCGTCTGTGCGGTATGGAAGCGGCTCCCGGAGAACGGGTCAGCGGATGCCTGAAACTGGGAAATGGTGAATTCCCGCTTCCCGCAACGATTCTTCACGGGAAGCAGCCGGGCAAAACCGCCCTGGTCATGGCAGGTGTTCATGCCGGAGAATATGTGGGAATCCAGTCCGTGATCGAGCTGTCCGAGAGGCTGAAAATCGAAAAGGTGACAGGAACGATCATTCTTGTGAAAGTGGTGAACAGGCCTGCATTTGAGGCGAGGAACGGCAGTATGGGACTGAGTGATGACAAGAACCTGAACCGCGTATTTCCGGGCAGGGCAGACGGAACGGAAATGGAGCGCCTGGCATATGCGATTGTTCAGGAACTGTATCCGGCAGCAGATTATTGTATTGATCTGCACAGCGGAGATGATTATGAGGAACTGACTCCCTATGTATATTATGCCGGAAAAGCAGCACCGGAAGTAGTTGCAGCGTCGCGGCAGATGGCAGAGCAGGTGGATGTGCCTTATATGGTAAAGTCCAATGTGGAATCCGGAGGCGCCTATAATTATGCCGCATCTGCAGGAATTCCCAGTATCCTGATCGAACGGGGAGGAATGGGAAACTGGAAAAGTGAGGAAGCCCGGTCCACCAGACGGGATGTGCGCAATATTTTATGCCATCTGGGAATTTATCAGGGAATCAAAGATTATCGTACTTATTATCCGCTGGATGTGGCAGATGTACGCTATCAGGATGCATCACAGGGCGGTTTGTGGTATCCTGCCAGAAAAGCCGGTGACATTGTACGCAAAGGGGAATTTCTTGGAGAAGTGCGTGATTATGAAGGCCATGTACTGGAAGTCAGCACTGCGGAATATGACGGCATTATTCTTTACCAGACAGGTTCGCTGCAGGTTCTGGAAGACGGCCCGATGGTTGCCTATGGCAGGATCGTAAAAGAGAATGATGAGCGCAAGGAACGGATCGTGAGATACTGGGGGAAACGAAGCGAAAGCTTTCTTTCACAGCGCCGTCAGGAGCTCCACAGTGCGATGGCAGGACGCTGGCTCAGGGAAATAGAGCAGCAGATCAAAAAATCGGGCTTATCGGGCACAGAAGAGCCTCTGAGGATTCTGGATGTGGGATGCGGAACAGGATTTTTCACCATACTGCTGGCAAAGCAGGGCTATGAGGCCACAGGAACCGATCTGACACCGGAAATGGTGGAGAATTCCAGAAAGCTTGCGGCTGAGGAAGGCGTTTACTGCGAATTTTATGAGATGGATGCGGAACATCTGGATTTTCCTTCGGAAAGTTTTGACGTGGTGGTGTCACGGAATCTGACGTGGACTTTGCCGGATGCCGCTCAGGCTTACCGGGAATGGCTGCGTGTTTTGAAAAAAGGCGGTATCCTTCTGAATTTTGATGCCAATTATGGCCTGAGCGATTTCGCGGACACATCTGATCTGCCTGAGACACATGCTCATCATACGGTTGGAGATGAGATGATGCGTGAATGTGAGGAAATCAAAAGACAGCTTCCTATCAGCTCCTACAGCCGTCCTGCATGGGATCTGGAAACTCTGGGGAAAATGAATCTGGAGAAATTTAACATTGACCTTGGTATCAGTACAAGAATTTATATAGAAAAAGATGAATTTTATAATCCAACTCCCATGTTCATGCTCTGTGCGGTAAAACCGGAGTGAATCATATAAATAAAAATAGAAATATAAGTAAAGTCCTCAGATTTCCGCTGCTGCTGTATCGGAAAGTCTGAGGACTTTTTGACTATAGTGGGCTCTGCTCCTGCAGATCTGTGTATTTACTGTATTGCTTTCAGATGCTTCACAAAGATTCTGCGGATTCCGGGATACTGGCCAAGTCCAATGATCCTTGTTTCCGTCTCAAAACCGGCAGCTTTGAACTGACTGTACCAGGAATCAGGATCATCTCCTGCCATATCATTTTTTGCGTGATCACCGGCAACAATCATAAAAGGAGCAAGAATGACTTTGCGAGGATTGTATTCTTTGATCATTCGCATCAGGCTTTCCATAGACGGATATGCTTCTACTGTGCCGAGGAAGATATTACGATAGCCTTTATCTTTAAAAGTATAGTCCAGGGCAGCATAAATGGCGTTGGCATAATGGGTGGTTCCATGCCCCATGAGAACCAGTGCTTCATCCTGCTTCAAATCAGAAAATTCTTCTGTGATCGCCCGGATCACATCCAGATTATCCTGTTCACTGGTAAGCAGAGGATCGCCGAAGGAAATAGAATGAAAATCATCGCGATAGGCCAGTGCATCTTCTTTCATCAGGTCATTTTCGATACCGTTAATCACATGGGTAGGCTGGATCAGAACATCCGTGATTCCATCCGCACGCATCTGCTCCATTGCCTCTTTTACATTATGTACATGGACATTGTCTCTGGTCTTTAGTTTCCGGATGATCATTTTGCTGGTCCACGCCCGGTAAAGCGTATAATCCGGAAATGCATCCCGGATATCCTGTTCAATGGCATCAATGGTTACTTCCCTGGTATCATTGTGGCTGGTGCCGAAGCTGACTGCCAGGATTGCTTTTTTTGCTTCTGAAGACATGGTATTTTTTCCTCCGTAACATGGGTTTAAGTGAATATCTGAAATATATTTTTCAAGAGTTTTTAAGTTTCTGGGAAGGGGGAGCGAAGTTTTGAGAATCTGTTTCTGGCAGAGACTTTCAAATAATTCTAAAACCACGGGGGGTTCCAGATTCGTCTGTCTGAGGGCCGCGCGGTTGGTAAAAACCTCAGCGGGAGTCCCGTGTATCAGAACTTTTCCTTCGTGAAACAGTACTACTTCATCTGCCCACTCATAGGCATAGTTGACGTCATGGGTAGCCATCATTACTGTAATCCCCTGCTGTGTCATACGATTGACGATCTGGTTTACCATGGTGGTATGTCTGGGATCCAGCGCTGCGGAGGGCTCATCCAGGATGATGATGTCAGGGTGCATTACAAGAATATCCGCGATGGAAACCTGTTTTTTCTGACCGCCGCTTAATGCGTGGGTGGGTTTGTGGCGAAACGGGGTGATCTCCAGAGTGTCAATGACCTCTTCCACCTCTTTGCGTGCCTGTTCTTCCGGTACGCCGAGATTCAGGATACCAAAAGAAATTTCCTGATAGACACTGGCAGAAAAAAGCTGGTTATCGGGATCCTGAAATACAATGCCGATTTTGCTTCTAAGTTCCAGAAGCTCTTTTTTGGAATAAGAGTATTCTTTTCCGTTAAAAAAGAGTTTTCCGGACTGAGGACGGCAGATTCCGGTACAGCAGAGGAAAAAGGTGGATTTTCCGCTGCCGTTGGCTCCCATAAAAGCAATTTTCTTTTTTCGGCGGATTTCCAGAGAAAGTCCGTTAAGAGAGTGGGATGTATCGTCATCATAAGAAAAATACAGATTATCTGCTTTCAGGATAACATCGTCATGTGTGTTCATATAAGAAATTTCCTCCATAAGGCAAATACAAGCAGTGCCGTATCAAACAGGATGATCGCCGCAACAATTTTTTTTCTGGGCGGACGGCTTTCTGACAGAACCCGGATCGTTCCATCATAGCATCTTGCTTCCATGGCATCGTACAGTTTATTGGAGCGCTGCACGGCCCGGATCATCAGCGAAGAGCCGAGCATGCCGAAAGATTTGACGGATGTCCTGTAGTTCCTGTTTCCAAGACGGCAGTTCTGTGAGGTGGTAATAGCGGAAGCTGTGTCAAGCAGAACAAAAATGAACCGGTAGATCAGAAGCATCAGTTCAATGAGCAGCTTCGGGCAGTGAAGTTTCCTTAAGACCTCCAGAATGTCAGGCATGGGTGTGGTGAAAGATAGGAAGTACAAACAGGAAACCGAGGCAACGGCGGTGAGGATGAGCTGGATACCATAGAGCAGTGAGTGTATGCCTGTGGTAAAATACCAGTTTCCTATGGGAACAGCAAATAAATCCATGGGGGTACGGCGGATATGGAACATCACGGCAGCTGTACTCAGCAGCATAAACGCCAGAGGAACCGTCAGAAAATGCAGATAGCGGGAAAGCGGGACGCCCCCTTTCCAGACAGTGAGAATCCCCATGACCGGAAGCACGATACAGGCGACCGTAATAGAACGGCTCATTACACAGATGCCCAGGGTGATGACCGCAAATGCAAATTTTTCACCGGCATTTTCATACCGGAGAGGAGAACGGTAGCAGAGTTTGTCGATTACAATCATGATTCACTCCTGTCCTGATTGTCATTTTTCATCCATTTTTTTCGTTCTACAAAACGCCCCATGAAAAAGGCGATGATCCCTACACCGATTCCGGTCTGGATACAGAAAAAGAGACTTTCCACTTCTCCCGGAAGTTCTCTTCCCAGAAGCTTTTCCAGTATGGGGGTGGCCCATGGTTCGTAGGACGAATCCACTTCTTCCACAACCGTACTTCCGGCGTCATCAGAGCCGCCGAAATCTGCATCCTTTAATACAAATAAAGGAATCAGTGCGATCAGTAAAACAGCAATGACAGCAATTAAAACAGTTTTTTTCATGTTATTGATTCTCCTTAAAGTATCCCACAGCCCTCAGTTCCGGTCTGGCATAAGATTCCAGTCCCATAACGATCACCATGGTAATGATGCCCTCGATCACTGCGAGAGGAATCTGGGTAGGTGCAAAAACAAGCATAAATTTTCCGAGAGCGGCACCGAACGTGGTATCTGTATTGTGTGCAAGTGCCAGCTGGAATGCTGTGATGCAGTAGGTAAAAAGATCCCCCAGAGCCGCAGCGAAAAAAGCAGATGCTTTTTTATTGATCCGTGCTTTCTTGCAGAGAAGATAAATTCCATAGGAGACAAAAGGACCTGCAATTGCCATGGAAAAGGTGTTTGCACCAATGGTGGTCAGCCCGCCGTGAGCAAGAAGGATTGCCTGAAACAGCAGCACGATCAGTCCGAGTATGGAAACTGCAGAAGGTCCGAAGAGGATTGCTCCCAGTCCTGTTCCGGTCATATGGGAACAGCTGCCGGTGACAGACGGAATCTTCAGTGAGGAGATCACAAAAACAAAGGCGCCGGACATGGCCAGCAGAGTGATCAGATTCCGATGTTCGTTCAGTGTTTTTTTAATTGAAAGAAATCCTGCAAAAAGAAACGGGATGCATAATGCGCCCCATGCGATGCAGTATCCGGCCGGAAGATAACCTTCCATAATGTGCATGGCATTTACAGTGGGGACAATGCCGAAAGAAAGAGAAATTCCGGCTGTTAGTGCAATGATCTTTTTTTGTGTTTTGTTCATCGTTTTTCTCCATTCCGGTTATCTGTTTTATATCATAGGAAAATGCGCAGCACTTTGCTATGAAATAAAAAAGCCTGCAGGGAAGATCCCGACAGGCTGTTACAGGAACAGGCAGTTTCAGCTGTTTATCCGTATACGGTCTGATATACTGAAAATCACCTGTTCTTACACAAGGCCATCGTTCGTAATCCGTGCAAATCACACGTACAAGGCAGGTCTTCTGACTCGGGGCTCCCTGCTGCATTTTGCCTTCCCGGATACCCCCAGTGGCATTTCAAAACACAGCTCCTCCCATACAGCGGCGTGACCGTGTGAGCCTTTCACTCACTTCCCTATTCTCCTATACTCCGAAAGGTGAAGTACAGGCACCTTGAAACATTTTCTACTGCATTTATAGTAACATATTCTGATGTTTTGTCAATTATCTACATTGAAAGAAATATACTTATACTGAAAGAAATATAAAAAAAATGACAGGTTTTTCTATTTGTGGTATATTAATAATGATAGGGGCAAAAGGTATTTTGCCCCTGGTATCATGAGATAATAAGAACATCAGATAAGGCAGGAAAATATGGTTGATTTAAAACAGCTGAAGTATTTTGTAGCCTGTGCAAAGACAGGCTCGTTCAGCAAGGCGGCAGAGATTCTGTATACGACACAGTCCAGTGTGAGCAAAGTGATCAAATCCATGGAAGAGTCCATGAAAATAAGGTTGTTTGAGCGGTATACCAGAGGAATCCGCCTGACGAGGGAGGGAGAGCAGGTGTATCAGTATGCAAAGCCTGTCCTGGAAAATCTGGAAAAGCTTGAAGGGGTTCATGAGCAGGAACAGACAGAAGTACTTTCTGTATCCTGTAACCCGAGTTCGTGGTTTGCGGATATGTTTGTGAAATTTTATAAGATTCATCAGGAGGATCATCTTCATTATCAGATTTATTCCGCCAGCAGCCGTGAAATAGTGGAGCGGGTACGGGAACGTATGGATGATCTGGGATTTGTTTATGTGATGAAGAATCAGCTGCCTGCATTTCAATACTTTCTTAATAGAAATTATCTGGAGTTTGAGCTGCTGAAAGTTACAGACATTACTGTTTATCCCGGTGCAGAACATGACTGCCTGAAGAATGAGGAAGGACGCCTTACACTGTCCGGTCTGAAGCTGATCCAGCGATTTCCCGATGAATTTTCCCCGGATAATTACTGGAATATACTGGATGACCAGGGAAACTCGGCAGCAGATGCGGAAACAGTTATTACAACGAACAGTGATTACATTATGGAAAGAATTCTGAAAGTCAGTGATCTGGTAAATATCAGCGGCGGATATCTGTCAGGAGAGCCGTGGAATAAAGAAACTGTTTCCATCACCCTTCCCGGAAATGAAAATCAGGTTTTATACGGTTTTGTAAAAAGGCAGAATGAGGAGCTTTCAGAGTGGTCTGCTAAATTTGTTTCTTTTTTATCTCAAGATGAAGCATCTGATGCGGGGGATGGGGATAAGTGATTTTTAAAATAACAAAAGAAGATCTGAAAACCGGCGTTTTCCGGGACTGAAAAAAAATAAAAAAATATCCCCCCGGTCGGCTTGTATTTGCGTGATAAATTGCTAAAATATTATCAGGGTCACAGAAATGTACCAAAACCACTCATATGAAAGCACATCATACCTCCACCAATCAAAGATGTGCAGGGACAGAAATAGTCCTGAAGACCCCTTATGGAGAGCAGTTATAGGAGATTCTATAGCTGCTTTTCTTTTATCCTGAAAGATTTCCCATCATAGTTATGGGACGGTGTAAAACGAGGTGGAATGATTTGATCTTTTTATATCAGGATATGCAAAAATTGAATGGAAGTATACGACAAAAAGGAATGACTCTACATCCCCCCATAGGGCTTGCGGATATTATGATAAGACAGTATTCTGAAAATTGTAGAAGAGACAACTTGTTTATTCTGAAAAACTAATATTTTTTTATTAAGGAAGGGTAGAAAAGATGAAAAACAAGAGAAGAATTGCAGTTTTATTAGCAGCTATGCTTGTTGCAGGAACATTATGTAGTGTACCTGTAATGGCGGAAGAGAATACCAGTGTGGAATCATTGACAATTGGTATGACAAAAGACCAGAGTACTATTACACCATTTACATATATTAATGGTACTCCCGGTTTTGATGTTATGAGATTTATATACGATAGTTTATTTACGATTGATGAAAACAACGAGGCTGTTCCCTGGATGGTTTCCGATGATTATGAAATAAGTGAAGATTATAAAACATATAAAGTCACTCTTCTTGATGGAATTAAATGGCAGGATGGTGAACCTTTGACACCAGATGATGTTAAATTTACATTTGAATATGTTTTGACGCAGGAGAATGGACGTTGGATCGGTATTGCGTCCGGAGTGGATTCAATTGACATCAATGGGAATGAAATTACATTCCGCCTTAATGCACCGAATCCGGATTTTATCCGTTCCGGTCTTGCAGATATGAGAATTGTTGCAAAACATGTTTATGAAGGTGTTGAGGATGCAACGACTGTTCCAAGTATGGGAAGCGGTGCATATAAAATGACAGATTATGCAGCTGATCAGTATTATACTCTTGAGGCGTTTGATGAGTATTTTAAGGGAACACCAACTGTGAAAACATTGCAGATGCCGATTATTTCTGACAGCTCCGTTATGCAGCAGTCTATGATTTCCGGTGAGATTGCAGCCTATACAGGAAGTATCTCTCCGGAGATGATTGAAACATATTCCTCGATCGAAAACATTGATCTGATTCAGACAGAGGGTTATGTTTCCACACTTCTGCTGTTTAACTGTGAGAGAACACCATTTGATGAAGCTGAATTCCGTAAAGCTCTTACATATGGAATTGATTTAGATGAAATTATTGAACAGGTTTGTCTTGGATATGCAGATAAAGGGACTGCGGGATATGTAAAAGAGGGACTGGCAGAATATACAGAAGGCCTTGATTATGTGTACGATCCTGAAAAGGCGATAGAAATGCTTGATTCCATCGGATATACAGAACTGGATGAAAATGGTATGCGTCTTGGAAAAGATGGAAAAGAAATGGATCTGGAATTACTTGTTCAGTCGGGAAACACAACAAGAACAAGGACAGCAGAACTCATCGCCCAGCAGCTTGGAGAAATTGGTGTAAAAGTGACAGTTACATCTATGGAAAGTGGTTCTGTAGATGATAAAGTATGGCCGGAATTTGATGTATCAAAAGGTCGTGATTATGACATGGCAATGTGGGGATGGTCGGCACCTGTAATTCAGAAAGCAGGGGCGATCGTAACTGCATGCTACAGTGATTATGTTCAGGGAGGTGATAATCTGGGCGGATACAAAAATGCTGAATTTGATGTAATGGCAGAGAAATATCTTTCCAGTGAAGATGTAGAAGAGAGAATTGAATTATCTCATGAAATGCAGACTTTTGCAGCAGAAGAAGCACCCTTTGTAACGTTGTTCTTTATGGACACAGTCAGTGCTGTAAATACAGAACAGTATAATGGATGGGCTGAAGCGAAAGGAACCTACGCATTTAACGTATTCTCATTCCTTCCTGAATAAAGAAAGAATTCTTATTTACAAAAGGCTGCTTCTTTTGAAGCAGCTTTTTTAAGGAGAAACAGATGAAACATAAAGCATCATATTATTTGATCTTGATTTTTGCAGTTATTGCATTGAATTTTTTTCTGCCCCGCTGGCTTCCGGGATCACCTGTAGCACAGATTATCGGAGAAAATATCAGCAGCATGCTTCCAGAAGAACGGGAACGTATTCTTGAAACCTATCATTTAAATGATTCGGTTGGCGAACAGTTTGTTATGTACATAAAAAATATTTTCACATTAGACTGGGGAATATCTTATTCTAAAAAACAACCGATTCTGGATTTGATTGTAAATGCAGTACCATGGACCTTGCTTCTTTGTGGAACGAATTTATTTATTTCAACGATCCTTGGCACTCTGCTGGGAACGTTCTCTGCTCTTTTGCGGAAAAAGAAAAAAGATCTAAAGATTGTCGGACTGATGACAGTATTGGGCTCAATGCCGTCTTTTTGGATCGGTATGGTATTGATATCATTCTTTGGAGTAAAATTGGGCTGGTTTCCAATCTATGGAGCTTATTCTATGACAAAAAAATACACAGGTTTTGCGAAGGTGCTGGATGTGGTCCGGCATTTGATCCTTCCGGTTACAACTATGGCAATTGTATCCTTGATGAGTTTTTTTACTACTTCACGTGTAAGTGTATTGGAAACAATCCATCAGGATTATGTGACTCTTGCTGAAATGCGCGGCATTTCAAAACAGAGAATCCATTTTTGGTATATTATGAGAAATGCGCTTATTCCTGTATTTACTGTATTTATGCTGGAGGTGGGATATGTCCTCAGTGGTTCTGTAGTCATAGAAAGCCTGTTTTCTTATCCGGGAATTGGACATCTTCTTTATAATGCAGTTCTGTCCAGAGATTACCCATTGATGCAGTATGGATTTTTGATTACTTCTGTAATGGTAATTCTGGCATCCTGGCTGACAGACATTTTATACTCTAAAATTGACCCAAGGATGGTGAGCGTTCTTGAAAAATAAGAAATTTTTTTACATTGGTATTATCATTGTAAGTATTTTTGTATTACTGGCAGTATTTGCACCATGGATTGTTCTATACCCGCCCTCAGAAATCGTAGATGTATCTTTTGCAAAACCGAGTATCAGGCATTTACTGGGGACGAATGATATAGGCCAGGACATTTTCAGTGAAATAATTTATGGTACAAGATATTCACTTTTGGTTGGTCTATGTGCAACTGCTGTTTCCTGGCTGATTGGAAGTACAGTTGGTATTCTTGCTGGCTGGTTTGGCGGAATTCTGGACGATATCCTGATGAAAGTTACTACATTTTTTATTACAATTCCTTATTTTCCGCTGGTTATTGTTTTATCAGCATCACTAAAAAGCAGTCTTTTCACCACCGCGTTTGTACTTGGAGTTACATCCTGGCCCGGAATGGCAAGAGTACTGCGTTCGCAGACAATGAAAATTAAAAGCAGCGAATATATCACTTCCATTCATGGAATGGGTGCAGGAGATTTTTATCTTCTTACACGTCATGTATTGCCCGAAATTCTGCCTCTGATTGTTTATCATGTGATACTCAGGTTTAAATCTGCTATATTGTCAGAATCATCCTTAAGTTTCCTTGGACTTGGCTCTGCTGTAAATAAAAGCTGGGGGAGCATTCTATATTATGCACAGGCTAAGAATGCATTTTTGACAGATGCATGGATTTGGTGGATTTTACCGCCCGGGCTTATGATCGTAATGCTTGTATTTGGTCTGATGATGATTGCCTATGGTGTAGAAGGAATAATAAATCAGAGATTGGAGGAAGGCAATGAGCAATGAGATATTGGATGCCAGGTCATTGAAACTGGGATATGACAGAAGCAGACCGCTGATCAGTGATTTTAGCTTTCAGTTAAAAAAAGGAGAGACATTATGTCTTCATGGTGCAAGTGGCTGTGGAAAAAGTACTGTTATCTGGGCGGTTATGGGCAAACTGGATAAAATCGGAGGCTATGCACGGGGGGAAATCTATTTTAAGGAAAAAGAAATCCTGAATAATCCTGTTGCTATGGAACAAATTCGTTGGGAGCAAATTGCACTTGTACCACAATCTTCCATGTGTGCATTTAATCCTGTATACAAGATGAAAAAGACTTATATGGAATTGCTGAATCTGAAAAGAGCAAAAATATCCAGAGATCAGAAGAGAGAGAAAATATACAGAGTGCTTGACATTGTCCAGTTAAAAGAGACAATTTTAAACCAGTATCCACATGAGCTAAGCGGTGGAATGAGACAGAGAGCAGCAATCGCTCTGGCATTGATCTTAGATCCCGAAATTCTGATTCTTGACGAAGCTACTACCGGTCTTGATGTGCTCGTTGAAGCGGATATACTCTGGACTTTGAAGAGAATACGTCGGGAACAGGAAATGTCCATGCTGGTTGTCAGTCATGATACAAGAATTGCAAATAGTTTCTGTGACAGGAGGATTCAGCTGTGAATAATGTTCTCACAGTAAACGGAGTATCAAAGAAATTTATTAATATCCGTGAGGGAAAAAAAGAAATATTACAAGCGGTAGATCATATCAGCTTATCTGTAAGTCCTGGTGAACGTATAGGCATTATCGGAGCAAGTGGCTGTGGAAAGACCACATTATTGAAAATGATTCTCGGATTAACGAATACAGATTCAGGAAGTATTGCCTGTGATGGAAAGCCCGGATTTGTAGCGCAGGATCCATACAGTTCTCTTTGTCCGAGGTTCAGGATATGGAAAATTGTTGCGGAACCTTTAATTTATTCAGGAAAGAAAATGAATAAAGAACAGATTAAGGGGAGAGTAAAGGAAGTACTGCTGCAGGTTCAGCTTCCGCCGGATAAATTCATGGAACGATATCCTTACCAGTTAAGCGGCGGGGAACGCCAGAGAGTAAGTCTCGCCCGTGCTCTTGTATGTAAACCCAGGCTTTTGATTCTGGATGAACCCACATCTATGCTGGATTATGAGGTAAAAAGCGGGATTGGGAATCAGATTCTGAAAATTGCAGAAGAAGAACAGCTGGCTGTCGTTCTTGTTACCCATGATATAGAATTTGCCAGAATTATGTGTGATCATTTGTATATCATGAATGAAGGTAAATTTTTAGAGGATGGAGAGACAAAAGAATTATTCGAAGATCCCAAAAATTCATTTACCAAAATGCTTTTTGCAGCATCCCTTGATTTAGAAGCATTCTGGAAATTAAAAGAGAATATGGAATAGAGGATATGAATAATAAAGAACTGTACTGGTACCGGAAATGGGAAGAGGCAGCAGGAAAATCAACCTTTACAAATATCTATCCTAAAGTGGAAATCTGTTGGGATAACTCAGCGGCAACCTATGATCTTGGGATGGGTAAAAGCATGGACCGTGTTGAGATTGTAATGGAAGAATTAGAAAAGCTGGGGTTTTATAAGGGAAGTTTGAAAAATATACTTGATATTGGAAGTGGAACAGGAACCTATACAATTCCGTTAGCAGGCTTGGCGGAATCTGTGACTGCCCTTGACTGCTCGGAAAAAATGAATGCATGTTTAAAGAAAAAGATGCATGCAATGAACATAAAAAATGTCCGGACGTTAACTGCTGATTTCCTGCAATATGAATTTAATAATTCGTTTGATCTGGTATTGGGCAGTATGAATCCGGCATTATATAACCCTTTTGCTTTTGAAAAAATGCTTGGATTAGCGAACAAATTATTAGTTTATGTCGGTGTAATACAATCATTGCTGTCATCTTCTTCTGATAAAAGGACTTTAGAGGAAATGCTTTTTCATGTAAAACTAACGCACGGAAAAAGCAATGATATAAAATTTCCATATGAACTTCTGAAAGCGAAGGGGTTTAAACCATATATCAGAGAAGTGGACTGCAAATGGGATTATAAAGAGAGAATGGAACAGGCATTTTCTGAACTGAAAGAAATGTATAAACAATTAAATCCCTGTGAAGAAAACTGGGAGGAACTATTAAAGTCTTATATTGAACAGATTTCCGAAGATAACTATATCGTAAGAAAAGGAAATTACAGACTGGGAGTATTGTTCTGTGTGCTGGAAAAAACTTAATAGAATTATTATAGGAAATTGATTTGGAAGTATGATGTAAACTTGACTTTTGTCCGGACAATCCATACAATAGTATTAATATCAGGAAACTATTATAGGGCAGTACTCTGTGGGGAATGAAGTGATAGGATGCTGCCGGGAATAGTTGGAGGTGTAATATGAAACAATGTATGGATTCAGACAATCTGCACAGAAGACTAAAAAAGATTATTGGTCAGGTACAGGCCATTGACCGGATGATTGATGAGGATGTTCCATGTGAAGATATTCTTTCACAGATTAATGCGGCGAAATCTGCGCTTCATAAAGCCGGGCAGGTGGTACTGGAAGGACATATCAGACACTGTGTCAGAGATGGAATCGAGCACGGCGACGCAGAGAAGACGATTGAGGGCTTTACGAAGGCAGTGGAGCGTTTTTCCAACATGGGATAATCTGCTGGATGTTTCTGTAATATTTCTGACTTCGAATATGATCTCTGGAGAGGAGGAGAACTGCAGTGAAAAGTTATTATGATATCCTCGGAATCAGTCGTGATGCCACACAGGCGCAGATTAAAGCGGCTTATCGAAAGCTTGCAAAAAAATATCATCCGGATTCCTCTCATTCTGAAGAGGACAAGGAACGCTTCCAGGAAATACAGGAGGCTTATGCAGTCTTATCAGATCCGGAAAAAAGAAAAAAATATCACTATTATGGACATGAAGCATTCCGGAAAAATTATCAGGCTCAGCACACAGCTTCTTATGATGATTCTGAAGAAGGAGAGACAGAGACCCGTGACGGACATTGCGGTGCGTGTGCTCATGGACGCAAGCCCTCAGAGGAGGAAGGACCTCCTCCGCAGTCTGTAAGGATTGCGGTATGGCTGGAAATTGAGGAAACTCTGGAAACTGTTATCAAAGATGCTTACTATACTGAGAGAATTCCTGATACGGATACGAACTCCCGACAAAAGTTTGTAGAGAAAAACTGGAAATTTAAGGTACGGATACCGGAAGGATCCTATGATCATCAGTTTTTTATTCTTGATGATGTCATATGTGAAGGTCAGGAATTCGTGGAACATCAGAGGGAAAAGAATCCACAGAAGCTATATGTCATTATTGTACTTTTGCGGGATAAGCCGGGGTTTATAAGACAGGGTTATCATCTTTATACGGACTGTACCGTAGACTATCATACCCTGGTACTGGGAGGAACCATAAAGATTGCAGGTATAAAGGGCGAGCTTCTCTATGAAATTCCAGCGGGGACAACTCTTGAAAGAAAGCTGCGTCTGGTAAACCAGGGACTCATCCGACCAAAGAAAATAGGCGGACGTGGAGATCTGTATGTCACACTTCATATCAGAATTCCTCAGGAACTGACTCTTGAACAGCTTTCAGCAATGCTCAGGCTGAGGGATGCGATGGAGGCGGAAGAAATTAATACATAATAATAAATACCTAACAATGAATGACAGGTGAATACATTACAAAAAGACTCCCCAGGGAGTCTTTTTGTTGCGGCTGATGAGACTTCGCTTACTCAATTCGAATCCCGATTAGTCAGTACACACTTTTTTGAGTCGTCCGACAAATGGACAACATATTTTTATTAAAGAGATCTCATACCTTGACAACCAATACCCCTATAGGTATAATGAAACATAACATATACCTCTATAGGTATAAAAGGCGAGCAAGGAGAGTTGAGAATAAAAAATTTGAAGAACTTATAGAATGGGGAGGTATGAAGAAAGATATTACCTTCCTGGTTTTAGCGGGGATTGGACTTTTATGCAGTATGCTTGACGTGGATATGTTTGAGATCGATGCAGCCTGGATTGCAGTGATTCTCTGCGGTCTTCCGATTATTCTGGAGGCAGTGATCGGTCTGGTGACGGAATTTGATATAAAAGCAGATGTACTGGTATCTCTGGCCCTGATTGCATCTCTGATTATCGGCGAATATTTTGCAGCAGGTGAAATTGCATTTATTATGCAGATTGGTGCTCTGCTGGAGGATATTACAGTAGCCAGAGCCCGTTCAGGGATTGAAAAGCTGATTCATCTGACACCGCGTACTGCAAGACGTATTCTGGGAGAGTCAGAAGAAACAATTGAAGCCGAAATGGTCCGTAAAGGAGATCTTCTCCGTGTACTTCCCGGAGAGATGATTCCGGCAGACGGTGTGATCATTAGCGGAGAAACTTCTGTGGACCAGTCGGTTATGACGGGGGAATCTGTTCCTGTGGATAAATTACCGGGCGATAAAGTAAAAAGCGGAACAATGAACCAGTACGGTGCTTTTGAAATGAAAGCTTCCTGTGACGGTGAGGACAGTTCCATGCAAAGAATGGTAAAACTGGTGCAGTCAACAGATGCAGATAAAGCTAAAATCGTAGGAATTGCAGACAGGTGGGCGACCTGGATCGTTGTAATTGCGCTAACTGCCGCTGTTCTTACATATCTGATCAAGGGGGAGGTTATACGTTCTGTTACTATTCTGGTAGTATTTTGCCCATGTGCTCTGGTGCTTGCGACACCAACTGCAATCATGGCAGCAATTGGCAACCTGACAGGACACGGTGTTCTGGTAAGGCAGGGAGACGCTCTTGAGAGAATGGCACAGGTACAGAAAATCACATTTGATAAAACAGGAACGCTTACTTATGGAAAGCCGCAGGTGGCTGCTGTGAAAAGCTTTCTGACAGAATTCAGTGACGAACGGCTTTTCGGGATTATGGCAGCGTCAGAGAGCAGAAGTGAGCATCCGCTTGGAAAAGCGGTTTTATCCAGCTACCAGAAAAAGTACCAGTGCATGCCGGAAGATGTCCTGTATTTCCAGATGCTTCCGGGTTTTGGTGTTTCTGCAGTTGTTGACGGATACAGAGTGGAAGCCGGAAACCTGCGCTTTATGAAGCAGTGCGGGGCAAGGTTTGAAGAAACAGAAACAGGTGCGAGAAAAGATACAGCCGGAGAAAACAATCCATGGAACGGCGGTGAACTTACTGATTATCTGAATAAAGGCTGTACGATTATTTATATTGCCATTGATGGAAGACCGGCAGGCTTTCTGGCACTTTCTGATACACTGAGAGAAAATGCCAGTGAAATGGTAAGCAGTATCAGAAACCAGGGAGTAGTTCCGGTATTACTTACCGGAGATCACAGGGAAGCCGCCGGGTATATTGGGGAAAAGGTAGGAATATCTGAAATTTATGCCGATTGTCTTCCTCAGGATAAAATGGATATTATAGAAAGTTATGCAGACGGCAAAGAATATGTCTGTATGGTGGGGGACGGAGTGAATGATGCTCCTGCGCTGAAAAAAGCATATGTGGGAATTGCTATGGGAGGTATTGGAAGTGATATTGCCATAGAGGCAGCAGATATCGCGCTTGTCCGGGATGATATTTTTGCAATTCCCCATATTGCAGCACTTTCCAGAAAGATGATGAAAACCATAAAGCTGAATATGATTTTCGCCATGAGTGTGAATACCATTGCGATTGTACTGGCTATGGCAGGCATGCTTCTTCCCGTTGCCGGAGCGCTTATCCACAACGGGGGCTCCGTGCTGGTAATAATTAACTCTGCGCTTTTGCTGAAATGGAAGAATGAATAGAAAAACTGAGAGCGATGAGAGCAACTGAATAAGAAACGAATCTTCAAAAATTATAAAAGATAAATGAAATGATGGAATGGATATCCATTCCGAAAAGGAATAGCACCACAACCCCCTGCCAGGGTTGTGGTGCTGTTTTTTCCCTGTTAAAATAAAAAAGATCTAAAAATGTCGTATCAGCTGTATAATGCAGTGCTGCGGTTATTTCAGGAAGGAACAAGAGATAGTTACTATGGTTAAGTATATTTTCAAACGGTTGCTGCAATTAATTCCGATTCTGATTGGAATCACTTTTCTGTCCTTTGCAATGATGAGACTGGCCGGAGGAGATGCTGTGACTTATATGTATGAGAATGCAGGCGCAGCGGTTTCCCAGGAGATCATTGATGCGGCAAAGGCAGAATACGGGCTTGACAAGCCGTTTCTTGTACAGTATGCCAACTGGCTGGGAGGAATGCTCCGTGGCGACATGGGAGAAAGTTATGTTTCTCATAAGGATGTATTTGAGACGTTTGTGTCAAAGCTTCCGGCAACCTTGCTGCTTACACTGTCTTCCATTATTATGACTGTCATGATTGCCATCCCGCTGGGGATACTCTCTGCAATCAGGCATAATAAATGGGTGGATTATCTGATTCGTTTTTTCAGTTTTATCGGGAATTCCATGCCGAATTTCTTTGCAGCACTGGTATTGATGTATTTTCTGTCCATCCGTATGAAACTGCTGCCGGTGATTACCACAGATAATACAGCACTCAGTCTCATTCTGCCAACTCTGACTCTGGCGATTTCCATGGCTTCCAAGT
This sequence comes from Blautia sp., assembly GCA_022770365.1. Taxonomy (GTDB): domain Bacteria; phylum Bacillota; class Clostridia; order Lachnospirales; family Lachnospiraceae; genus Blautia_A. The sequence goes on along the minus strand of JALEHU010000099.1, from coordinate 18,541 downwards.
ATACCAGACAGGTTCGGGCGACAGTCCTTGAAGAACTGAATAAAGATTATGTTGCAGGTGCAAGGGCTAGAGGTGTCAGGGGAAAAATCATTATCTGGAAAAGTGTTATGAAATCCTCTATGCTTACAATTATCACTCTTCTGGCGTTATCTGTCGGAAGTCTTCTGGGCGGTACCACGATCGTTGAAAATATTTTTATGTGGGACGGCGTTGGAAAAATGGCGGTCGATGCGATCAATATGCGTGATTATCCGATCATTCAGGCGTATGTTGCCTGGATGGCGATTATTTATGTTGCAGTGAATCTGGTGACGGATATCATTTACCATTATCTGGATCCTCGTGTACGTCTGGAAAACTCGTGTATTTAAATCATAGTAGTCATAGTACACGAATGGGTTGTTTTCCCCTTTCGTGTACGGTATAAGGGAAAATAGTACACGAACTAGATATTGTGGTGTAACACAGTTATTCATTTTCTCTTAGTTGCCCCATATTTGACGGAATATGGCTTGTCAAGGGCTTGTCGCGTAAGCGATGCATAGCACCCTTTATAAGCCATATGAAGACAAATATACTATATCTAGAGAAAAAGAATTCGTTCGTGTATATGTACACTAACGAGATATGCTCAATTCACGCGCTTTTGAGGCAACATACACGAGTTATAAAATGGAGGTGAAAGAGCATGAGTGAAGAAAAAAAGATTACTGTCCGTGAGCAGAAGATAAAAAAGAATCATACGAGAGCGAAATTGATTTTTTTCCTTGTACTGGCGGTTATACTGCTTCTGATTGCAGTGTTTGCAGAGTATCTCTGTCCGTATGATCCTTATGTCCAGAATCTTGCACAGGCACAGCAGCCACCGAGTATGGCGCACCCTCTCGGAACTGACCGTTATGGCAGGGACATGCTGTCACGGGTGATCATTGGAAGTACTACCAGTATTTTTGCCACATTGCTTCTTGTTGCGATCATTACGGTTGTGGGAACCGCAATCGGAATGATCTGCGGATGGTGCGGAGGAAAGGTGGATACGGTTCTGATGCGTATTTTCGATGTTTTTCTGGCATTCCCGGGTCTGGTATTTGCGCTTGCAGTAGCAGGTGTGCTGGGCGGCGGCGTGCAGAATGCGATTATCGCACTGGGAGCGATAAGTTGGCCGAAATTTGCCCGTTTGTCAAGGGGACTGACCCTGGCACAGAAGGATTCTTCCTATCTGATGGCTGCAAGGCTGTCAGGAAGCAGCACTTCCAGGCTTCTGTTCAAGCATATTCTGCCGAATATTGCAGGACCGATCCTGGTAACATCTGTCCTTGACATTGGTACGATGATGATGGAACTGGCAGGCCTGTCCTTCCTGGGACTTGGTGTAAAACCTCCGATGGCTGAGTGGGGAAGCATGATCAGCGACGGACGAGTGATGCTTCAGACAGCACCGTGGATGGTGCTTGCGCCCGGAGGAGCCATTTTTATTACGGTTATGATTTTTAATCTTCTGGGAGACACGGTTCGGGATTACATGGATCCCAAACAGAGAAATAAATAAAAGACTGAGAATATTAGAAATAGAAATACAAAAGTCTGAGAATATAAGAACCTGCTCTTGGCTTTGGCTGCAGGAAAGCGTGAGACAGGTCAGCTTATAGATTTAAATTAAAGAAAGTTGAGGGATATTTATGAAAAAGAAGATACTGGCAGCATTGCTTACCGGTGCGATGACTGTTTCTATGGCAGTTACTCCTGTACTGGCAGAGGGTGAGAAAACATTTGTTTATGGTACTACAGGATATGGCGTGGAAATGGGAGACGAAGGTCTCAATCCCCACAATAACTATTCCGGATGGAGTGCACTTCGCTACGGTGTTGGAGAGACACTTTTCAAATACAATGACAACATGGAAATTGAGCCATGGCTGGCAATGGATTATGAGTTTGTGGATGATACAACGGTTAAGATCACACTTCGGGACGGTGTACAGTTTTCAAGCGGACGTACCATGGACGGTGAAGCTGTAAAAGAATGTCTGGATCATCTTCTGGCAGTACATGACCGCGCACCGGGAGATTTGAAGGTGGATCATATTGAGGCAGACGGCATGACTGTTATGATTTATACGACAGAACCATGTCCTGCAATTATTAACTATCTTGGTGACCCGTATGGTGCTATTATTGATATGTCTTATGGTACAGACGGTGTGGAAGGAACTTCCACAGGTACAGCCAATGTGGCAGGTACCGGTCCGTATGTGGCAAACAACGTTACCGAAACTCAGATCGATCTTGTAAAAAATGAGAATTACTGGGGCGGTGATGTGAATGTGGACAAGGTAATTGTCAAGACATTCAGTGATGCAAGCTCTCTTGCTGCTTCCCTTCAGACCGGTGATATTCAGGGAACATATGGACTTTCCTATGACAGTTATGCTTTGTTTGACGGAAATCCAGATTATACCATCAATTCCTGTGCTACCAGCCGCTGTTTCTTCGGACAGTTTAATTATGATTCGGAAATTATGCAGGATGAAGCGGTGCGTAAAGCGATCTGTATGGGAATTGATAAGGAAGGGTTCTGCAGTGTACTGATGGAAGGTCGCGGTATTCCTGCCAAAGCAGCGTTCCCGAGCAGCTTCAGCTATGGTAATGAGGCAGTGACAGCTCCTGATTATGATCCGGAAGGTGCAAAGGCTCTTCTGGAAGAGGCAGGATGGGCAGATACGGATGGTGACGGATATGTTGATAAAGACGGACAGAAACTGACTGTTCGTTGGCTGACTTATCCGGGACGTCTGGAGCAGCCGAAACTTGCTGAATATGCCCAGGCAACTTTGAAGGATATTGGTATTGAAGTAGATGTAAATTGTACACAGGATCATCTGAGTATTCTTGAAACAGGAGCATATGACGTATACGTAAGCTCTCTTACAACTGCTCCTACCGGAGATCCGGAATATTTCTTTGCGAGTACCTGCCTTGGGACTTCTGCAAAGAACCGTTCTCACCACAGCATCGAGAAAGTGGAAAACCTGTTTGAAGAGCTTCATCAGGAATTCGACAAAGATAAGAGAGGGCAGCTGGCTGTTGAAATGCAGAAGGCAATGCTGGATGAAAGTGCCATTTTCTTTGTATCTCATCTGAATATGGGGATTGTTACAAAAGCAAATGTAAAAGGCATGGCTGCGCACCCATGTGATTACTACGAGATAACAGCAGAATTGGATGTGGAATAAACAGGGAGATTACAGATTATGGAACCATTGCTGCGGGTAGAACATATTACCATATGCTATAACGGAAAGCCGGTCGTGGAGGATGTGAGCTTTGATCTGAAGCAGGGGGAAATCCTGGGGGTTGTGGGAGAATCCGGAAGCGGCAAGAGCACAATTATCAGGGCAATCATGGGACTTCTTGGCGGAGGCGGACTTGTTACCCGGGGTGACATTTATTACAAAGGGTGCAATGTCGTTGATATGCCGCAGAAGGAGCAGCGAAGACTGCTTGGACCGGAGATAGGCATGGTATTTCAGGACTGTAAAGCTGCTTTATGTCCTATCCGTACAGTGGGAGCCCAAATTTATGAAAGTCTTTCGGAACATGAAAGCATCACAAAATCGGAAGCGTATGAACGAGCCGGTACCCTTATGAAAAAAATAGGCCTGGATGATTATAAACGTGTCCTGGACAGCTATCCTTTTGAATTATCCGGCGGTATGAATCAGCGTGTGGGTATCTGCACTGCGATGATGATGAAACCTTCTCTTCTCCTTGCAGATGAGCCTACCAGCGCACTGGATGTAACAGTGCAGAAACAGGTAGTGGAAGAGATGAAGCTGATGAGGAAAGAGTATGGGACGGCGATGATACTGGTTACTCACAATATCGGTGTAGTAGGAGTCATGGCTGATCAGGTTCTGGTTCTTCAGAATGGCAAAACCATGGATTACGGTCCGACGGACCGTGTACTGAATCATTCAGAGAATGCCTATACGAGAAAACTCATGGATTCTGTACTTCATTTAAAACGCGGCTGAGAGGCTGTTGGGAGAGAATTATGTCTGATACATTATTACAGGTGGAACACCTGAAAAAAGTATTTGCTTCCGGAAAGAAATCCTTTACAGCAGTGGATGATGTAAGTTTTACCCTGAAGCAGGGGGAATGCCTTGGTATCGTAGGAGAATCAGGTTCCGGAAAAAGTACCATTGCAAGGATGATTACCCGCCTTCTGGAGACTACAGAGGGGAAGGTGATATTGCTTGGCGAAGATATTACACATATAAAAGGAAAGGAACTACGCAGAGCATATCAGAAAATGCAGATGGTTTTTCAGATGCCTGCGGAGTCTTTTGATCCCCGCCGCACTCTTGGTGACGGTATTGGGGAAAGTCTCAGAAATATGGGACTCAGTAAAAGAGAAACCGGAAAAAAGGTGGAAGAACTTCTGGTTACCTGTGGACTTACTCCTGAGTATGCTGACCGATATCCTCATGAGGTCAGCGGCGGACAGTGCCAGAGAGCAGCAATCGCACGGGCTCTTGCGGTAGCCCCGCTGCTTCTGATCTGTGACGAGGCTACCAGTGCTCTGGATGTCACTGTTCAGAAGCAGGTTCTCGAATTGATGATCGAGCTGAAAGAGAAAAAGAATCTTTCCTTTCTTCTGATCTGTCATGACCTGGCGCTGGTACAGGCTTTCTGTGACAGGGTTCTTGTGCTGTATCATGGTCAGGTGGTGGAAACAGGAACACCGGATGAAATTATCAATCACCCAAAAACAGAATATACAAGAAAACTTATAGATTCTGTTTTGTAAAAAAGACTGCAGACAGGAATGGATATGTATGCAGTATATGAATAGTGAAATATCCCCCTGGGGGGCTTGTATATACACAGTATTTTGCTATGATTAAAAGAAAAAAGTTCAAATGCGGATTTGAACGGGTAGTGTAAAGTACGATATGAAAAAATCACCCCCTTTTCCTTTGGACTGAGCGATTATATTTTACTTACGGAAATCCCGTCAAGGCTGAATTTTACGGGCTTTTCGCCCGGCCTTGACTGGATTACCGAAGTAAAATTTTGGTCAATCAAGCCAAAGAAAGGGGAGGTAAAGGCTCATAGACCCTGGAAGCCTTGATTTTACTGGGGCTGAGCCGATTTTGGATGTATAAAGTAGACACTACCTTTGAACGGAGGGAGGAATGCATTATGCATATGGCGGATGCACTGGTTGCACCTGCAGTGGCAGGTACAATGTATATTTGTTCGGCTGCGGCTGCAGCTTATTCTGTAAAGAAGGTACGGCTGGAAACAGATACCAAAAAGGTTCCGGTTATGGGAATTATGGGCGCATTTGTTTTTGCCGCACAGATGATCAATTTTACAATTCCCGGAACCGGTTCCAGCGGACATTTATGCGGGGGTATGCTTTTATCTGCACTGCTTGGGCCTTATGCCGGATTTTTGACCATGATCGGAGTTCTTCTGATCCAGGGGCTTCTGTTTGCAGACGGTGGGCTTCTGGCACTGGGCTGTAATATCTGGAATATGGCGTTTTATGGATGCTTTGTCGGTTCGCTCCTTATCTGGAAACCTGTTATGAAGAATGGAATGTCCAGAGCAAAAATTGCCGGAGCGTCAGTTTTGGGTTGTATTCTGACTCTGCAGATGGGCGCTTTCAGTGTGACACTGGAGACACTGGCATCCGGAATCACGGATCTGCCATTTTCTGTTTTTGTAGGAACAATGCAGCCGATCCATCTGGCAATCGGCCTGGTAGAGGGGCTGATCACAGCTGCGGTTCTGATATTTGTATACGAGGCAAGACCGGAACTGCTGTTTTACAGTACTGAAACAGAAGCGAAAAAGGAAAAAATGTCGTTTAAGAAAACAATGACGGTTCTTGCTGCAGCGGCAGTTTTCATCGGAGGAGTCCTCTCTCTTGTTGCTTCTTCCTATCCGGATGGACTGGAATGGTCTATTGAGAGAATCACAGGTTCTACAGAAATTGAAAGTGCGGCAACCGGCGTTTACCAGGCTGCGCAGTCCATACAGGATGTTACCTCCGTTCTTCCGGATTATGCTTTTAAAGGATCAGATTCCATGCTGGGAACAACTTTTTCCGGTATTGTCGGAAGTCTGATCGTGGTTGCGGTATGTGTGGGAGCATGTTATCTGTTTAAATTTTTCAGAAAGAATACGAAGTCATGAGCAAAATAAACAGCGCTATTCATGAAATACATTATATGGATACTTTGGCGTCAAGGGACCAGTGGGTGAATCGAATTCACCCACTGGTTAAACTTGTTTTAACGGTTGGGTATATTGCTGTACTCGTATCCTTCCATAAATACGATATTGCCGGGACTGCAGGCATGGCTGTGTACCCGATCGCGGTTTTTCTGCTGGCGGATTTATCATTTGCGGACAGTTTGAAACGCCTGAAAATCGTGCTGCCGCTGGTATGCTTTATCGGTATTTTTAATCCGTTTTTTGACAAAAATTATTTTCTTGTGAATGACATCAGAGTCAGTGCCGGGATATTGTCTATGATCACGTTGATTATGAAGGGTGTTTTCAGTGTACTGGCATCCTATCTTCTGGTCGCTACAACGTCCATTGATCATCTTTGTTATGCATTTCGTATGCTGCATATTCCAAAACCTGTGGTGACACAGTTCATGCTGATGTACCGGTACATTACTGTTCTGCTGGAGGAGACTGACCGCATTACGCAGGCATACATGCTGCGGGCTCCCCATCAGAACGGGATTCATTTTAAAGCATGGGGATCTCTTGCGGGGCAGCTGCTGCTTCGAAGTGTGGACCGGGCAAATGAAGTATATGAAAGTATGCTGCTTCGTGGATATCAGGGGGATTTCCGTTATATGAAAAGCCGGATGGTTTTCCGGGGAAAAGATCTTTTGTATTTTCTTTTCTGGGCGGCTGTATTTCTGCTGTTCCGGTTCTGCCCTGTAATACTGGTGATCGGCAGTTTGTTTGGAGGATTTTGATATGAGTCATATACGCATTGATGTGGAAAATGTATCTTTTGGTTATGAAACAGGAAAAGAGGTTTTGAAGGAGATCTCTTTCCATGCAGGGGAAGGGGAGTCTGTCGGACTCATCGGGGCAAACGGTGTGGGGAAATCGACTATGCTGAAAATGCTCGTGGGATTAAATCTGCAGTTTTCAGGAACCATACGGGTTGAAAACATACCGGTGGAAAAGAATACGCTTGCAGAAATCCGTTCCAGAATCGGTTATGTGTTTCAGGATTCGGACAGCCAGCTTTTTATGAATACCGCTTATGATGACATTGCCTTTGCGCCGAGAAATTACGGGTTGTCGGAAGAAGAAGTGGAACGTCGGGTAAATCAGGCTCTTGCGATGACAGGGATTACCTATCTGAAAGAACGCCAGATTTATAAGATGTCAGGCGGTGAGAAGAAACTGGTTTCCATAGCTACGATTCTGTCGATGACTCCGGATATTATCCTGATGGACGAGCCATCCATTGCGCTGGATCCAAGAAACCGGAGAAATTTAATCCATATTTTAAACTCCTTTGATCATCTGAAAGTGATCGCGTCTCATGATCTTGATATGATACTGGATACCTGCGAGAGAACGATTTTGATGGCGGACGGAGTGATTGTGGCTGACGGACCGACAAAGGAGATTCTTACTGACCGGGAACTGCTGGAACGGAATCACCTGGAACTGCCGCTATGTCTGCAGAGATGAGACTTATATTTTTCTTTTTATTGACATTCTCCTGGGTTAGTTAGTATAATAAAGCAATCACCACAGGTCTTTTTTTCTGTGTCACAGGTCATTCGACCATACTTACCCGCAGCTTTATGAATTATCATACCAGGAAACATGTTTGCGTTGCATTCTTCCGGAAGCATCTGTATAATAATTATCAGAACAGATTGTTCATGGAATTATCGGCTTCCGGCATGTTTCCCTACCCAAAGGAGGTATCATGTCAGACAGAGATATCATTTCCATTAATTACTTTGAAGATAAGGAACGTTTTGCTGATCTGCTCAACGGTTATTTATTTGAAGGCCGGCAGATCATACAGCCGGATGATTTTCGGGAAGCGGACAGCGGTGTTTTAAGAATACAAAAGATGCCCGGAGGACAGGATAAAAATATCCAGGCTATGATACGTGATGTGGTGAAGTATCTGCACTTGCACATGAAAGTAATGCTCATCGTGCTGCAGAACCAGACAAATGTCCATTATGCCATGCCGGTGCGTATCATGAATGAAGAAGCCACAGGTTACCATAGGCAATGGCGGGAGATAGCCGCAAAACACAAAAGAAAAAAGGATCTGAGGAGCGATGAATTTCTTTCCGGTTTTTCCAGAGAGGATCGTTTGACTGCCATTGTGTCTCTGGTATTGTATTTCGGTGAAAAACCGTGGGATGGGCCGGTTACTCTCAGAGAAATGCTGAATCTGGATGGCATCCCCGGAGAGCTCCGTGAACTGGTTGCAGATTATCCTATCCATGTACTGGAAGTACGGAGATACAGGAACATCCATTATTTTCATACGGATCTTCAGCTGGTGTTCGGGTTTCTGCAGAATGCAGAAAACAAGGAAAACCTGCGTGAGTATGTCAGCCAGCATCGCCAGGAATTTGAAAATCTGCCTCAGGATACCTATGATATGATTGAAATCATGTCCGATTCCGGTAAATTACAAACGCTCAAACAGAAATATCAGACTCATGGAGGTGAAATAAACATGTGCAAAGCTATCGATGACATGATCGAAGACGGACGGAAAGAAGGTCACAAAGAAGGTATTCAACTTGCCAAAAGAGTTTTCCGGCTTAATGCTCAGAATACTTCCGTTGATGATATTGCACGTCAGTGTGATATTACCGTCGAAAATGTGCTCGAGATTCTGGATGATTCTGTTGCCTGATACTCAGAGAAGCTCTGCGCCAGTACATTGTTTTCGAAAAATTGTCAATTTATTTTGAAATAATACTCCAGTTTTTTGTGGTTCTATGCTAATATATATCTATATGGAACGTCAAAGAATCATGAATCATGATATTTACACGACCGGTACATTGGAAACAGGCTAGAAGGAGGATAAAACATGTACTACAAGCAGTACGGCAATACAGACATGAAAGTTTCAGCGGTTGGGCTGGGAACGATGCGTTATGATGAAGAAGATATCAGGGCAGGACGACTGGAGAAATGTGCGGAAATCCCGTTATATGCTTTTGAGAAGGGCATCAATTACTGGGATACCGCTCCGTTTTACTGCGATGATAAGAGCGAGATCGTAACAGGAATCGCTCTGTCTCAGGTAGATCGTAAAAAGGTTTACGTTACATCCAAGACAAACTTTACAACATTAAAAACAGAAAAACCGGACAAGGACATTTTCAGACGCCGGCTGGAAACATCCCTGGACCGTCTGAAAACAGACTACATAGATTTTTATCACATGTGGTGTATGCTGAATCTGGATTCCTGGGAAAAACACATGGAAGCCCTGTACGGATTTTTTGAGGATGCAGAATCCGAGGGACTGATCCGTAATATCGTTTTTTCTTCCCATATGCAGGGAAATGACATTGAAAAAGTAGTGGAGACCGGTAAATTCAAAGGAATGCTGATTGGTTATAATGCACTTAATTATCAGTTCCGTCAGAGCGGTATCCGCAAAGCATACGAAAACGGTATGGGCGTTGTTGTTATGAATCCTCTGGGAGGAGGTCTGATTCCGCAGAATCCGGAAGCATTTTCTTATCTGACAGAAGGATCTGATCTTACCGTAGCACAGGCTGCGCTGCGTTTTGTTGCATCTCATCGGGAAATTACTGTTACTCTGGCAGGATGTACGACCAAAGAACATGTGGATGATGCGGTAAAAGCAGTGGAAAATCTGGTAGAAGAGCCGGCTGAAGTGGTAGCTGAGAAATACAACAGAAAAGGTGTTGCGCTGAATAACCTTTGTACCGGTTGTTCTTACTGCAAGGGCTGTCCGAAAGGAATTGAAATACCGAAATTCATGGATGCCTACAATCAGATGATTCTTACAGGAAAGAAGAAGGAAATGGCGGATCGTCTGGATAATCACTGGTGCATTCCGAGAAATATCGCAGAGGAATGTATTGCGTGCGGAAGTTGTGAAAAGAAATGTACCCAGCATCTGCCGATTATTGAACGTCTGAAGGAAATTGCGGAATATAAAGAATGACAAGAAATGTGTTCTTGAGGAAACAGTGTAAAAGAATTATATGAATTACCTGCTTTCTATTTTCGGAAACGGGGTCTTTCGCTGGCAGAGTACCAGGAAAGACCCCTGTTTTCTTTTTGGAGAATCGTCATGGACTACTTTTTAGAATTGTCATGGATTATTCGTATCCGGTGATGAAACAAGGTAGTTTTGAATACTATATTTTATGATAATTATTTCTATAATATATTGACTTTGCAATGAATATGTTGTATATAATAAAAGAAAATATTTTGATAATCAAAATAAAATAGTATTTATACAAATAGAATGATAAGGAGAATATTTTTGTGATGAAGACATTAGTGATTGGAAATAAAACAGCATGTATTCCCGTTATTCAGGGAGGAATGGGAGTAGGAGTCAGTCTTTCCGGGCTTGCCGGGGCAGTTGCCGGAGCCGGAGGAGTCGGTGTGATATCAGCAGCGCAGATAGGATTTCAGGAACCGAATTTTTATACAAACTGTCATGAGGCGAACCTGCGTGCTCTGAAAAAACATATCGGAAAAGCAAAAGAACAGGCAAAAGATGGTCTGGTAGGTGTAAATATTATGGTTGCAACCAGGGAATATGCGGCGCAGGTTCGAGCTTCCTGTGAGGCCGGAGCCGACCTGATCATCAGTGGAGCAGGACTTCCAGCAGAACTTCCGGAACTTGTAAAAGGATATGAGGAACAGACAAAAATAGCTCCGATTGTTTCCTCTTCAAAATCTGCAAGAGTCATTCTGAAGCTCTGGGACAGACATCACCATAGAACGGCTGATATGGTTGTCATAGAAGGACCGAAGGCAGGCGGGCATCTGGGATTTTCCCGTGAGCAGCTGAGCACGGTGACATCCGAAGAATATGACAGGGAAATCCAGGCGATTATTGCTGTTGTGAAAGAATATGGAGAAAAGTACGGATGTGCCATTCCTGTGGCTGTTGCCGGAGGAATTTATGACAGGCAGGATATCCTTCATGTGCTGGAACTGGGAGCGGATGGTGTGCAGATGGCAACCAGATTTGTAGTGACAAAAGAGTGCGATGCATCACCTGAATTTAAACAGGCTTATCTGGATGCAGATGCATCTTCTATTGAGATCATCAAGAGCCCGGTGGGAATGCCCGGACGGGCGGTTCATAATGCTTTCCTGGAAAAAGTGGCACAGGGGCAGGTGCCGGTAAAACGCTGCCTTTCCTGCCTGAGTGCCTGCAATCCTGCAAAAGCGCCGTACTGTATTACACAGGCGCTGATTGCTGCAGTTCAGGGAGATACGGAGAATGGACTGATTTTCTGCGGAAGCAATGCTGCTCGTTTAAAACAGATGACGACAGTACCGGATCTGATAAAAGAACTGACGACAGTTTGATCAATTATCTGAAAAAAGTAACATGGCTTGAGTTACTTGGTATTCGAAGACACGCAATGGAAGCTTTGAAGATTATGGGATTCTTCTGACAGTTTCTGAAGTAAGGATACCGATGAGCAGTCCTGTAATGACCCCGGAAACCAGAAGCGCAGGAGTGTAATAAATGAGACTGGTATTTTCTACAATGAGCATGGCTACGAGAAGCTGCCCGACATTATGGCTGACACCTCCTGCGATGCTGATTCCCACGATGCTGAATCCTTTCTGTCGTTTTAATAATGTCATAACCAGAAGGCTTAGGGATGCTCCGGCAATGCTGTAAGCAATGCTGAAAAGATTTCCGAACATGAATCCAATGACCAGGATTCGAATCAGTGAAACAAGAGCCGCCTCTTTCCATGTATACCGTGCCAGGATAAAAAGCACTGCCAGATTTGCCAGCCCCAGCTTGATACCCGGGATTCCTGCGAATACCGGAATCAGGGTTTCTACATATCCGAATATAATAGCTACTGCGGAAAAGAGGCCGAGGTATGCGATTTTTTTGTTCATATAAATTTGTCTGCGTTGACTGAAGATGTCTGATGCAGTTCTTCCTCCTTTTAAAATGTACATATAAGAATATACATTATCTCGGGGATGGTGTAAAGCAGGAAAATGCAGGGGCGTGGCACGTTGAATATGATCACTTTTTAGTGAATTAAGTAGCGACAGCTTTTTGTATGTATATGTAAAAATCATTGTCAGGCATTCTGTAAAAAGTACTTGAGCTTTACAGAAAAATATGATATTCTAAAAAAAATTAAATAAAGAAAACAACAGGTGACAGACTTTGTTTAAGCAAGAAGAACAATTTTTGTATAATAGGGAAACAGGTGAGAATCCTGTACGATCTCGTCACTGTATTTAAGGAGTACAAGACACGTGTATGTGCACAGTCACTGGGAAACCGGGAAGGCAGTCTTGTATGATGATTTATAAGCCAGGAAACCTGCCTGTTGTTGGTACGGGAACATGATGTTTCAGATCACGAGTAATTGATTGTACCGAGTGGAAGAGCATGAATCTGTTTTTCCTGATACGATCCTTTTACCTATGGTGAGAGGATTTTTTTTATATCATAAGAAAATACGAAGCATTTTCCTGTAATATAAAAAAATCCTTCTGGTGGGATTCTTTTTAATACATTATTTGATGTACTGGAGTATAGAAAGGTGAAATGGAGATACTTTCACAACTTGTAGGACAAGATGAAAATATCTGCTCATGTTGTCGTACCTTACAAAATTGCTGATGCAAAATTTGAACATACATCAGAAACATTATTTTTCTCACAGGTAAGGAGGAGACAAAACATGAGAAACAAAGCATTTAGAGCACTGGCATTAGGACTTTCTGCAACTACCCTGATGATGATGGGAACTGTACCGACTTTTGCAGAGGAAGAAACAGCTGTAGAGGCAGAGGCTGATACTGAGGAAACAGGAGAAGAGACAGCAGAGGAAGGCGCAGACGCAGACCAGGAAGCAGCTGACAATGTTGCAGCACTGATCGATAAGATTTATGTTCAGGAAAGAACGGAAACTACAGACGAGGACTGTGTAGCTGCAAAAGAAGCCTGGGATGCTCTGACAGATGCTCAGAAAGAACTGGTAGAAGGCGAAGAAGCAAGCCCGGATTATTTCGGACTGGATACCGGTGATGCGTCTGCTGATGATGCACTGAACCAGGATGAAATCGGTGAAAATGAGCTTCTGGTAGTAAGCTTTGGTACTTCCTATAATGACAGCCGTGTAGAAGATATCAAAGGAATTGAAGATGCTCTGAAGGAAGCTTATCCGGACTGGTCTGTAAGAAGAGCATTCACTGCACAGATTATCATCAACCACGTACAGGCAAGAGATGGTGAGGCCATTGATAATATGCAGCAGGCACTGGACCGCGCAGCAGCAAATGGTGTTAAGAATCTGGTAGTACAGCCGACTCATCTGATGCATGGTGCAGAGTATGATGAAATGAGAGAAGCTCTGGAAGAATATCAGGATCAGTTTGAATCAATCGCCATTGCAGAACCTCTTCTTGGTGAGGTTGGCGATGACGCAACGGTTATCAATGCTGATAAAGAAGCAGTAGCCAAAGCTGTTACAGATGCAGCAGTTGCAGATGCAGGATATGAGAGTATGGAAAAAGCAGCAGAAGACGGTGTGGCATTTGTATTTATGGGACACGGAACTTCTCATACAGCAAAGATAAGCTACAGCCAGATGCAGACACAGATGGATGAACTGGGATTTGCCAATGCATTCATTGGTACTGTAGAGGGTGAACCTGAAGATACGGCATGTGAAGCAGTCATTGACAAAGTAAAAGAAGCCGGATACACAAAGGTTATTCTTCGTCCTCTTATGGTAGTAGCAGGTGATCATGCAAACAACGACATGGCAGGTGTTGAAGAAGATTCCTGGAAGAGCTTGTTTGAGGCATCCGGAAATTTTGACAGTGTAAATGCTCAGATTGCTGGTCTTGGAAGAATTGATGCAGTAAAACAGCTTTATGTAGACCATGCAAAAGCAGCAATCGATTCTCTGGCAGAGTAAAGGAAGTTGTTATAAGATGCTGCGGCTGTTTTCTGATAAAGATACCGGATAGGAAAACGGTCACATAATGAGAAAATACGACTGTGAACAATAAAAAATACTGCCCGGAATCAATCTGCTGATTTCCGGGCAGTTGTTGTAGGAGGATAAATGAATGAAAAGAAGATGCGTGATGTTGTTTACTGTATTTGCTGTGTGCATTTCTGCTGTAACGGGAGGTTATCATACTGTTCTGGCAGAAGATGCTCAGGAAGAAACTGCGGAAGTATCTCCGGAGGAGACGGAAGAGGCAAAAGCGGAGGATGGTGTATTGGAAGACGGTGTTTACAGTGCGGAATTTGATACAGACAGCAGTATGTTCCATGTAAACGAGGCTAATGAAGGACGGGGCATTCTGACTGTAAAAGATGGAAAGATGACTCTGCATGTAAGCCTTGCTTCGAAAAGTATTGTGAATCTTTTTGTCGGACTGGCAGAAGATGCACAGAAAGATGGGGCAGAGCTTCTTAAGCCGACTACCGATACCGTTACATACAGTGACGGAATCACAGAAGAAGTGTATGGCTTTGATATCCCGGTCCAGGCTCTTGATGAGGAATTTGACCTGGCATTGATTGGGACAAAGGGGAAATGGTATGACCATAAAGTCAGCGTTACAGATCCCAAGCCGGAAGAATCTGCGGAGACAGGGGAAGCAGAATTTCAGGAAGAACTGAATCTGGAAGATGGAATCTATACAATTGAAGTCAAAGATTCAAAATACAGAGTAATTGAGTCAGGAGAAGAAAAATGAAAAGAAATTCCAGAAAGTTCCTGGCGCTGTTTCTGACAGCAGCGGTGTCCATTACTCCGGCAGCTTATTCTTATGCTTCGGATCAGGAAGTAACTGCTGAGGAAAAACAAACACAGGAACAGAATGAAAAAACAGAAGGGACACAGATCAAAAGTAATACATCCGTTGAGGGGAGTAATGCAGAGGAAGCTTCCGTAGATCAGGACGATAATACCGAAAAAAATACCGCAGAGGATTCGAAAGAAAAAGAAGATTCAGCAGATACAGACAGTGAAAAAGACGATAAAGAAAAGCCTGATTCTGCGAATGAAACATCGGAAGCGGAAGAAAATAATGATGCGGATGAAGAATCGGAAGCGGATGGAAATAATGCAGCGGATGAAAAATCGGAAGCGGAAGGAAATAAGGAAGAGGCGGCGGAAGAAGCCGGGAGTGCGGATACCCCCATGCTTCAGAGCATTGTTGTCGATGATGCTGTATATGAAGACGGAGATTACAACATTGACATTACCAGTTCTTTCCGTATGTTTCGAATTGCAAAAGTAACCGCAACGGTAAGTGGTGAGAAAATCACAGTTACTCTTGACAGTGCCAATGCAACGTATGACAGGATTTATCTTGGATCTGCAGCCGATGCGGAAAAGAGCAGTTTTATTCAGGGAACCTCTAATGGAGACGGATATCGTTATGTTTTTGAGCTTCCTGTTGAGAAAATGGGACAGACGATTACTTTTGTTCCCGGAAAATCAGCAGAC
Source organism: Blautia sp. (assembly GCA_022770365.1). Taxonomy (GTDB): domain Bacteria; phylum Bacillota; class Clostridia; order Lachnospirales; family Lachnospiraceae; genus Blautia_A. The sequence continues at coordinate 2,765 of JALEHU010000099.1, read as the reverse complement.
GGAAGCTGGTATACAACCAAAGAATGTTTCCTGACGGTTCCGAAGGTTATGACAAAAGATGAGACAGAGCCTACACCTGCGCCCACCGTGGAGCCTACGCAGGCACCAACCCCTGTTCCAACAGAAGCACCTGATCCGACTCCTACGGAAGCACCCTCCATAGAACCGGATGCATCTGTGGACGATGCGGGAATGAAACTGGAAAAGGAAGACGGAAACGAGTTTAAGATGTTTGTCATTACAGATTCTTCCGCAAAATTATATGGGGATCAGATTGAAGTGACCATTTCTACAGAAAAGCAGAACTATGATAAGCTTTATCTGGGAAGCTATACAGACGAAAATAAAGAAAATATCATTACCGGTGTGCCGAATGAAAAAGGTGGTTACACCTATACCTTTACCGTCCCTGCAGAGAAAGGTGGTCAGAAGGTGAACGTTGCAATCTGTGCTCTGTCCAGCGGCAACTGGTATGCCAAGGGGGAACTGACGCTTACCATTCCGGAATTGACAAAAACGCCGGAAGAAACACCAACTGTAACTCCGGTACCGACAAAAACGCCGGAAGAAACACCAACTGTAACTCCGGTACCGACAGAAGCACCGACTGTGACACCACAAGCAACGCCGACACCTGTTCCTGCACAGAAACCGGAAATACTGGAAGATGGAAAATATACGGTTAATGTAGAATCCAGTTCTTCTATGTTTCGTGTAGTAAACTGTGAACTGACATCCCAAAAAGGAAAAATGACAGCGGTTGTTACTCTCAGCGGTGTCGGATATGATTATCTGTTTGCAGGAACTGCCGCTCAGGCCGCTGCAGCCGGAGAGTCTTCCTGGGTTAAATTCAAAGAAAACGAAGAGGGACAGTATACATTCCGGATTCCGGTCAGTACTCTTGATGAGGGAATCAGCATTGCAGCACATTCCGTAAAAAATGATACCTGGTATGACAGAACTCTTACCTTTAAAACAGAAGGCATGGTAAAAATTGATACCGAAAATCCGGAGAAACCGGTTACTCCAACTGCAGCACCGACACCTTCTCCAACGCCGGTTCCGGATGATAAACCGGAGAGTGAATCCGCACACGAATCCGATCTGAGCGGTTCCACATCTGCAGTGGATAATTCCACAAGCCTGCCGGATGGTGTGTATACTCCGGATCGTTTCACCTGGTCAGGAGGAAGCGGACGTACCAGTATTTCCTGCAGTAAGGTAACCATCAGCGGCGGAAAAGCGTATGCAACGATTTCCTTCAGCAGTACATCTTTTGTCTATGTAAAGGCAGCCGGAAATCAGTATACAGGAGCCGGAACGTTTACCATTCCGGTAACATTGAATCAGAATAATACGATTATCGGTATGACTACCAAGATGTCCGTACCTCACGAGATTACTTATCATATTTTTGTATATCTGGCAGGTGCTGATAAAAAAGGAACGGACAGCACAGATTCTTCTAATCCATCTTCCGAGGACAGTATGATCTCTACCGGTAATCTGAAGCTTGATGAAACGGCACCGGAAATTATCGGTCTGAATCTGGAATCAGAAGAGAAACTGGAATATGCGGAATATTTTAAGATTTTCCATTATGAAAATGATATTACTCTTCTGGAAATTGATATGGTAAGTGATACCGAACGTACCGCAGAAACTCTGGAGGATACAGAACAGGATTCCACTGCGGCTTCTGATGTTTCAGAAACAGAGGAGCAGCATGCAGAAGACGGTTCTTCAGAAGAAGCTGCCACAGCAACTGATACAACAGAAGAACTGTACAGCGGAAATGTAGTAAAATATCTGATCGTTCCGGAAAATCAGGAAGTACCGGCAGGACTTGACAAGGATACCATTATTGTGAGACAGCCGCTGGAGAAAATTTACAGCACTTCCGAGGCAGGCAGGGATACCCTGGAACAGCTGAAACTTCAGGATTTCATCGCTTCGGAAGGTGATTATACAGATATGGAATTCCGTGACATTATTCAGAATGAATGTGATCTTGTGATTCTTCCGGCAGATGTTCTGAAAAGTGAAGAGGGAGAGCAGATTCTGAAAGAAACGGCCCGGAAAATGTCACTTCTTAATATCCCAATGATCGTGGACCGTTCCGAAGACGAAGAGAATGAAATGGCAAAAGCAGAATGGCTGAAAGCGTATGGCGTACTGTTTGATTGCAGTGACCTTGCAGCAGAACTGATCAGTGAAGAAAAATAAGAAACAGGTTATTAAGTGAAAGCTGCTGTAATGGCAGCTTTCCTGATTCCTTGTTTCTTAAATAACGATGTACTGGTAATCGGAGATGATAAAAGAATGAACAGGAAATACTTAACGAAGAAAATTCTGGCAGCTGCGACTGTTACAGTAATGATGTTTGGAACAGTACCGTGCCAGTCAGTATGGGCGGAGGAAGCCCCGGAGATTGATGGTCTGACATTTGAGTCAGAGATGCCGCTGGAGTATGCGCAGAAATTTAAAATATACAATTATTCAGATGATTACCGGCTGCTGGATATCAATGATGGAACACAATATCTGGTGGTTCCTGAGGGAAAGGAAGCCCCGGAAAACCTGGACAGTGATATCACTGTTCTTCAGATGCCTCTGGACAGAGTTTATCTGACCGCTACTTCCGTAATGTCTCTGTATGATTCGCTGGATGCGATTGATCAGATCCGCCTTTCCGGAACACAGGCAAACGGCTGGTATATTGATGATGCAGTCAGCGCTATGGAAGCGGGAGATATCCTTTTTGC
>JALEHU010000073.1 GCA_022770365.1 Blautia sp. | reverse complement strand
AATTGTCTGTTACACATCGTGAATTTGACCTTGTGACAGTCAAAAAACGAAACTATTATGTGTACCGGTACGAGGGAAACCTCAACGGCATAGAAAATGCGGTAGTTCTTTTGAGTTATCCGGAAAAAGCATTTGGTAATCCCAAAGCATTGCGTGCTTTCATCAGTACAAACGCAGCCCTATCTACACAGGAGATTCTTTCCTGGTATGTGTGTCGATGGCCTATTGAAGTATTTTTCCGCCAGTGTAAGGATAAACTGGCACTGGACGGCTATCAGATACGCTCTGCACAGGGAATCAAAAGGTACTGGCTGCTTATGTCACTGGCACATTTCATGTGTGCAGTGGGTACTGGTAGGTTCTGTTCGTTTGAAACTGGATATCACGAAATCTGTGATACCATTCAGCTGGAAAAGTATCGTTATCTTTTTCAATGTGCAAAGGAAAGTAATGATTTTGATTCATTTATGAAATTCGCAGTGTAGTTTTGTGCAATTTTTCAAATTTGCTCATTTATAGTGGTTACTTTGATAAATAATCATGAATTCTCTTAATGAGTAATGTAACAATATCAATTGTGCATCGTATTAATATCGAAAATACTAGCAAATACGCATAAATATCACTATTGAGCAAGTGAACAAGTCGCCCGAACAAATCCATATCAGAATATTCCGAAATGAATTGTATAATAATATGAAATACCATTCCACCAAAAATCTGAATATTCCAAAAGGCACCATGGAAATATATGTATTGCTTTAGGGATATTTTTTTCGCAATCAAAATGATTGCCAATATTGCCATGAAAACTATACACATATAATGGAAAATATAGTTTAACTTTTCGATATAATAATTAAGTTTATTAATTTGGAGCAAAGAAAAATCCCCATACATTTCCAATTTCAAAAACACAAGTGCCAAAATAAACAGATGTACAAACGATGATGTTAATATACATATATAAATAAACGGATATAATATGTTTTTACGGTTATCCATTTTAGTCACCTGTGGCAGTAATTGTTACACTTGCTGTACCGAAGTCAAACTTGAGATATGTTGCGTCATCATGTACGCCATAAGATCTAACACTACCTGTGAAATAAGCTGTATATTTATCACTTGATATTCTTGCACTTGCTTGAATATTGGTTGGTGTCATTGTCCACCATGCAAGATCTGCATATTCCACATTTACTACTTTGGGATTGTATGCATTTGTGATTTGTCCAGTATTACGATTATATGTGATATTTCCACCAACAGTTATAATAATGTAGCCTCTTGCATTATCCCCATTAGTTATCATTTTTGTTGCATAATCTTGAACGTATTTTGAGACATAAGAAGCCCTTGCATTTGCATATTTGATTTCTTCAACATCTCTAAAGTAAACGGATTCCACATAGTTGTTCATATAATCTCTAATTGCATTGTAGTTCTTATTTGATACATTTGAATTTAATATAGATATAAAAGGATCTGTGAGATCTATTCCATTATTTCCATTTACTTTGAGAGTATCTGTATGTTGAAGATATTTCTGAACCATTTCTTCAAAAGAAATCTGCCTTGTTGAAACAGAATTTTGATTAATATGTACACTATCTGATTCGGATGCAAAAACTTTAGTATTGCATAAAACCATTATAAACATGAATGAAAATAGAATTATGAATGATTTTTTACTCATAAAAAATCCTCCTCGCTTTCTTATTGAGCATTTGCACGGATAGAACTAGAAACATTTCCAACATTGATATAATCTGATAATGGTATACCTCCTGGACAAGGTCTAGCTGCAATTGTAAAACTAAATCTATAGACCGCATATGCTCCATTTCCACCAACGACAGGCGAATAACTCGTAAAATTATTTAAACGAAGATTCCAATCGACACCTGAAGGTGTAGATGTAATATAATAATTTACAAGTTTAGTTCCATATGCACTTATTATTTCTCCAGAACTTGCATTATATGTATAATTACCCGAAATGGTATACTCAAAAGTAATAGTTCCGTTATACTCACCAAACATATCCACATAAACAGACTTTGAAAAAGTTTGTGTTGTAGTTCCTGTTCTATATGCATACGGAAGCATTTCATCTCCATAAATAATATTTGATCCACATATTACTGTAACACAAGCTAATACTAAAGCAACAATCCTTTTCCATTTTCTACTCATTGATTAAAACCCTCCTTCAATTTATGATTCAAATTACTATAAATAGTACATCGGAATCTCCTCCTTCCTTTTATATATGGATGTTATAGATATTAATACTTATATAGTAAGTAAGTAATTATTTTACTATAATATATCACATTTTCAGAAGATGTCAATATACTTATTGACTAAATAAATAAATAAATGTATAATATAACAAAAGTTGTATTTATGCCGGTATGTAAAACACTACATGAAAGTGAAGATAATAAAAAGTTGTTGAGAATATACAGGAGGCTGGAAATGACACACACAAATGAAACTCTATCAAAAAATGAATTGCAGATAATGGAACTTTTTTGGCAGGGTGATAAATATTTGACTAGTAATGACATATCAAAACATATTCCGGAATGGAACAATAATGGTTATTTGCATTCGTTATTAAGGAAATTAGAATTAAAAGGATTTATTAAACAAGTTGATAGAATTTCAGGGACTACTCGTACGGTAAAACTATATGCTCCTTTAGTAAAAAAAGAAGAATATGCTACTAAGTTGCTCTCGACACTAAATATAGATCAACAATGTATATCTGAAATTGCATATTCCCTTGCAAAAGAAGTATCTGGTGATAGAAAAGAAAAAGTTATTTCTGAATTAGAAAGTATATTAGAAAAATTAAAAGCTTCAAATTAAACCTATTTTTTCAGGTGGAAGAAAGGATAATTAATGACTATATCATATTATTCATATATCCATTCTATTATTATTACAACAATTATTATATCTTTGATTTGTTTCATTCGTAACCGATATAGATTTACACATCCATTTGAAGTGCGTATTTTTGCTTCATTGTATTTTATATGCTTTATTAGGATGTTTTTTCCTTTTGATTTTAAAATAACCAAGGGAATCCCCTTTCAAGGAATTTATTCGATTCTTTTCAGAAAATTAATATATAAGAATATTATTATTTTTGAATATAGTATTTCACCGGTTGAAGTTATTACAATAGTACTATTTTGCATATCATTATTTCGTATTTTGCAATATATAAAAAAATATAGGAAGATATTACGAGATATTAGGAAATATAGTTATTATAGACCTTCACAAATACAAACGGTAAAAAAGCTTCTTGCAGAAACTTATCCCGAACTTCCGGATTGTGACATTTTAGAGATTAGCTATATTAATATACCCATGGTCGTTGGTGTCATTCACAAAACGATTCTCTTACCACCCGCGAATTATTCAGATATCGAATTATACTATATTCTTCTACATGAATACACGCATATAATTAATCATGATTTACTAAGAAAAATATTAATTGATATATTTAGTTGCATACTATGGTGGATTCCCTGTATTCGTTTTGCCAAACAAGATATTGACCAATTAATAGAAATTAATTGTGATGAACGTATAACTAAGAACCTATCCGTTCATGAAAAAATTGAATATATGTATACTTTACTTGAAGCTGTTAAACGCAGTTCTAATAATAAGGAATACATAGGACATTTAGGCTTTGCACTTATGGAAAACTATCATCCGATGATCGAGCGTTTCAAGTTGATGACTTTGACATCTCAAAAAAAGAATAAAGTACTGCTCAATTCATTGATATTAATTCTAGGATTATTATTTATAATTGGCTCTTATCTTGTAGCTCCAATACCTAAATATGAAGCAAACATAAATGATATAGAAAATTGCGGATATACTTACGTGACATCTGAAAACACATATCTTTATGAGGAAAATGGTAAATATTATATTATTACTAATGGTAATATAAAATCAAAGATATCAAAAGAACACGTTAAATTTTTAATTGAAAACGGAATTAAATTTAAATAGGTAATTACGAAATAAGTTCGTAATTCTGAACGGTGGTAAGATCTATTAAAAAATATTATTTGAGAAATCAGAGGTTTCAGGCTTCTCAGATATTCTGGCGTTTCGCAAACGCCTATTGAGTTAAAAAAATAAAAGGAGCAAAAACGATGACAAAACGCAAGTTATTATGTACTATCTTAATTTTATTAACTGTTTGCAATCCTACAATAAATGTATCTGCAAATAGTAATATAATAAAAACAAATACTGATATCAGTATTATGACCTCGGATGTTATTGAGTACAAATATAGAATTAATTCAAAAGGACAATTGCAGTATCGTAGATGGAACGCAACAAAAGGCTATTGGATTGATGCAACTTGGTTGAATGTAAATTGACCTGAATTATTCATGCGCATATAAAAAATGCACAAAACTACTAACACAAAATGTTATGCCAGTTCACCTATAATCAATCTCCTGTGTCCTATAGCATTCCTTTTTATAAGGACAGTTATCGCACAATCTGCGCTTAGCCGACAACGGTTACCCGTGCCGACTCAAGACTCGATACCGATGGTGCAACTTCACCTTTTCGGATAGGATTTCCACCTGATAAATGCACAGCCCATAGCCGGGCACATAATAACTCAAAATAAGTTATTATTTATCATAAGTGCGGAAAAACTTCTGCAGCTTGACCAGTGCGCGGGTAAGACTCTCTGTCTCCTGTGCATTAAGATCCTGAAGCACCGACAGAACCATTTTGTCATGAAACCCTTTGTGATGATAATATGCCTTTTCCCCTTTCGGTGTAAGAGAGATCAGGACGACCCGGCGATCCTCCTCACTGCGCACCCGTTTCACATAACCTTTTTTTACAAGACTGTTCACTGCGGTTGTGAGAGTCCCCACTGTTACAGACAAATCCCTGGAAACCGATGACATATTTCTCGGCTCCTGAATACCAATCGCTTCTATTACATGCATATCATTCACGGAGATATCTTTATACTCTCCGTTAATCAGCGCTTTTTGCTCAATATCCAGGATTTCGTTAAACAGATTTACCAGTACATCGTTAATTGCTTTGTAATGATCCATTTCATATCTCCTTCCTGTCTTTGCCTTTATCATACTACAGATTAATTTGATACACAAAACATTTTTTCAATAATCGCTTTCTTTACACAAATTTCAATAATCACTTTCTTTGCACTATTGAATTTGATATAATAGGATGATATTAGAAAAAACTGCATAAACATATGCGGTTGTTCATTACTTTTCCAGATACGATTTTGTTTATTCATAAAGGAAGATCCATATGAAAAATAATCACAATACCCCGCTGAATTTTAAAGAAAAAAGTAATTCCAAGATCAGTTTTATTGCTTCCTGTGCAGCACTCCTGCTGCTGATATTATTATTCAATCAGATCGACTATAACATGATCCGCAAGCCCGCACAGGACGCTGTCAAAGCGGCGGAAGCTGCCAGGCAGAAAGAAGAGGAAGCTGCCAGGACACCCGTGGTATCCACCGCCAGTGTCATTGCAGTAGGCGATAATCTTTATCATACTTCTCTTCTGGAATCCGGTCAGAATGAGTCCGGCACATGGAATTATGACCACATATATGCCAATGTTCTCGATGAAATCCAGGCAGCTGATATTGCCATGATCGACCAGGAAACAGTCCTGACAACCGACCATGATTCCATCAGTTCCTATCCATCCTTTGCTACACCTGTAGAAGTGGCAGACGCTGTCATTAAGGCTGGTTTTAACGTCATCGAATCTGCTACAAACCACATTGACGACTATGGATACGACTTTATGAAACAGACTTTTGACTTCTGGGAGACAAATTATCCGGACGTTCCTGTTCTTGGCATTCACAAAAACCAGGAAGATGCAAATACCATCAAAACGCTGAAAGTGAATGGTATTACCATCGCGTTTCTTGATTATACATATGGAACGAATAATTCCGGTGCCGGGGAAGGCAATGAATTTATGATCAGCATTTTTGACAAAGATCAGGTAGCTGCCGATATTCAGAAAGCAAAACAGATCAGTGACTGTATTATTTTTGTCGCCCACTGGGGTGCAGAAGATGAAACGATGCCGAATGAATATGAAAAGCAGTGGGCTTCATTTCTCCTTCAGCAGGGCGTTGATGTGATCATCGGAGGGCATCCTCATGTACTTCAGCCTTACGGACGCATTTCCGATGATAAGGGTCACAGTGCTGTTATCTTTTATTCCCTCGGAAACTTTGTATCCACACAGCAGGAGCTTCCTGAACTTCTGGGGGGCATGGCAAGCTTTACGATCCAGAAGACCGTGCTTGGAGATAATACCACCATTGAAATCCTTACTCCGGAAGTAAAACCTCTGGTTATGCATTACAATCATGACGCCGGTGAGTATGGGCCATATATGCTGGAAGATTACACAGAGGAACTGGCATCCCGGCACAGTGTACGTGACCTGATCGGCGATGAATTTACTCTTGACAATCTCAAAGCCAAATATAAAGAAATCATGTCCATGAATGTAAAACCATCCACAAATACCAATCTTCTGAATGTGCGGTTTGACTGGGAAGGAAATATGATCGATAAAACCACCGGTGAAATCGTGGAGGATACTGAGTCCATCCACTGGTGGGAATATTATGAACAGCTCAATTCCCCAAACGATAACACCGATAATTCCGATGAAGATAACTATGATGACAGCTCCTACGATGATGATTCTTATTAACCGGCTTCTGTGCCAAACAGAAGGCAAATGCCCGGAAACTGCTATATATTCAGCAGTTTTCGGGCATTCTTTTCTGTAATATCAATCACTTCTTCCGGGGTAATTCCCTTCAGCTGTGCAATGGTGTTTACCACATGCGGCAGATTCAGGGAAGAATTTCGTTTGCCCCTGTACGGAACCGGGGCAAGATAAGGACTGTCTGTCTCCAGCACGATCTGCTCCATGGGAGCATATTCCACCACTTCTTTCAGCTTCCGGGCATTCATAAAGGTAACGACGCCGCCTATCCCAAGGTAAAGTCCCATATTCAGATACTCTCGTGCTATTTCTCTGCTGTAGGAAAAGCAGTGGATGATTCCTCCATACATTCCGCCTTTCATATATTCACGAACAATATTCAGAGTATCCTCCGCAGCCTCCCTGCTGTGGATCATAAACGGAAGCTTTTCTTCTCTTGCGATATCCATCTGGGCACGGAACATTTCCTGCTGAACCAGATGTTCTTCCTTTTCTTTGTGCCAGTAATAATCCAGGCCGATCTCACCGATCGCAACTGCCTTATCGTGACGGGACAACATTCTCACCCTGTCCAGCGTCTCCTCTGTCATCTTATCCGCATCATCCGGATGAACGCCGATCGCTCCGTAAATGAACGGATATTTTTCCATTAATCCAATGGTCTTATCCAGACCATCAACTGAGGCGCAGACATTCACAATTGTCCCAACTCCTCCTGCTTCCATGGAGTTCAGAAGTTCTTCCCTGTCCGCGTCAAATGCATCATCATCATAATGTGCATGTGTATCAAAAATCATCTGAATTGCCTCCTGTTTTCATATCTGTTCAGTATTCCTGCAGGCTATTTCCTGCTTTCTATATTCAATATCACTGTATCTTATAAGTGTTTTTTTCTATCTTCAGTTCATCTCCCTCACGGATCACTCCCCCATGGAGAACTTTCGTAAAAACACCTTCTCTGGGCATGATGCAGTCTCCCATTTTCTGAAAAATAGCACAGCCATGATGGCACTCTTTTCCCACCTGAGTCAATTCCAGCAAAACATCATTACATCGAAAAACCGTTCCAACCGGAAGAGCCGCAAAGTCAATCCCTTCCACTACGAGATTTTCTCCAAATGCACCATCTTCCACCTCTGCACCTCTGGCACGAAAAGCTTCTATTTTATCGTAGGAAAGCAGGCTGACCTGGCGGTGCCATTTACCTGCATGAGCATCATTTTTAATTCCCCAGTCCCGGATAAATTCCGCCTCATGTATATTCTTTTTTTGTGTTCCTTTTTCTTCACTGATGCATACTGCAATCACTTTTCCCATAATTATCCTCATCCTTTACAAACAACCATATTGTTCACTCCATCCGCAGCAGAACACTTTGCGGAATATCTCCGGCTAACCTTAGCGATCCCGTCATTTCCGGGCACAGTCAGTAGCTTCTCCGGTCAGAATCTCAATGCCGTGGGCTAGAGAATCCACAATATATTCCAGGCTCTCCCGAACGGCCTTAGGACTTCCCGGAAGATTGATGATCAGCGTTTTTTTGCGGATTCCTGCTGTTGCACGGCTCAGCATGGCTCGCTTCGTAATCGTCATACTGTATGCCCGTATCGCTTCCGGAATCCCAGGAACTCTGCGCTCGATAATATCCTCTGTAGCCTCCGGCATCACATCCCTCTGTGAAAAGCCTGTACCTCCGGTGGTAAGGATCAGCTCTGCTTCACCGGAATCTGCAATCTCTGCCATTCGCTTTGCCAGCATCTCCCTGTCATCCGGAAGAACATCCACGGAAACCACTGCATACCCTTCCCTCTCCAGGATTTCCCTGATAACCGGACCGCTTAAATCTTCCCGTTCTCCTCTGTACCCTGTATCACTTGATGTAATAACCGCTGCTCTTTTCAAATTGTACACCTCACCTTTCTGTCCACAAATCTGAATTTATCTGTTACTTCTTACATCTGAATTTCTATCACACAATACACGTTTTATCATACGTCAATAATCAGCCGCCAATCTGAGACATACACAATTTCTCTGTCTCATCTTCCGGTGCTTTTTCCAGAAAAGCGTGTCCCTCCGGCTTCTCCGCCAGAGCCTCCCTGATCATATTTTTCAGTTCCTCATCTGTTCCTCCGGAGCGTACAACCTCTCTCAGATCACGCCCTGCCGTATACTGCAGACATGTTTTCAGATAGCCCTGGGATGTAAGTCTGATACGATTGCATTCCTTACAGAACTTATGGCTGATAGCACTGATAAAACCGATTTTTCCGATAAATCCTTCCACTGAATAATAATGGCAGGGTCCATTGCCGATTTTCTCCCCTTCGTAAGGAATCAGTTTACCAAAATGCTGCTCAAGAAGTTCTGTAAGCTCCGCTTCCTGCATTCCGCGGAATTCTTTGCCATATCCAATGGGCATCATTTCAATAAACCTCACATGAATCAGATACTTCCGGGCAAGCTCCGCAATCTCACACAGCTCCTGCTCTTCAAGCCCCAGAGGGACACAATTGATCTTAAGAGAAACTTCCGGATACCTCAGCGCTTCCCGGATTCCCTCCATTGTCTCATGAAGATAATTTCTTCCGGCAATTCTCTTATAGCATTCTTCATTCAGGCTGTCCAGACTGATGTTCAGCCCGTCTAATCCGGCCTCCGTCAGATCTCTCATCTGGTCTTTCAGCAAGACACCATTTGTGGTGAGAGTCACTTTCTGAATGCCGGGAATCTCTTTTAATTGTCTGATCAGGGACGGCATTCCCGGCCGCACAAGAGGTTCGCCGCCTGTCAGCTTTATTTTGCAGATTCCAAGTTCCGCCATCACACGGCTGATGCGGACCAGCTCCGGTTCCTGCAGAATCATCGAACGGTCTACTAATTTCACTCCGCCTTCCGGCATACAGTAAATACACCGCAGATTACAACGATCTGTCACGGAAATCCGCAGGTAATCAATTTTTCTTCCACAGCAGTCTATCATATTTCGTCAAAACGGAAACTTCCGCTTTTTCCTCCTGTCTTTTCTACCAGGTGAATGTCCGACATGACCATATGCTTGTCAATAGCTTTGCACATATCATAAATAGTCAGAAGCGTCACCTGTACACCGGTCAGAGCCTCCATTTCCACACCGGTTTTGCCTTCTGTCTTCACCGTACAAAACACACGGATCACGTTGTTTTCTTTGTCCAGTTCATAGTCAATAGAGCATTTCTGAACAGGGAGCGGATGACACATAGGCACAAGATCGGACGTTCTTTTTACTCCCATAATTCCCGCCACACGGGCTACGCCGAGAACATCCCCTTTTTTTACGGTTCCTTCCGAAACTGCTGACATGATCTGTTCGCCCACATGAATGGAACCTGTGGCAACTGCTGTCCTGAACGTTACATTTTTTTCTGAAACATCCACCATCACCGCATTTCCATTATTATCAAAATGAGTAAAACAATCTCCCATATTCTTTCTCCTTCAATACACAGTTTTCAGCCGTCATGTTATAGTATAGGAAATAACCCGCCCCGCGTCAAGTGACTCAGCGCTTTCAGCAGCTGGATCACCGGCATTGTCAGAAACGCAAGCCCGTACACAATCAGAAGCTGCGTCAGATTCAGGGTCTGCACGGCAAACATCCCATGCAGCGCCGGTACTGTCAGTACTGCTGTCAGAAGTATACAGCCGGCCAGAAATGCGCCCTGCATATATCTGTTATTGAAAAACTGTTTTACAGAGGAAACCGGTCTCTTGCTTTTGCAGTTGTATCCATGCACCAGTCTGGAAAGACAGAGCACGCCAAATGCCATTGTACTGGCAAGCCCTGCATTGCCGTCCCGATAGCCGATCAGAAAAGCTCCCAGTGTAATAAGGCCGATCACACCGCCTTCCATTCCCACTCTCTGCAGAAACGTTCCGGTAAGAATGGATTCATTCACAGGGCGGGGCTTTTCATTCATCACCGTATGTTTATGCGGTTCCAGGCCAAGGGCAATGGCCGGAAGACTGTCTGTCACCAGATTGATAAACAGCAGGTGGACAGCTTCAAAAGGTACCGGAAGGCCGCAGAGAGAAGCTGCCAGTACCACCAGGATTGCCGCAAAATTACCGGACAGCAAAAACTGAATGGAACGCTTGATATTCGCATATACGTTTCTTCCGTTTTCCACGGCTTTGACAATGGTTGCAAAATTATCATCTGTCAGGATCATGGACGATGCATCCTTGGAAACTTCGGTTCCTGTAATTCCCATGGCAACACCGATATCCGCCTGTTTCAGCGCCGGAGCATCATTGACTCCGTCTCCTGTCATCGCTACGATATTTCCTTTTTCCTGCCATGCACGGACAATACGGATTTTATGTTCCGGAGACACACGCGCATATACTGAGATATGTTCCACAAAGTCCTGCAGTTCTTCATCGCTCAGATGATCGATTTCCGCACCCTCACAGGCTTCAGACGGATCTTTCAAAATACCGATGCGCCTGGCGATCGCTGAAGCAGTCACTTTGTGGTCACCTGTGATCATGATGGGACGGATGCCTGCACTGATACAGTCGGCAACAGCGGCAGCGCTTTCTTTGCGCGGCGGGTCCATCATGGCGATCAGTCCCAGAAATACCAGATCATTTTCATCCTCAAATTCCAGGGATTTCTCCTCATCCATTTTACGGTATCCCACTCCAAGCACACGGAGCCCTTCACTGGAAAATTTCGCATTTACATTTTCGATATTCCGGACATCATCCTGGGTAATTTCCTGTATTTCGCTGTTCTTCTGGATGTATTTCACACGTTCAAGCATCACATCCACTGCGCCTTTGGTGATCATGGTGCACCCGTCTCTCAGCTGATGAAGAGTGGACATCAGCTTTCTGTCACTGTCAAAAGGAAGCTCGCTCAAACGCGGATAGGCCTCCCGCACACGCTGCGCAGGCACGCCCCTCTTATCACCAAGATTAATCAGCGCTGTTTCCGTAGGATCTCCGATTTCCTGTCCGTCAATGTTTGTGGAATCATTGCAGAGAATGCTGTAACGCATCATTTGTTTATGCAGCGGATTCATAGGATTGATTTCCTTTGCGGGAATATCCTGTCCGTCCAGATAATAGTGCTCTACTGTCATTTTGTTCTGAGTCAGGGTTCCGGTTTTATCAGAGCAGATCACCGATACACTTCCCAGACCTTCCACTGCCTGAAGCTTACGCACAATGGCTCCTTCTTTCGCCATCTTCTGCGTACCAAAAGCCAGCACGATCGTTACAATGGAACTCAGGGCCTCCGGAATTGCCGCAACGGCAAGAGCCACCGCAAACAGAAAAGCATCTGCAACATTTCCGCCTCTCAGCACCTGCATGCCGAAGAGCACTGCACAAAGCACAAGGATTATAATGGACAATTTCCGTCCGAACTGATCCAGATTCACCTGAAGAGGAGTTTTTTTCTCAGATGTATTCTTCAGAAGGGCGGCAATCTTTCCCACCTCTGTTTTCATTCCTATGTCTGTAACCAGGTACCGGGCGCGCCCATAGGTGACAAAGCTTCCGGAATATACCATATTTCTGCGGTCTCCAAGCGCCAATTCTCCATGAAGAACTTCGCTTGTTTTTTCAATGCCAAGGCTTTCGCCTGTCAGAGCACTTTCATCTACTTTGAGGCTGACGCTTTCCAGGATTCTGCCGTCCGCCGGTATGGAATCTCCTGCTTCCAGATGAACCTCGTCTCCTACTGTCACCTCGCGGCTGGGAATCTCAACTACAACTCCATTCCGGAGAACTTTGGCATTGGGGGCAGACAGTTCTTTCAGACTGTTCAGGGAATGTTCTGCCTTGATTGTCTGGACCATACCGAGAATAGCATTCATGGTAATGACTACCAGAATGACTGCTGCACTTTCCATTTCTCCCAGAAACAGAGAAATCACGGCAGAGCAGATCAGAATAATGACCAGGAAATCTTTGAACTGTTCCAGGAAAATCTGCAGAGTAGTTCTTTTCCTGCCTTCTGTCAGTTCATTCATTCCGTATTTCTGTTGGTTTGCCTTTACCTGTCCGTCTGTCAGAGGTTCCTGGCCTCCATTTAACTCCCGACGAACTTCTTCTGCATTTTGGTTGTAATACGATTTCATAAAATCACCCTTTCTTTTTTACATACAACAAAAGCGAGGCTCTTATTGCATGAATCATACATACAATAAAAGTCTCGCTGTTTCATTACGATACGGATGAATAACAAAATCTTACCCATCGAGATTGACGACATCGCAAACACTTACGTGCCAGCTACTCCCTCTTATTTGCTATTACTATAATATTCTTCGGGAGGATTTGTCAACCCGAAATTTTTAAGTTCGTCTGCATCAGCAGATTTCGGCACCTGCAGGCATATCTTTCTCAGGAGCTACCAGAGCAAGATTTCCATCGGCATCTTCCGCGCAGAGGATCATTCCCTCACTTAAAATTCCGGCAAGTTTGGCCGGTTTCAGATTTGTGAGAACCATAACCTTCTTGCCAACCATTTCTTCAGGTGAATAGCTGGATTTGATTCCGGATACAATCTGACGAACCTGGCTGCCGATCTTCACCTGGGAGCAGAGAAGCTTACGGGATTTCTTTACAGCTTCACAGGCAATAATCTCACCAACCTGGAACTGTAATTTCTCGAAATATTCAAATGTGATCTCCGGTTTTGACTCAATATCAATCACATTCTCCCGGGCTTCTTCCGGCTGTTCCTGTACCTCTTCCACCTGCGGATGACGTTCAGCTACTTTTGCCATAACTTCATCCAGTTTCAGACGTGCAAAAAGAATTTCCGGTGTTTCTGTTACTTTTGTTCCGGATTCGTACAGTCCGAATGTCTTCAGGTCTTCCAGAGTTCTCTTTCCTGCATGTAACTGCGCAAGAATCTTCTCTGTAGTTTCCGGCATAAAAGATTCCAGAAGAGTCGCACCGATACAGATGCTCTCTACAAGGTTGTAAAGAACGGTAGCAAGACGATCCTGTCTGGTCTCATCTTTTGCCAGCGCCCACGGCATGGTCTCGTCAATATATTTGTTGCAGCGCTTGAACAGAGAAAATACCTCTGTGATCGCATCTGCCACACGGAGTTTATCCATTTTTGCATCAACCTTGCCCGGAATGGACAGTACAAATTCTTTCAGATCATCATCTACCGGCTCTGCTGCACCTTTGTTTTCTACCACTCCGCCAAAATACTTGTTGGACATGGAAATCGTACGGTTTACCAGATTGCCAAGGGTATTGGCAAGCTCAGAGTTCAGACGCTCAACCATCAGTTCCCAGGTAATGACACCATCGTTCTCAAACGGCATTTCGTGGAGTACGAAATAACGGACAGCATCTACTCCAAAGAATTCTACCAGTTCATCGGCATAGAGAACATTGCCCTTGGATTTGCTCATTTTGCCGTCACCCTGAAGCAGCCACGGATGTCCGAATACCTGCTTCGGAAGAGGCAGATCCAGTGACATCAGGAAAATCGGCCAGTAGATGGTATGGAAGCGGATAATATCCTTACCGATCAGGTGAAGATCAGCCGGCCAGTTTTTCTGAAACTGTTCTGTACTCTCACCATCGCAGTCATAACCGATTCCGGTAATATAGTTAGTCAGTGCATCCAGCCATACATAAACTACATGATTCGGGTCATAGTCTACCGGAATTCCCCACTTGAAGGATGTTCTGGATACGCAGAGATCCTGCAGACCCGGAAGAAGGAAATTGTTCATCATCTCGTTCTTGCGAGATTCCGGTTGGATAAATTCCGGATGTGTATTAATGTGTTCGATCAGACGGTCCGCATATTTGCTCATTTTGAAGAAATATGCTTCTTCTTTTGCCGGAACACAGGGGCGTCCGCAGTCCGGACATTTGCCGTCCACAAGCTGGGATTCTGTGAAGAAGGACTCACACGGAGTACAGTACATACCTTCATAATGGCCCTTATAAATATCCCCTTTTGCGTACATTTTTTTAAAAATCTTCTGCACCTGTTTTTCATGGTCTTCATCTGTTGTTCGGATGAATTTGTCATAGGATGTATTCATCAGATCCCAGATTCTCTTGATTTCTCCGGATACATTGTCCACAAATTCCTTCGGTGTAATGCCTGCTTCTGCTGCTTTCAGCTCGATTTTCTGTCCATGTTCGTCTGTTCCGGTCTGAAAAAATACATCATAGCCCTGCTGTCTCTTATAGCGGGCGATTGCATCTGCCAGCACGATCTCATAGGTATTTCCGATGTGCGGTTTGCCGGATGTGTAGGCAATGGCAGTAGTGATATAATATTTCTGCTTTTCCATTTCTGGTTCCTCCTTGAGTGGGAAATCCATCGGGACTCCCCGTAGATTCTTGCAGAAAAGTCCATGACTTTTCTAATAAAAAACGCCTTCTCTGTTCTTATTCAGAGAAGACGAGCAAAACCCGTGTTACCACTTCTGTTCATTCCTGCCTCACGGTCAGGAATCTTACCAGGTACAATCCACCCGTAATATGAGTGTCCGATACCTTCCCGCTGTAACAGGCGGTCCTGTCGATGCCTAAGATGCCATGTGTCCGGATTTCCTCTCTGGTACATCATTCTCACAATAACCCGATTCTATACGAATCTCTCCGGAATACGCTCATTTTCAGCAGCGCCTCTCTGAAGCCATCTTCCATGCGCCCCATACACATCCCTCTCAGCCCCGGAACAAATGTCCCTTCGGGGATTTCTCTGTAATGCGGTATACACATGTACTCTCTTCTTCCACGAGTTTTCCTCTCTGTCTCATGCTTTCACCTGTGTTTCCAGCCGGACAGTTATTGATTTTGACAGTATTTTCAGCCTGTCATCTGTTAAAAATACTAGCATACTTTCCGGAATTTGTAAACCCGGGATTTTGATCTGTTTTCCAGCTAATTTGAATCAAGTGAGCAGTAATGCTGAGTCCTGAAATGAACGATACATCGGCGATCTACTTCCGTTGAATCAAATTTGCCGGAGCCTTTTTACAAAAAGCCCCGGCTTCATTGTTTATTATAGTTGATATACCGCATATAACTGCTGCCGGAATCCACGATCTCTGGATGCCCTCTCCAGATCCTGAAACTTCTTTTCTGCAATCAGACGCAGATTCAAACGGCAAACTCGTTCTTCGGTCTCCTCCTTTACGTCATTTTTTATTTCTTCTTGTATTTCTTCTCTCATTTCGTCTTTTATCCCGTCTCTCAACTCTCTCAACTCTTTCAACTCTTCTCTTAGTTCTTCTTGTACTTCTTTTGTCAATTCATCTTTTATTTCCTCTTTGTACAATGCTATTGCGCCATCCCATGCTTCACACACTTCCTTCACCTCCACAATATTCTCTTCAACAATCTCATACTGATCCAGAAGAACAGCCATAAGCATTCTTGTATCCATGCTTAGATTCCGGATTTCATCTATATGTGCTTTCATGTATTCTTTGAGTTCTTCTTTTTTACGTCTGTATTTCATCAGGCTGAAGACATCTTTCCATTCTGTCCGGTACAATTCAGGATCCTGCTCATGAATATCTACAATATATGTATGATAGTCCGGCAGTAAATCCCTGAATTCTATCAGTTCGTCCGGAATATCCATCATCTGCTGCAGTGTATGTTTAGAAATCCATTGCTTTTCTCCCATATACAATGTAAGATGAAAGACCGGTATCAGTGGACGTGTCAATCCATCCTGCTTTTTTCCTTTGTTTTCTTTGCCAAGAATCTGATCCGAATATTCTACGCCATCATAAGTCAGCTTTCTTACCGGCATAGTATAATCCGGTTCTGACTGCCCTTCACATGCAACGTAACATCGCCTTGTCGGATGATCATGCAGATTCAGCATATCCCGCTCTCTTTCCAGATAACGATAATTACTTCTTCTGCCGGCATACTTCTTCTGTAATTCTTTATTTTTTTCTGAACAGCAATTGGATTCACAGGATTTCTGATGCCGAACGGCCGGATAAAAAAGAATTTCCTGAAATGTAATTCCACACTATCACAGAACCTGGATAAATACAAGGGCTTTATGAAATTTTAAGATTTTACATATCATCTGCTCATTTTTACAGACTCTGATGCAGCTGTAAAATCATGGCTTAAGTAATTACTCGGAGTTACTTTTATAGTAGCATATATGCATTCAGAACACAATGGGCTGTAAAAATAATAGTGCCGCAGAACAGGTGCAAAATCTTCACCCCATTCTGCGGCTTACTACCCTGCATAATTCTGTTTACATGAAAGATCTCCAGTATCCGACCTTGCGCTCATTGATCTCACGGATAATCTCCGGATCAATCTTGAAATTCCGCTCCATATCCATCAGACCATTGATCTCCTGCTGTACATCCGAAACCTGCGTATAGCAGAATCCACAGCAGTACGGGATTTCTTTTACTGCACTCGTGATGCGGTCAAATCGGTCAATAAATGCTTCCTTTGTTTCCACGGTATTGCCATAGCCCCATTCACCTTCCGCACCGCCGGAGAAAGCAATTCCGCCGTACTCACTGATGATGATCGGCTGGCCCTTGTAGGCAAAGCCGTTCGCCATTGCACTGTGATGACCGCAATGATAAACATCATTATTCAGAAGTTCATCCTTGTATTCTGTGTAACGTGCTTTCAGAACCTCTCCGCATTCTTCATAATCGTGCAGTGTGATAATATCAGAAATCGTATGTTCCCATCCGTCATTGACGATTACCGGACGATATTTATCAATACTCTTGGTCAGATGATACAGCATCTCTGAAAAATGCTGCTGCGTCCGGTCTGTCTTGATCATCGGAACACCCCAGGACTCATTGACCGGTGTCCAGGTAATAATACACGGATGATTGTAGTTCTGTCTTACAATCTCCAGCCACTCACGGGTAAATTCCTCTACTGCCTTGTCAGAATACTGATATGCCGCAGCTACTTCGCTCCATACAAGCATTCCCTTTACATCACACCAGTACAGGAATCTCTCATCCTCTGTCTTCTGATGTTTGCGCAGACCATTGTAGCCCAGTGCATGAATCTTATCAATATCTTCAATCAGGGCTTCTTCTGACGGCGGTGTCAGATGAGAATCCTTCCAGTAGCCCTGATCCAGAATCAGTCTCTGATACAGCGGACGGCCGTTCAGAAGAATATTCGGTCCGTCAATACGGATCTCTCTCATTGCAAAGTAGGACCCAACGGTATCCAGCACTTCCCCGTCCTTTACCACTTCAAATGTGACATCATAAAGATCCGGAGATTCCGGACTCCATGGACGTAAGCCCCACTCAAAACCATTGCCTCCCTTATGGAACACATCTGCTTTCACAGCGACATGAGAAGCGGTTACCGCAGTCGATGTCCTGCTGATCAGTGTATCACCAAAAGTCACAGTTGCCACTACCTGAAGCTGTCCGTCAAACGCACACTCCGGTGCCTCTACCTCGTACTCCAGTTCAAGCGCTGCATCATGAAAAACCGGTGTCATTTTCACCTTATCCAGACGGATTTCCGGTACATATTCTGTCCATACGGTCTTCCAGATTCCTGTCGTCTGCACATACCAGCAGGCAAAATTATCATCCGCCCAGCGCTGTTTTCCACGCGGCTGCGCAGTGTCAAAGGAATCCTCTGCCTTCACGGTAAGCTCATTCACTCCATCCTTCAGAAGTTCAGTAATATCAAACGTAAATCTTGCATAACCACCTTTGTGGTCTCCTGCAAACTGACCGTTTACCCAGAGCTTTGTATGAAAATCACTGCCCTCAAAATGAATCAGGAAACGGCTTCCTTCCAGTTTTTTGGCATCCACCTGAATTGTCCGGTGATACCATACATTGTCATGACGTTTTTCGTCCTGAATACCGCTCAGCTTTGTCTCATAAGTGAACGGTACCTGAATCTTCAGATCTCCGGTAAATTTCTCAAACCATTTCTCACGTTCTCCCTGATTTGCATCATCAAATGCAAAATCCCAGGTTCCGTTTAAATTTTCCCAATCCTCACGAACAAACTGGGGTCTTGGATAATCTTTGATATAGCATTTCATGAACTATTTCCCTCCA
>JALEHU010000062.1 GCA_022770365.1 Blautia sp. | reverse complement strand
CAGTCTGTAGATGAACTAAAAGCAAGCATCTTGCGTTTTATAGAGCAATACAACATCATGGCAAAGCCCTTTAAATGGACTTATAAAGGAGTACCTTTGACGGTTTAATATTACTTAATTATTATTGCAATGCTGTACTAGGAATCAAATAAAGGAACCGGTCATTCATGAAAAAATACGGAAGTGATTACCGAAAAAAGGAAGATGGATATGAATATACAGGAGAGTGGTATTGCAGCCGGCTTAGTCCGGAGCAGCTGTCAAAAGAGGCAGTTCACTGCTTTGTTCTCCTGGCACCGGCTACGGCTCTTTTTTTGGCAGGACTGTCTTTTGACAATGCAGCCGGGAGAATTTTCTGGATTCTGATGCCGTATGTGTCAATGATTTTTCCTCTGGCATATGGCTGGATGGGAAGTGCTGTTCTATATGAATTCTGCAGGAAACAGAAGGCGGGAAAAGCCGTGCGCAGTGATGGAAGGGGAAGAGCAGATTCCAATGTGTTCATCCCTGAGGAGCAGAAAGGAAAGATGGTTCGCTCGGAATATGAAAAAGGAATCCGCCGTCCATGGCGCTGCGCTGCAGCCATGGTTATCCTGTCTTCTTTGACACTTGGTACGGATATCTGGATGCTGTACCGGCATACTTCAGAGATGGTACCGACCCGGGAAATATGCTTTGCGGGAATTACCTTCGGAATCTTTCTGCACGGTGTATTATTAATGCGCCAATGCGGAAAAATAAAGCGGGATTTTGTGCATGATTGTGCAAACAAAAGAAATATATAAACAGAAGTTGTAATGTTTTAGCCAGAAGATGAGGTTTCACTATTGCACCTTTGTAGAAAAATGTTAAAATAAGAGAATGAGTTTGCTATCATGTGCTTACTCAAAAATAATAAAAAAGGAGGATATAAAATGAGCAGGAAAAAAATTATGGCTCTGTTACTCTCCGGTATCATGGCAGCTGCGACAATAAGCGTGCCTGTTTTTGCCGAGGAAGCAGAAGCTGCAGAGGAAGCTGTGGATACAGCAGCCGAAGAAACAGCAGAAGATGAGGAGGCTTCGTCAGATACCCCTCTCGTTGTAGGAAGTACGGGATTCTCTGAGAAGTTCAGCCCGTTCTTTGTAGAAGCTGTACCGGATCAGACAATCGCAGATCTGGTAGGCGTATATCTTTTCGGAAATGACCGTTCCGGAGCAATTATTTACAATGGTATTGAGGGTGAGACTCATGAGTATAACGGTACCGATTATACTTATTATGGTCTTACGGATATCACCGTAATTGAAAATGAGGACACAACCGTTTACAATTTTAAACTGCGTGACGATGTGGTATTCTCTGACGGAGAACCGCTGACCGCAGATGATGTTATTTTCTCTTATTATGTATTCTGTGATACAGATTATGATGGAAACGCAACTCTGTATTCCACCAACATCAAAGGACTGAAAAATTATCGTCTGAATTCCACAGTAGCCGATTCCATTACCGATGAGGATGTAGCTGCAACTCTGGAGGAATTACCGGACGAGGTGGCAGAAAAGATTAAATCCGACCTTATTCTGCCGCTTCTGGATTCTGAATATGATTGGGCAGAAAGTGCTTGGGAAGATTATAAAGATGCTTATGGTGTGAACAGCGGTGCTGAATTCTTCGGACTGCTGTACAGCCTGGATGAGAATTACAGCGTAGATGGCAAGGATAGAGATACTGTTGTCAGTGAGATTGCAGAGCAGTATGGTTCTGACTATGTGACACTTGCTGCAAACTACGGCGATGAAACAATGTTCGATGAGGATGCCGCTTCTATTGCTCAGGCTTATCTGGTAGAGCAGAAAACTGCTGCAGGTGAGGGTGAGGAAGTTGCGAACATCGAAGGTATCAAGAAAATCAATGACTATGAGGTGGAAATCACCACAGACGGTTTCGATGCTTCCACGATCTACCAGTTAGGTATTGAGGTGAACCCGCTTCACTATTTCGGCGATGAGTCCATGTATGACTATGATAATAACCAGTTTGGATTCACCAGAGGTGATCTGTCTGCAGTACGTGACAAATCCAATGAGCCTCTTGGTGCAGGGCCGTATAAATTTGTAAAATATGAGAACAAGACCGTTTACATGGAAGCGAACGAGAACTATTATTTAGGCGAGCCGAAGACCAGGAATCTTCAGCTTCGTGAAAGTTCTGATGCAGATAAGATCGCAGGTGTTGAGCAGGGTACCATCGACCTTTCCGATCCTTCCGGAAGCAAATCCGCATTCGATCAGATCAAAGGTATCAACGGAAATGACGACTTAAATGGAGATGTGATCAACACCAACCTGGTAGATAACCTTGGCTATGGTTACATTGGTCTGAATGCAGATACTGTAAATGTTGGCGGTGAGTCGGCTTCCGAGCAGTCCAAGGCGCTTAGAAAAGCAATCGCTACCGTATTTTCTGTATACCGTGATGTTGCTATTGATTCTTACTATGGAGATGCAGCATCTGTAATCAACTACCCGATTTCCAATACTTCCTGGGCAGCACCTCAGAAATCCGATGCAGATTATGAAGTTGCATACTCCAGAGATGTGGAGGGAAATCCGATTTATACAGACGGTATGACGGATGATGAGAAATTTGCAGCAGCTCTTGATGCAGCACTTGGTTACTTTGAAGCAGCAGGTTATACCGTAGAGGATGGCAAGCTGACAGCTGCTCCTGATGGAGCAAAACTTTCCTACGAGATCATCATCGGTGCAGATGGTACCGGCGATCATCCGAGCTTTGCAATTCTGACTGATGCAAAGGCAGCCCTGGAAAGTATTGGATTCACTATTGAGATCAATGACGTTACTGACACAAATATCCTGTGGGATGCACTGAATGCAAATACTGCTGAAATGTGGGCTGCTGCATGGCAGGCAACCATCGACCCGGATATGTACCAGACCTATCACAGTGACAGTGTAAAGAGCAACTATTATCGTATTAATGATGAGACTCTTGATGCGAACATTATGGATGCAAGATCTACATCTGACCAGGAATACAGAAAGTCTGTTTACAAACAGTGCCTGGATATCATTCTTGACTGGGGTGTAGAGATTCCGGTATATCAGAGACAGAACTGTATCATTTACAGCTCACAGCGTATTAACGCAGATACCTTTACCAAAGATGTAACAACTTTCTACAACTGGTATGCAGAAATTGAAAATATTGAGATGAACTAAGGATTTGCGACGCGTAAAGAAGAATGGCTAAATGCAATGAGTCCACTTTCCGGTGGACTCATTGTATTACAGACATTCTTTTGCTGTTACCGGAAAGGACAGATTGAATGAAGAAATTTATAATAAGGCGTGTCCTCCTGGGTGCGCTGATCCTGTTTTTTGTTTCACTGATAATTTATTCCGTAGAACGAAGCCTTCCTACCTCTTATGTAGAAGGAAGGGCCAGGGATATGTCCATGAAGCAGGGGGCGAAGCCCTATGATGAACTGGTGGCGGAGCTGAATGCCTCCTATGGACTGGATAAACCTGTATTGGCAGGATACTTTAGCTGGCTTGGAAATGCAGTACGGGGTGATTTCGGAGAATCCTGGATATGGCATAAACCGGTTACGGAAAAATTCAAGGACGTAATCTGGTATTCCTTTGCTTTGGCTCTGGCTGCGTTTATACTGGAAATATTTATTGCGATTCCATTGGGAATCATTTCAGCGACGAAGCAGTACAGTAAGGTGGACTATGCGGTGACGGTTTTTGCTCTCATCGGAATATCCCTGCCGACCTTCTTCTTTGCAACAATCTTAAAATGGATTTTTTCTATCCACCTTGGATGGTTCGATTTGTATGGTATTGTGGGACGTATGCATGAGACCTATGGCGCCGTCGGAAAAATTCTGGATATGGCCAGACATCTGGTGCTTCCGGTGATCACACTGACCATTGTAAGTATCGGATCTCTTATGCGTTATACCAGAACAAACATGCTGGAGGTCCTGAATGCGGATTATATCCGTACTGCAAGGGCAAAAGGTGTGTCGGAGAAAAAAGTGGTTGCCCATCACGCTTTCCGAAACACGCTGATTCCTATTATTACCATCTTGGGCAGTACATTACCCGGACTTTTTTCAGGTGCGATGATTACGGAAACATTGTTTCAGATTCCCGGTATCGGGTATACCTCTTACCAGTGCCTGATTTCCGGTGATATTCCCTTTACTATGTTCTACATGGTATTTCTCGCTATGCTGACCCTGTTGGGCAATCTGATCGCAGATATTTTATACGCCGTGGCTGACCCCCGGGTAAGAGTAAATTAGGAGGAAAAACATGAGTAAAGATCCGACAAAAACGAATGATGAACATGTCAGTACCTCCCAGGCACTGGATGATGAGCAGCGTGTCAAGGTTCTCTCTCCCGGACAGCTTGTAGCAAAGCGTTTCTTTCGTAACAGGCTGGCAATGGTTGGACTGGTAATACTGATCGTTATGTTCCTGTTCTCGTTTGTGGGCGGTATGGTAAGCCCCTATGGAGAAAGCCAGGTATTCCGTAAACAGGAGACCACCTGGAAGGACTATGCAGGAGCAAGCTACAATGATGCATATATCTTCCGGACAAAAGAAGGAATGGAACTGCCGGCAGCGGCACAGCAGAAATTTATTCTGGCTGTCAATAAGGAGCTGGACAGCTTCGAGGCAGCAGGAAAAACCTATGGTCTGGAAAAAATGGGGGATGATTTCTGGGTGGTGTCCACAGAAGAACCCATTGCTACCGTTCTGACACTGAAAGGAAAGTCTGCTTATACAGAAAGCGGCAGCATACCGCTTACCGATGAGATCAAAGAAGGCTATGAGAAAGCAGTTGCTGCAGGGGAGAATCGCTTTGAGGCAGACGGCACAGAGTATTCCATCAGCAAGGCTGGCCGACAGAATCAGATTTCCGTGGGTGGGGAAATTGCTGTAGCAACAAAGAAAATTTTCAATGCAGCTTCAGAAGATACTGCTTTTTCATTTGAATTTGAGAAAGAAGCTCTCCTGGCACTGGAAAATGGAGAATCCTCTTTTGTATGTGAGAATGAGGAATTTGAAATTGTTATCGTCGATGGAGAGGATGCAGCAGAGATCAGCCAAAACGGAGAAATCTTTGGAACAGTTTCCACTCTGATGGTATCTCCTCAGACGAAGGGAAACTTCCTGTCTCTGGACTTCAAAGAAGCAGTAGAAAAAGCAATTCTGAAAAAGGAATCTACCTTTACCGCACTAAATGAAAACGGAGAGGAAGAGATCTATCAGCTCCAGACAAAAAATACACAGTATGTGATCCGCAACCAGCAGATGACCACGGTCAACAGAACGTTTGAAGCTCCGAGCGGTAAACATATACTGGGTACGGACGGAAACGGAATGGATATGCTGACCCGTCTGATGTATGGCGGACGTATTTCTCTGATGATCGGTTTCGTGGTTGTTATCATTGAGTGTATTCTCGGTATACTTGTAGGTGGAGTTTCCGGATATTTCGGAGGCTGGGTGGATACCATTCTCATGCGTGTCGTGGATGTGGTAATCTGTATTCCGGCAATGCCTCTGTATATCATCATCGGTTCCGTAATGGATTATTACAAAATCGATCCGCGTATCCGAATTTATGCACTGTGTATCATTCTGGGACTTCTGGGATGGCCAGGTATAGCCCGTATGGTTCGCGGACAGATCCTTTCCCTGCGTGAGCAGGAATTTATGATTGCCACCGAGGCAACGGGAATACGTGTTTCCAGGCGTATTTTCCGCCATCTGATTCCGAATGTCATTCCACAGCTTATCGTTATCGCAACCATGGGTCTCGGTGATGTTATTCTGATGGAGGCAACCTTAAGCTTCCTGGGAATCGGTGTTAAATTCCCATATGCATCCTGGGGTAATATCGTGAATGCGGTAAATGATATCTATGTACTGACCAACTACTGGTTTGTATGGATTCCGGCAGGATTTTTGATTCTGATCACAGTGCTTGGATTTAACTTTGTGGGTGACGGCCTTAGAGATGCCTTTGACCCGAAGATGAAACGGTAGGTGATAATATGGCATTTGGAAGAAAAAACGCAAATTATATCTCCGCAAAGGAAACAAAACGAATCTCCAAAGAAAACCGGAGAATTACCGGGGAGATTGAGAAAAAGAGAAAACGAAAGAATATACCGGAGTCCGAATATGTGACACAGATGAAAAATCCGGACAATGTTGTGGAGTTTGATAATGTTCATACTTATTTCTTTACTGACATCGGAACGGTGAAGGCAGTAGACGGTGTAACGTTTGAGGTTCCCAAAGGCAAAACGGTGGGAATCGTAGGAGAATCGGGCTGCGGAAAATCCGTTACAAGTCTGTCTCTCATGCAGCTTGTGCAGCGTCCTCAGGGTCAGACCGTAGAAGGAGAAATCCGTTTCAATACAGGAGATAAGGTTTATAATGTCGTAAATACTCCGACAAGTGTGATGCAGAAACTTCGTGGAAATGAAATGTCCATGATTTTTCAGGAACCCATGACCTCCTTGAATCCGGTATTTCGTATCGGGGAGCAGGTGGATGAGATCACCATGATCCATTATCCGGAGATGTCCAAAGAAGAGGTAAAGGCAAGAACCATTGAAATGCTGAAAATGGTAGGAATCGCCAACTGTGAGGGTGTGTACCGGATGTATCCTCATGAGCTTTCCGGTGGTATGAGACAGCGTGTCTGTATTGCTATCGGTCTTGCATGTAATCCAAAGCTGATTATTGCAGACGAGCCCACTACGGCGTTGGATGTGACCATTCAGGCACAGATTCTGGATCTGATGCGGAATCTGAAAGATAAGATCAATTCCTCCATCATGCTGATCACCCATGACCTGGGCGTCATCGCAGAGATGGCGGATTATGTAGTCGTAATGTATGCAGGACGAGTGGTGGAAAAAGGTACTGCAAGAGAGATTTTCATGTCGCCTTCTCATCCTTACACCATTGGCCTGATGCGTTCCAAGCCTGTAGTAGGCAAGCAGGTGGATAAGCTTTACAGCATTCCCGGAAAAGTACCGAATCCGGTCAACATGCCGGACTACTGTTATTTCCGTGACCGCTGTGAGCTGCGGTGCGACAAATGCAACGGCCATTATCCGGATGTGATCAAATTAAGTCCGACCCACGAAGTAAGCTGTTACCGTTATGAAAACCGTCCCGAGGCGGGATGGCTCGCATCTGAACATCCGGGAAAGGAGGGAGTATCCAATGAATGAGAATAACGACACAAAAGCTGTTAATACTCAGTCGTCCGGTGACACCATTCTGGAGGTATCCCATCTGAAAAAATATTTCCCTGTCAAAGGCGGAATGTTCGGAAAGCAGGTTGGTTCCGTAAAGGCTGTAGATGATGTATCCTTTACCCTGAAACGTGGTACTACCATGGGACTGGTAGGAGAGTCCGGCTGCGGAAAATCCACTACAGGACGTACCATCCTCCGCCTGATTGACAAGACCGATGGTATGGTGAAGTTTGACGGGAAGGATGTTTTTGCACTGTCACGGAAGGAAATGCAGGATGTGCGGACAAAGATGCAGATCATTTTCCAGGATCCCTATTCTTCTCTTTCGCCAAGACTGCCGGTAGGCGAGATTATCGGTGAGGCCGTAAGAGAGCACCAGCTGGTGTCGAAGGCAGAATACCAGGATTATGTGACAAAAATTATGAATGATTGTGGCTTGCAGGCATATCATAAAGACAGATATCCTCATGAGTTTTCCGGCGGACAGAGACAGCGTATCTGTATTGCCAGGGCACTGGCACTGAATCCTCAGTTTGTGGTGTGTGATGAGCCTGTATCCGCACTGGATGTTTCTGTGCAGGCACAGATCATCAACCTTCTGAAGGAACTGCAGGAAAAGAGAAAGCTGACATATCTGTTTATCTCTCATGATCTGTCTGTGGTGGAGCATATTTCCGATACCATTGGGGTCATGTATCTGGGAGGTCTGGTGGAAACCGGAAGTACAAAGGATATTTTTGCAAATCCGCTTCACCCGTATACAGAGGCACTTTTCTCTGCGATACCGATGCCGGATCCGGATCTGAAGAGAAACCGTATCATTCTGGAGGGAAGCATTCCTTCTCCGGCAAATCCGCCTCAGGGCTGTAAATTCCATACCAGATGCAGAA
Source organism: Blautia sp. (assembly GCA_022770365.1). Classification (GTDB taxonomy): domain Bacteria; phylum Bacillota; class Clostridia; order Lachnospirales; family Lachnospiraceae; genus Blautia_A. The sequence continues at coordinate 22,587 of JALEHU010000062.1, read as the reverse complement.
AGTGTATGGAAATCTGTAAGACACAGGTTCCAAAAGAGAAGGATATGGGAGGCGGCCATATGGTCCGTTGTCATCTCTATGACTGAGAGAAAAAAAGAGGAGCTGCCGGATTATACGGTGGCAGATATGAATGTAGAGGGGATGCCCTGGAATTCCAGAAGACCCTGGCAGATATTCCCGGGAGACCCGGCAAAAAGAAAGCACCCCATGACTTCAGAGAAGATTTCAGATGAGCGGAATAATTCTGTTTTGATGCCGGATCAGGAGCCGATCAGCTCTGAAGAGAGAAGGGGAATGATCTGGATTGCCCTGAAGGCGGCACTGTGCGTGGCACTGGTATTTGGAACCGCAGCCCTCGTATTCATTCTTTTCTGTGTATTTGTGTGGCTGAAATAAGTAAAAGGCAGATGGATCATGCTTTCCGTCTGCCTTTTGTAGTGGTACACCGGACGGGTAATGCAAAGATTATCTATATTTTATTTAGGAGAGCAGTCATGGAAACTTGTAATATGTTATACTTTTCTGATAAAGTTTTTGAAAACTTAATTTTTCTCCCGGTGATAATAAATGACATTGAAGTAACTGCTTTATTTGACACTGGAGTGTTGACAGTATTAAGATAGGGAATATGGTATTGTCGGCACAAGATATGGGGGTCTTGCCTGACGAAGCGCTGGATTTTGGAGAAGATTCCCGGCATAACAAATTTCCGGCGTCAATGTTACTGGGGTGGGATATTATTTCTCAGTTTTGCTGGGAGTTTGACATGAATATGAGAACGGTTAAGGTATATCCAGGTGGAATAATGCTCAAAAACAACAGCTTGTCATGGGATTCATTTCCCATTATAAATATCAATTACGCTGGTTCGAACTATCAAGTTGGGCTTGACTGTGGGCATACAGATTCTTTTCTTGACAGCACATGGGTGACAAGATTAAACAACCTGAAAGAGTCAAGCTCTGTTATACAAGGGATTGGTTCTGCTTCCGAAGAAAGCGTAAAAATCATAGACGAATTTGCCTTTATGATTGATAAGACAAATATTACATTGTATGATATCGAAATATTGCAGCATCAAGTATATTGTACGACGTATAAACTCTGTGGACTTTTAGGCGCTGATATTTTATGCGGGGCAAAATGGATTATCGATTATCAAAGCAGTTATTTTTCAATTAATAAATAAATGAAAGCGCTTAAGAGAAAAAATGAGACAGCAGAATAAAAAGGATTCATTTTTGAAGACATCAGTCAGTTCAGCTGACGGTGTTTTTGGTGGTGGTGCGTCAAAATAGGAAACATTAAAGAAAACAAGAATATCCTGTGGAGAATCATGTGGTGAAAAACACCGGATTCCACAGGATATTCTTATTTTTGGACGATTGCCTTTATAAGCGGCATGAACCGACAGCCCCTTTTCTTAAAGATAATAATTCTTTCCGTTTTCGGGGATAAGAAATCTGCCGGTAAGGTTATGATCCTGTGTGAACCGGCAGAGCAGCTCACGGCTTACCCCCCATTGGCTGAATGCTTCAATGTGGCAGGTGATCAGTGTGGCTTTTTCAGCCGCGTGATGGAGTTTTAAGATGTCTTCTGCACCAAGGGTACAGGGAGTAGCACTGGCAAGTTCTTCGGTTCCGCAGTTGACAGCAATTGCACGGGGGCTGACGGTATGTACGGTATCCAGAAAACCATCGTTCCATACACTGTCACCGGTGACCAGAAGTGATTTTTCAGCAGGATGCTCAATCAGCACGCCATTGGGGCTTCCGGCAAACGGAGTGCGGGTAAGGAAGATATTACCGAAAAGAGTTCTCTTATTGATAACCTGAACATTTGTAAAACCGGAGTGTTTAAGTTCCGCCTGATCCATCCTGTCCTGGACATAAACCGGTATAGTTTTCGGCAGAAAATTTCTTGCTGTATCATCAAAACGTTCCGGATACAAGCTGGTCAGGACCACTGCATCCGCTTGAAGGATCTCACGCATGGAGATGCCTGTGCCAGCAGCCGGAGACAGAGGCATGGGAGACTCATTAATTGAGAGAGCTGGATCGACCAATATTTTTTTTCCTGCAAAATGAAGCAGGAGCGTTGTACCTTGTATTTGCTGCAAAATCATGGGAAACAGTATCCTTTCTGAGCATTTATGAGAAAAGTATAGCGCAGGATCATGGAAAAAGCAATCCATGTTGTCTGCTTTCAGAACCAAGATTGCGTTGTCTGCTTTCAGAATCATGAATAATAAAATAGAATGAAACAGCAGCTATGTACAAAACTGCAATTTTTGGTTATAATCTGGATATATAGCTGATGTAAGGTTTTTAAATTGTATGTAAGAACAGAAGCAGGATATCCTGGGGACGATTAAGGAGTGTGTTGGAATGGGAATGTATTTAAACAGTATTTCTCCTTTCTTTTTGTATAGAAGTGAATGCAGCAAACCATATTACGTGGATAAAACAGAAATTCTGAAAGAACTGATCCCGCTGGCGGAGCAGGGAAATTCCCATATTTGTATCACAAGACCACGGAGATTTGGAAAAACAGTTATGGCAAATATGATCGGGGCTTTTTTTGGAAAAGGAGCAGATGCCAGTGAGATATTTGACAGGCTGAAGATTGCGGAACAGGAAAACTATCGGAAAAATCTGAATCAGTATAATGTGATCTATATTGATTTCAGTAAAATGCCCAGCGGCTGTACGGCATATAGTGAGTATATCAGCAGGATTGAGAACCGATTAAAAAAAGATCTGATCAAAGAATATCCGGAAGCAGAAATCCGTTTGGAAGATGCTTTATGGGATATGCTGGAATTGATTTTTAATGAATATAACGGAGAAAGATTTATATTTGTCCTTGACGAATGGGACTGTATTTTTCATAAGGATTTTGTAACGGAAAAAGATAAAACGATTTATCTTGCTTTTTTGAGTAATCTGTTAAAAGATCATGCCTATGTAAGATTTTCCTACATGACAGGAATTTTGCCTGTTGCAAAATATTCCAGCGGTTCCGAACTGAATATGTTCATTGAATATACCATGGGTTCAGAATCAAAATTTGGACAGGATTTTGGTTTTTCCGAATCAGAAGTAGATATGCTTTATGACAGGTATCTTGAAAACTGTAAAAAAGAGGGAAAAAAAGAGACAGTCACACGGGAAGGGCTTCGTATCTGGTATGACGGATACTTCACAAAGACGGGAATCCGTATGTATAATCCCAGGTCTGTGGTTGCTTCTCTTTCAAATAATAATCTGGGCAGTTATTGGACAAGTTCCGGACCTTATGATGAAATATTTTATTATATTGAGCATAATGTAGCAGATGTACGGAAAGATCTTGCGTTAATGGTATCCGGAGAAGGAGTTTCTGCAAAGATTCAGGAGTATGCTGCAACCTCTATGAACCTTTCTACCAGGGATGAGATTTTATCTGCAATGGTTGTGTATGGTTTCCTGAGCTATTACAAAGGCAAGGTTTATATCCCAAATAAAGAACTTATGGATAGATTTGATGAAATGCTTCAGAAGGAAGCTTCTCTGGGATATGTGTATAATCTGGCGAAAGAATCGGAACGTATGCTGCTTGCAACATTGAATGGAGATACAGACACGATGGAAAAGATACTTTCCTTTGCTCATAATACGGAAACTCCGATTTTGTCTTATAATAATGAAGTTGAACTGTCGGCAATCGTGAATCTCGTTTATTTATCAGCAAGAGACCGATATCGTATCGAAAGAGAAGATAAAGCCGGAAAAGGATTTGTTGATTTTATTTTTTATCCGGAAGAGAGAAATGATACCTGTATTATTTTGGAATTGAAAATTGATGACACCCCTGAGGCAGCAATCCAGCAGATAAAAGAGAAACAATATGTTCTGCGGTTTCTTGGAAAACTGGGAGAGCAACCGAAATATACAGGGAAAATACTGGCTGTTGGAATCAGTTATGATAAAGAAACAAAGATACACAGATGTGAGATTGAAGAAATCATGAGATAGACAAAAGAAATGTGCATCAGTGAGTCAGTCTCTGATGCACATAAATCATTAAGCTTCTCTTGGATCAATTTTCAGAACAAGCGCCAGAATTCCCATAATGATGTATAAAATCATACTACCGAAATAAGTACTTTCGATATCGGAGCCTCGGTGGAAAATTGTATGACAGATATTAATGAAATATACGGACATAAAATTACCGAGACTTAATGCTGCAATGAGGAGAGTGGAAGTCAGAGTTACGGAACCCGGGCTTGCCATTTTTCCATTATACAGCTGAAATACTGACATCATTGTATTGAAAGTAATTCCCATCAGTACTGCTCCAAACATCAGAACGCCTGCAAAACAGTAAACGGAATTGCTGATTCCGGCCAGAAACGGGGAACCAATCTGCTTATCTGCCATATAAGAGGACATACCGGAGAGCAGCGGATATAATGCGGCAGTTGCAGCAAACTGCATGATAATATAGTAATAAACACGCCAGTTGTTCCCGGAGTGTGTCCCGGAACTGAAGCCCGCAGTTTCTGCATGAGCAGGTGCATTGACGTTTTTTGCCGGATCTTCCGGTTCTTTTAAATAAAATATCATCATGATAACGGGAAAAACTGCAAAAAGATCAAACAGAAACGGAACCCGCCAGCCGGAGCTGGCCAGGCATCCATCATGGTCTGCACTGCTGCATTCATAAAAGAGCCTGCTCCTGAAAAAAGAAAAATGGACAGAATCGCTGCATAGTTCATGATTTTTAATTGATTTCTTTGAGTCATGTGAATTCCCCCTTTGTGAACATTTATGACAGACAATGAACAGTTAACAAAGATACTGTTCACTGTCTGTTATTTTATTATAGGGAACGTGGAACATTTGCATATGACTTCGGATAATCAATTGAATTGATTTTTGATAATTTCTGCATCATAAATACAGCTATCTGCCGGTTCCGTTTTCGGTATTTATTTTACGGAACCTGCTGGGTGTCATCCTGCGATGGCGTTTGAACATACGGATAAAGGTTTCCGGATTTTTATAGCCGATTTTGTCACTGATATCTGCCACGCTCATTTGTGTATAAAGCAGCAGGTTCTCACTCTGCTGGAGGCGGATATTTTCCTGAAGATCTGAAAAAGACTGACCGGATATTTTCTTGATCAGTTTGGAACAGTAAGGGACGGAAAAGTGAAAATAAGCTGCAACCTGTTCCAGGGAAAGATCCGCGTAGTGATTCACAATGTAATTGAACACCTGCGTTTCCAGGGCAGAACGGGAGTCGCTGCTTTGGGGAATTTCCATATCCTTCCGGTGGAGGCGGATCAGCTGGGTAAAGAAAATCGTCAGGATACTGCAGATGATCCTGTCAGAGTATTCGTCAAGCTGAAGCTGTTCCATATACATATCCAGAAGATAGTTGCGGATCGCATCATCTTCTCCGGTATGAAAAAGCAGATAGGGAACCTTGTTTTTTTCATAAATATTACTGAGAAAGAACATGGAAATCTGTGTTTTGTCACGCACCGTATTGATAAAAATATCAAGGAATGTGCTGCGTCGTATGATGATATTCAGAATGACACTGCTGTCAAACACTTCGATGGCATGGACCACATTGGGAGCCATGATGCAGAGATCCCCGGTGGTAAGCCGGATTTTTCTGTCTTCAAAAATCTGTGTACAGGTTCCGGAAAGTACGAAGATGATTTCAAAAAAATCATGTTTATGATAAAAAACCGGAAAGAAACGGGGATGTTTCACAATGGATACATTACGCCCGGAACTGATGAATTTATCCTCTGTGGGGCTGGAATCAATGTTTTCCGGATGCTGGAGATAGGAAAGATATTCGGTTTCTTTTTTGTATCTGGCTAAAAACGGGGCGAGAGATTTGTCCTCCCTGGTCAGCTGAAAGTATTCCTGATATATTTGCTCTTCCCTGGTAAAAACGGAAAGATCCTGAATGATGATATCATAATTAACCATGAAAGTACCTCCTGACGGGTTCGGGTCAAAAGGTCATGTTTTTTCATGCAAGCATGAAACACATGACCTTTTGACCCTTGTATCATAAAATGAGTATATATCGGAAGTTATAAAAAGTCAATTTAAATGATTTATAGCGTCATGGAATCCGATATTGTTTTTCAATATAATACAAACAGAAACGGAAAAATGAATGAAAGAAAGGAGTTCTTATGGATCGGATGTTGGAAATAAAAGATTTTGTTGTGGAGCATCAGAAGAATCCTTTTGGAATTGATTGTGCAGAACCGAGATTCGGATGGAAGCTGATCAGTGAAGAAAAGAATGTATTTCAGACGGCTTATCAATTAAAGGTATATACAGAGCACAGTGGGAGTGAATCTGTTAGCAGGAAAAGAGCGTGATTTTTCGGAATTTCAGCCGGTTCAGTATGTGAGGATCCCTTTCACTGCGGAAAAAGCAATAAAGAAGGCAAGGATCTATGCTTCTGCCCATGGAATCTACAAACTGGAAGTGAACGGAAAACGTCCGGACATGCGTGAGTTTGCACCGGAAAACACAGCTTATCATAAAATTCTGCAGTACCAGACCTATGACATTACGGATTATCTGCATCAGGGAAAAAATGCCATCGGTGTGATTCTGGCGGACGGATGGTGGTCAGGACGTGTGGGTGTCAGCGGTGATTCCTGTCAGTATGGAGATAAAAAGGTCTTCTTCTGGACGCAGTGCTTCAATATGAAGATGGGACAGAAGAAGTGATCACAGGGGAACAGGGAAGATCCTTTACAGGGCCGCTGATATATGCAGACCTGTTTGTCGGGGAAAAATATGATGCCGGGAAAGAACTGGGAAACTGGAGCTGTGCAGAGTATGATGACAGCCGTTGGAAACCGGTAAAAAAAGTGGAGTACTCTATGGAAAATCTGATCGGTCAGTACGCTCCGCCGGTAAGGACAATTTATTCCTTTTCCCCGCTTGGAATCATCCAATCCCCAAAAGGCGAAATGATCCTTGACACAGGACAGGTTGTGGCAGGGCAGATTGAATTTACCGTGAATGCGAAAGCCGGAACAGAGATCCGTCTGGAACATTCGGAGATTCTGGATGAAGAAGGAAATTATTTCAACAATATCCTGGGTACCAATAAGGAGCAGATGGTTGTCTATATAGCGAAGGATGGACGACAGACGTACCAGACACAGTTTTCCTATCAGGGCTTTCGTTATGTACGTATCACCGGATGGCCAGGCGAAATGGAAGCCGGTCAGTTTAAAATTCATGCGGTTTCCAGTCTTATGGAGGACATCGGGCATTTTTCCACATCGGATGAGAGAATCAACCGCCTGCAGAAGAACATCTGGTGGAGCCAGGTTGCCAATACTATTTCCATCCCAACGGACTGTCCGCAGAGAGAAAAGGCAGGATGGACGGGAGATATCATGGCATATGCGCCCACTATGTGTTTCTTAAGAAATGCGGATGCCTTTCTCACCAGCTGGATGGCGAATGTCAGAGCCGAGCAGCGGGATAACGGAGCGGTTCCGGTAATCGTTCCCTATCTGAAGGCATATGAGATTTTTATTAATGAAACCCAGAAGAGTGATACCTGCTGCGGCTGGGGAGATGCTGTGATCGTGGTTCCCTGGAGTGTTTATCAGGCATATGGGGATAAACGGATACTGGAAGAAAATTATGATGACATGAACCGCTGGATGGAATATGTACGTGACCGGGCGGAGCATCATCATCCAAAGGAGTATGAAACCTGGGATGAGGCGCACAGAGAACGCAGCAGATATCTGTGGAATACGGATTTTCATTATGGAGACTGGCTGATCCCCAGTGTGGTTCTGGGAAATCCGGACGGAAGCGCCATGATGGAAACTGCATATGCAACAATGGGAATTGTGGCGCCAGCCTACTATGCGTTCAGCGCGGCAATGATGGCAAAAGTTGCTGAAACTCTCGGACATACAGAGGATGCCGCATATTATCAGGAGCTTTATCAGAAGATCCGCGAGGCGTTTATACAGGAATATGTACATGAAGACGGAACGATTGACGCGGATTTTCAGGGGATTTATGTAATTGCCCTGAAAAACGGTCTGGTTCCGGAAGAAATCCGTCCCAAAATGGTGGAACATCTGTGTGAACTGATTAAGAAGAATCATGGCTGTCTTGATACGGGATTCTTAAGTATCCTGTTTCTGATGGATGTTCTATGTGAAAACGGGAAGCGGGATACTGCATATGAGCTGATGTTCCAGACAAAATGTCCAAGCTGGCTCTATGAAGTGGAGAAAGGAGCCACCACCATCTGGGAGAGCTGGGGAGCCATTGGTGAGGACGGTACGGTAAGCACCTACAGTTATAATCATTATGCATTCGGCTGTGTCGGCGAATGGATGTACCGTGAAATGGGAGGCCTTCAGGCAGCAGCGCCCGGTTATAAAAAAATCAGGATCGCTCCGGCATGGGACTGCGGTCTTTCCTGGGCAAGAGTCGTGGAAGAGACCCCATACGGAACTGCTTCTGTTGTATGGGAAAAAGACAGTGACAGAAAATATCTGAATATACAGATTCCGCCAAACACAACTGCAGAGATCGTGCTGTCAGAGAACAGAACAGAGACTGTAGGAAGCGGAGATTATACATATGAAATCTGAAAGAGTAATGTCAGGTGAGTTATAAAACCTGAGCCGGAAAAGAGTGGAGGAAAATAATATGTCAGAAATCAGTTTTAAAAGTTTTAAAGATGAAATCAGGCTTTCCAGACTTGGAATGGGAAATATGCGTCTGCCGGTAAAAACAGAGGAACCGCTGCACGGAGGATTGCTGGCAGATCTGGGAGAGCAGGCAAATGGCATGCTGAAAGAAGCAGCGCCGGAACAGTCCGTTGCTTCCTGGGCGATGCGATGGGTAAAAAGCCTGCCGAGGGTACAGGTGATCTTAAGCGGAATGTCTGACCTGGAGCAGCTGAATGATAATATTCAGGTGATTTCCGGGGCGGGGGATATTTCAGAGGAGGACCAGAAACTGATAGAAAGAGTCTGTGCAGTTGTGCGGTCCAATACAGCGGTACCATGTACAAAATGCCGCTATTGTACACCGAATTGTCCGATGGAGCTTGATATTCCGTATTTGCTGTCTAATTACAATGATGCAAAAATAGGCGGTGTCTGGAGACTGGGAAATCTTGTAAGTGTGGTGGGAGAAAAACTGCCCTCCGCATGTGTTGCCTGCGGCACCTGTACAAAACATTGTCCTCAGAGTTTTGACATTCCGAAATATATGGCAGAACTGGCGGATATGATGAAAGAATGATAAAAGAATGATAAACAGTGATGTCTGCATAATCAGGCATTTCCGTTAAGAAAGAGGAAAAGAGGAATTTATGAGAAAAATAGTAGTTGCTGTGGGAAGCGGCATAAAAGGAGGCAACACGGATCAGCTTGCGGATTCTTTTATAAAAGGAGCACAGGAAAAAGGTCATGAAATACATAAGTTTTTTCTGGGTGGAACGGATCTCCATGGATGTCTGGGCTGCGGTGCCTGCCAGAAGAACGGAAATCACTGCGTGGTGAAAGATGTCATGCAGGAAATCTATCCCTGCCTTAAAGAGTGTGATACCATAGTTATGGCTTCTCCTTTGTATTTCTGGACATTATCTTCCCAGACAAAAGCGTTTTTCGACCGTCTGTATGCATTGTCTGAAGAGAATATCTATCCGGCAAAAGATACCGTATTGTTGATGACTGCGGAAGATGATACAAAGACAACATTTGACCGTCCGGACAGTTATTATCGTTTTATCACAGAAGCACTGGGATGGAAAAATGCGGGGACATATTATGCGGGAGGCTGTCATACAGAGAACGGGAAAAAACAGGTACCTGAAAAACACCTGAATGGTGTTTGTCTGCTCGGGAAATCAATCTGAGTATGTTTTTTTGGTTTATGAGAGGATGTCTGAAACATAAGATTTCATACGGAGTTTGAATATTTTTCAAAATGCTTCATAAATATATACGAAAGCATTTTCAGGAGAATTTTATGGCTTCTTATGGAAATATACGGGCACAGCAGGAGAATATTGATGAGGGGAAACTGCAGGTGACGGTATTGTCGGCAGACGGGAACCGTCCGGTGGAAAATGCGCTGGTGCGGATCTCTTTTACGGGAGATCCCGGCAGCATCGTGGAAGAAATCAGGACAGATTCTTCCGGGCAGACGCCGGTACTGGATGTGAAAACACCTCCGCTGGAATACAGTCTTGATGTAAATCAGGAAGCACAGCCATATGCGGAATATACCATGCAGGTACTGGCGGAAGGGTATGAGCAGGAAGAGGTGGCAGGGACACAGGTTCTTTCTTCTGTACTGGCAGAACAGTCCATTCAGGTTACGCCTCTGGAAACAAACGTGACCAGTCCATTCGGAAGAATTGTCATTCCGCCTCATACGCTTTTCGGAGTATACCCGCCAAAAATAGAAGAAGCAGAGATCAAACCTGTGAATGAAACAGGTGAGATTGTCTTAAGCAGGGTGGTGATTCCGGAACTTGTAGTTGTTCATGACGGGCCGGTGGGAGATAATTCCGCGCAGAATTATTATGTACGTTACCGGGATTACATCAAAAATGTGGCAAGCAGCGAAATTTATGCAACCAGGCCGGATGATACCATACGTGCCAATGTACTGGCGATCATGTCTTTTACGCTGAACCGCGTCTATACGGAATGGTACCGGAACAAAGGCTATGACTTTACCATTACATCCTCTACTGCATATGATCACAAATGGATGCGGGGCAGGAATATTTTTGACAGTATTTCCAGAATTGTGGATGAGCTTTTTGAAAATTACCTGTCACGGCCGAATGTGAAGCAGCCGATTCTCACCCAGTACTGCGACGGACGTCAGGTGGAGTGCCAGAGCAGGGGATGGATGACTCAGTGGGGAAGTAAGGAGCTTGGAGACCAGGGCTATTCTGCGATTGAAATCCTGCGGTATTTTTATGGGAATAACATGTATATCAATGTGGCGGAAGAGATATCCGGGATTCCGTCATCCTGGCCGGGATATGACCTGAGCGTCGGGGCATCGGGAAGCAAAGTGCGCCAGATGCAGGAACAGCTGAACAAAATTGCGGAAGCATATCCGGCTCTTCCTACAATTGCCGTAGATGGTGTTTACGGACCTGCGACAAAAGCAGCTGTTCAGAAATTCCAGAGCATTTTCGGCCTGCCCCAGACAGGAATCACGGATTATTCCACCTGGTTTAAAATCCAGGAAATATATGTGGCAGTCAGCAGAATCGCAGAGCTGGTGTAGGTGACAGGGAGGAGTGCATCCGGAAAGTGCACTCCTTTTGCTATATAGGAAACTGTTCTTCGCCTTGCTTTTTACGTTTTCGCATGCTAGTATTATCTTAGAACCAGTACATCGTGAATGGTATGCAGGAGGTAATTATGGCAAGAACGGTGGCAATCGGAATACAGAGTTTTGATAAAGTTATAGTCAATAATTACTTTTATATTGATAAAACCTCTTTTATAAAAGAGTGGTGGGAAAGCGGAGACGATGTGACATTGATCACCCGTCCGCGCCGTTTTGGAAAGACACTGAATATGAGTATGCTGGAACAGTTTTTTTCTGTTGATTATGCGGGCAGGGGAGATTTGTTCGAAGGACTTGACATTTGGAAAGATGCCGGATACAGAGAACTTCAGGGAACCTATCCGGTGATCAGCCTGTCTTTTGCCAGAGTCAAAGAGATGAACTATGCCGATACCAGGGAAAGAATATGCCAGATCATAAGAAATCTCTATATTAAATACTCGTTCCTGAAGGAAAGCGGAGTGTTGGGAGAGGCGGATAAAGCGTATTTTGACCGGATTTTGGCAGAAAAAATCAGTAATCCTGATCTGACGGCTTCTCTTTATCAGATTTCAGAATATCTTTGTCGTTATTATGGTAAAAAAGTGATCATTCTCCTGGATGAATATGATACACCAATGCAGGAGGCTTATGTGGACGGATACTGGAATGAACTGGTGGGGCTTACCAGAAGTATGTTTAATTCCGCGTTTAAGACCAATCCATGGCTGGAGCGTGCTGTTATGACCGGGATTACGAGGGTCAGTAAAGAGTCTATTTTCTCTGATCTGAATAATCTGGAGGTTGTGACTACGACATCAGATAAATATGCGACGGCTTTTGGATTTACAGAAGAAGAGGTGTTTACTGCATTGGAAGAATGTGGTTACCCGGAAGAAAAAGAAAAGGTAAAGAGCTGGTATGATGGATTTATCTTTGGGACGCATAAAGACATTTACAATCCGTGGTCTATATTAAATTTTCTGGACAAGGGGAAATATGGAACTTACTGGGCCAACACCAGCTCCAACAGCCTGGTGGGCAAGCTTCTCCGGGAAGGAGACCGAAGAATCAAAGAGAAATTTGAGACCTTGCTTCGTGGAGAATCGATTCAGTCGATGATCGATGAGCAGATTGTATATAATCAGCTCGACGGAAATGAAAGAGCGGTCTGGAGCCTTTTGCTGGCAAGCGGATATTTAAAAGTGCTTTCTTATGAAAGTTATCTTGATATTCCGGAGGGAACACAGCCCAAATATGAACTTGCCCTTACAAATCTGGAAGTCAGGATGATGTTTCAGAACATGATACGGGACTGGTTTACAGAAGTGGAAGCGGATTATAATGATTTTATCACTGCACTGCTCCAGGGAGATAAAAAAGCGATGAATGCTTATATGAATCGTGTCGCCTTAAATACATTCAGCTATTTTGATACCGGAAAAAAATCATCCGGAGAAGAGCCGGAACGATTTTATCATGGATTTGTACTGGGTCTGATCGTGGATCTTCAGCCCAGGTATGTGATCACTTCCAACAGAGAGAGCGGATTTGGCAGATATGATGTGATGTTGGAGCCGAAAGATCCAGGCAAGGATGATGCGATTATTCTGGAATTTAAAGTCCATGACCCGGATGACGAGGAAACACTGAAAGATACCGTTCAGGATGCCCTTGAACAGATTGAAAGAAAGCAGTATGCGGCACAACTGATTGCCCGGGGAATTCCAAAAGAACATATCCGCAGCTATGGATTTGCTTTTCAGGGGAAAAAAGTTTTGATCGGATAATGTAATTACGAAAAGGTTGGAAAAAAGTAATTGCGAAAGGTTAAAAAAGTAATTGGGAAAAGGTAAAAAAGATATTGACATCTGATTATGGATTTGATATACTATCATTCGTCGCGAGGGAAGAGCAGTTCCCGTGAAATGCGATATGCGGAAGTGTCGGAACTGGCAGACGAGCAAGACTAAGGATCTTGTGAGCAATGCGCTCGTGTGGGTTCAAGTCCCATCTTCCGCATGATGATAACCTGTATCTGAGAGGATACAGGTTTTTTAGTGCGAAAAAATCTCAGTCATGCAGTTTTTACTATATTGCTCTCATAAATAATCATCTGCATTACCCTCATAAAAATCTGCCCGGCTGAAGCGATGATAGTAAAGGAATGTTTCCCATGAATAATGAAGAAAACAGACAATATACAAAAATGACACAGACTCCGGTGTGGAAGCTGGTGATGATGCTGGGACTGCCGACAACGGTGAGTATGCTGATCACAAATATTTACAATACGGCAGATACATTTTTTGTAAGTAAGATCAGTGTGTCAGCAAGCGGTGCTACGGGAAGCGTGTTTGCGCTGATGGCGATCCTGCAGGCATTTGGGTTTACTGCTCCCTTTCCTCAGGGGGAAAACGGTTACAAAAATCCATATCCGATATGTGACCAGAGATATTTCTGACATCAAAAACATTATTTTGACAGGACTTCCAAGTCTCACAAGGCAGGGCTTGAACAGTGTCTGCACGACACTTCTCAATGTTCAGACGGCTGTTTACGGTGATGCAGCGATCGCAGCTATGAGTATTGCAGGCAGATGTAGCAATCTATTGTTCAGTTTTGCTCTTGGTATTGCACAGGGATTTCAGCCGGTATGCGCGTTTAATTATGGTGCCGGGAAATATGGCAGAGTAAAAAAGGCCATATATTTTACGGTTGTTATGGGAATGTGTATCCTGGGAATATTATGCAGTATCTGTTATGTGAATGCGCCGGCAATCGTTCATCTGTTTCGCGAAGAAACAGAAATTCTGGAAGTGGGTTCAGGAGCACTGCAGTGGATGTGCAGGCTTTTGTTTGTGCTGCCTGTGTCCGCAGAGGGAAGTATGCTGTTCCAGAGTACCGGAATGAAAGGCAGGGCATTGTTTATCGCTGCCATGCAGAGTGGTCTCATCATGATTCCGCTGCTTCTGATTCTGCCATATTATTGGGGACTGACCGGACTTCAGATGGCTCAGCCTCTTGCATATCTTTTTGCCGGAATTATAACGGTACCGGTCGTAGCCGGATTTTTTTCCTCTCTTCGGGAGAGTCAGTGATAATCATGGGAAGATACTGTACGTATTTTCACGAATATATTTATTTTTTGAAACATTTTGAAAAAAACTGTTGACTTTCTTCGAGGGATTTGGTATAGTAATTGAGTCGCGAGGAATGATGTATTCCATGAAATGCGATATGCGGAAGTGTCGGAACTGGCAGACGAGCAAGACTAAGGATCTTGTGAGCAATGCGCTCGTGTGGGTTCAAGTCCCATCTTCCGCATTTTTAGTGCTTAAAATCAAGATTTCTTGTATGCATGATATGGAGAGTATTGAACTAAGTCAGTAATAATTTATTGGTTTAGCTTAGTACTCTTTTTCTTTACGGGAAAACCGGCTTGAACAGATGTCTTCCTTCAGAAACTATTCCTGCGTTTCAAATTTTATAAAAAAATAAAAATAAAAAAGGAATTTGTGATTTAATGTAGAATATAATTAATAAGAGATATTTTGTCAGTCTGTGGGAACATGGAGGGTATGCTTATGAACATCAGAGAAAGCATGGAACAGAGAGAACTGGAACTGTTGAGCCCGTATGCTGCGCACAGCGGTCATTCCAGAGGCAGGGAGCGTCCGGAGGAGGAATGCGATGTACGGACAGTCTATCAGAGAGACAGGGATCGCATTCTGCACAGTAAAGCCTTTCGCAGGCTGAAGGATAAGACGCAGGTGTTTCTGGCACCTCAGGGAGACCATTACAGGAACCGGCTTACCCATACTCTTGAAGTCTCACAGATAGCCAGGACAATTGCCAAAGCTCTCCGTCTGAACGAGGATCTGGTTGAAGCAATCGCCCTGGGACATGACCTGGGACACACTCCCTTCGGACATGCCGGAGAGAGGGCACTGGACCATGTAAATCCGGATGGATTTGAGCATTTTCGACAGAGTGTCCGGGTAGTGGAGGTACTGGAGAAGAACGGTGACGGACTGAATCTGACCTGGGAAACCCGGGATGGGATCCTGAATCATGGAACCAGTGCCCATCCGTCTACTCTGGAGGGACAGATCGTACGCCTTTCGGACAAGATTGCCTATATCCATCACGATATGGATGATGCCCAGCGCGCAGGGATTCTGTCTGAAGATGATATTCCCATCACACTGCGTATGCTTCTGGGATATACCACCAGAGAAAGATTAAATACATTCGTTCACGACATTATCGAAAACAGTTTCGAAAAAGATACGATCACCATGTCTTCTGAGATTCAGGAGGCGATGATGGATCTTCGTTCCCTCATGTTCCGGAATGTGTATGAAAGCCCCGTGGCAAAGAAGGAAGAACAAAAAGCGGTTGATATGCTGACGCGGCTGTATGAATATTATTCTGCTCATCCGGAAGCCATGTCCACAGAATACAGAGAACTGATCCGCACAGGAGAAAAGCAGACACAGGTTGTGTGCGATTATCTTTCCGGCATGACAGATCAGTATTCTATGGAGAAATTCAGGGAAATATACATACCACGTGCGTGGGAAGTTTATTGAATTATCTGTAAGGAGGATAAACATGCGATATTCGGACGAGATCATTGAAGATGTCCGTATGAAAAATGATATTGTAGATGTGATATCCCAATATGTCAAACTGACCAGAAAGGGAAGCTCGTATTTCGGGCTGTGTCCCTTTCATAATGAAAAGACACCTTCTTTTTCTGTGACACCTTCTAAGCAGATGTATTACTGCTTCGGATGCGGTGCCGGAGGAAATGTTTATACATTTATAATGGAATATGAGAACCTTTCCTTTGGGGAGGCGGTGAAGCATCTGGCAGACAGAGCCGGGGTGGAACTGCCGAAGATCGAATATTCCAGAGAAGCGAAAGAAAAAGCGGAGCGCAGGACAGCTCTGCTGGAAATCAACAAACAGGCCGCACAGTACTTTTATTATCAGCTTCGCAGGGAAAACGGCGCGAGAGCGTATCAGTATCTGACGGACAGAGGTCTCAGTAATGAAACGATCCGAAAATTCGGATTGGGATATTCAGATAAATACAGTGATGACCTGTACAAATTTTTAAAAGGGAAAAATTACAGTGATGAGCTTTTGCGGGAGTCCGGACTTTTTAATGTGGACGAACGTCATGGAATGTATGACAAATTCTGGAACCGAGTGATTTTTCCGATCATGGATGTGAATAACCGTGTCATCGGATTCGGAGGACGTGTCATGGGTGATGCCAAGCCCAAGTACCTGAACTCCCCGGAGACAAAAATATTTGATAAAAGCCGGAACCTTTACGGACTGAATATTGCAAGGACCACAAGAAAAAAATATCTGATCCTGTGTGAGGGATATATGGATGTGATCTCCATGCATCAGGCAGGATTTACCAACGCGGTGGCATCCCTTGGAACAGCACTGACCTCAGGTCATGCCAGTCTTCTGAAAAGGTATACTCAGGAGGTACTGCTTCTCTATGACAGTGATGAGGCGGGAATCCGGGCGGCGCTTCGTGCCATTCCCATTCTTCGGGAAGCCGGAGTGAATTCCAGAGTCGTAAGCCTGAAGCCATACAAAGATCCTGATGAATTCATTAAGAATCTTGGTGAGGAAGCGTTTGAAGAACGTCTGGGACAGGCAATGGACAGCTTTATGTTCCGCGTGAATATAGCGGAAGGAGAATTCCCTATGGAAGAGCCCCAGGGCCAGAACCGCTTCTTTGAGCGATGTGCACAGATGCTGCTTGAGCTGAACGACGAGCTGGAGAGAAATCTCTATATTGAGGCCATTGTCAAAAAATACAGAGGCCGGTATGGAGTCAGCAGTGATGACCTCCGCAGGAGAGTCAATACACTGGCAATCAGAGGAACACCTGCCGAGCAGCGGGTACAGCCCAAAACCACAGGAGAAATGAAGAAAAAAAAGGAATCCGCAGCAGATAAGGCCCAGAAACTGATGCTTACCTGGCTGGTAACGTATCCGGGGATATTTGACACTGTGGAGAAATATCTGTCTCCTTCTGATTTTGTGGTTCCCCTTTACCGTCAGGTGGCTGAGATGCTTTATGAACAGAAAGCCGGAGGTGAAGTGAATCCGGCAAGACTGCTCAATGCTTTTCCGGACAGTGAGGAGCAGAGGGAAGTGGCATCCCTGTTTAATGCAACCATTCATCTGGAATCAGAACAGGAGCAGAACAGGGCTTTTGCGGATACGCTTCTGCGGATCAAAGAAGAAAGCCTTGCCGAGCGAAACCGTACCTGGGATCCCACAGATATGCAGGGGCTTCAGGACCTGGTAAAAGCCAAAAAAGAGCTGGAAGAGCTTGGGCGAAAAAGACAGCAATTGCATATTTCTTTTGAATAAGGCAAAACTATAGAATATGGAGGTACAAAGCACCTATGGAAATGAATATGGGCAAATTCAGTGAGAAACTGGTAGAACTGCTGGAGCTTGCAAGAAAAAAGAAGAATGTATTGGAATCTGATGAAATCAGTGACTTTTTTAAAGACCAGCCGCTGAATGTGGATCAGATGGGAAAAGTACTGGATTTCCTGGAAGCCAGCGGAGTTGATGTTCTTCGGACTACAGATAATGTGGATGATCTGATTCTGGACGATGACATTGATATTGACAAGCTGGATGATGAAGAAGAAATCGATATGGAAAAGATCGATCTTTCTGTTCCGGAAGGTGTCAGCATTGAGGATCCTGTCCGCATGTATCTGAAAGAGATCGGTAAGGTTCCGCTGCTTTCGGCAGAAGAGGAGATCAAACTTGCTCAGAGAATGGAGCAGGGAGATGAAAGTGCCAAAAAGCGTCTGGCAGAAGCAAACCTTCGTCTGGTTGTCAGCATTGCCAAGCGTTATGTGGGCAGAGGCATGCTGTTTCTTGATCTTATCCAGGAAGGCAATCTGGGTCTTATTAAAGCTGTAGAAAAATTCGATTATCGTAAAGGATATAAATTCAGTACCTATGCTACATGGTGGATCCGTCAGGCGATTACGAGGGCGATCGCGGACCAGGCAAGAACCATCCGTATACCTGTGCATATGGTAGAAACCATCAACAAACTGATCCGCGTTTCACGTCAGCTGCTTCAGGAGCTCGGCCGTGAACCTACCCCGGAAGAAATTGCCGATGTCATGGAAATGTCGGAGGCGCGTGTCCGCGAAATTCTCAAGATTGCTCAGGAACCGGTTTCTCTGGAAACTCCGATCGGAGAAGAAGAGGACAGTCATCTGGGAGATTTTATTCAGGATGACAATGTTCCGGTTCCGGCAGATGCTGCAGCCTTCAGCCTTCTGAAAGAACAGCTGGACGAAGTACTGTGTACTCTGACTGAAAGAGAGCAGAAAGTACTTCGCCTGCGTTTCGGTCTGGATGACGGACGTGCCCGTACTCTGGAGGAAGTTGGCAAGGAATTCAATGTAACAAGAGAACGTATCCGTCAGATTGAAGCAAAGGCTCTGCGCAAACTTCGCCATCCGAGCCGCAGCAGAAAACTGAGGGATTATCTGGATTAAGGAGTATTGACGATGCAACTTTCCCTGAGATTGTCCGCAATTGCTGAGATGGTGACAGAAGGCTGCCGTCTGGTGGATGTGGGATGTGATCATGGTTATCTGCCGGTATATCTGGTTTTAAATCACAAAATTCCATCTGCCATCGCAATGGATGTGCGGAAGGATCCTTTATCCAGAGCCCAGGAGCATCTTCAGGAGTATGGCCTTGGGAAATACATAGAAACCCGTCTTTCTGACGGGCTTCTTGCTTTAAAACCCGGTGAGGGTGATACGCTGGTCATTGCCGGCATGGGTGGTCCTCTGATGGAGAAAATCCTCACAGAAGGTGAGGCAGTTTTAAACAGTTTTCGCGAGCTGATCCTCCAGCCACAGTCGGATATCGCACATTTCCGGCATTTTATCAGAGAAAAAGGCTGGGAAATCGTCAGAGAGAACATCATCCTGGAAGAAGGGAAATTCTATCCTATGATGAAAGCTGTAAAAGCTTCCGACAGTGTTATGCCGCCTTATACGAGAGAAGAAGAATGGTTCGGGAAGCTGCTTCTGGAACAGCATCATCCGGTTCTGGAGCAGTATCTGCAAAGGGAACTCCGCCTGAGAGAAGAGATCCTCGGCAAACTAAGAAATGCACCGACAGAGTCTGCCTTCAGACGGATGAAAGAGATAGAGGAGGAAAAGCAGCTGGTGCTGGCTGCTCTGAAACGATATGAAAGTGAATGAAATGTTTCGCTGGCTGGAAGAGAATTATCCGCCGTCTTCTGCGGAAGACTGGGATAATGTGGGCTTTCTGGTTGGTGACGATACAAAGGAAGTTCGTCATGTATTTCTGGCACTTGATCTGACTGCCGCAGCGCTGGAAGAGGCAGCTGCGGCTGGAGCGGATATGATCATAACGCATCATCCCATGATCTTTGGCGGAATGAAGAGAATTAATAATCATGATTTCCTCGGAAGAAAAGTGCTGTCTCTCATACAGCACGGAATTCAGTATTATGCCATGCACACCAATTACGATATTCTGGGAATGGCTGAACTGAGTGCAGATTACCTTCAGCTTCAGGACACCACAGTCCTTTCCGTGACAGAAGAAAGAAACGGGAAATACGAAGGTATCGGCCGTGTCGGAAGACTTCCCCGCAGGATGACTCTGAGAGAATGTGCAGAGTTTGTAAAGACGGCTTTTGATATTCATGATGTGAAGGTATACGGTGATCTCGGGACGGAAGTGGAGCTGGCAGCCGTATGCACCGGAAGCGGAAAAAGCCTGATGAAAGAGGTTCTGGCATCAGGCGCGCAGGTGTATGTGACAGGTGATATTGACCACCATACAGGACTGGATGCGGTGGATCAGGGAGTATGTCTGATCGATGCAGGACATTATGGAACCGAATATATTTTCATGGATGCCATGAAAAAAAGAATTCATGATGCATTTCCGGAACTGCAGATTTCATGCGCAAAGGTTCAGGAGCCGTATACACTAATTGTATGATACTGTATATTCTGTCTGATTAATCAGGAAGTATCAATCAGGAAGGAGGAAACCAAATGGAAGTAAAAATGCTCAAAGTGACGATTGACGGTGAGATAAAAGAATATCCCAGAGGTATCAGTTATGCAGAAATTGCAGAGGATTTTCAGAAAGCGAAAGAGGATCCGATCATTCTGGCTATGGCTGACGGTAAGCTTCGTGAACTGCATAAACGGCTGAAAAAAGATTGTACACTGAGTTTTTTGACAACCCGGGATCCTATTGGGAACAAGAGTTATCGCAGAAGTGCATGTCTGATCCTTCTTAAAGCAGTCTATGATGTGGCTGGCAGAGAAAATATTGACAAAACAGCAATTCATTATTCTGTCGGATCCGGGTTTTATTTTACAATGTCCGGCAAAACTGTACTGAATCAGGTATTTCTTGATCAGGTAAAGCAGAGGATGCACGAAATCGTGGATGCGCATATGCCTATCATGAAGCGCTCTGTCAGCACGGATGAAGCGATCCGGATTTTTCACGAGAATGGTATGTACGACAAGGAAAAACTGTTCCGCTACCGTGTCGGATCCAGCGTAAATCTGTACAGCCTTGGGGATTATGAAGATTATTTTTACGGTTATATGGCGAACCATACGGGATATGTGAAATATTTTGACCTGAAACTGTATGATGAAGGATTTGTTCTGGAGCTTCCCGGATGCAGTGCTCCGGATGTGATACCGCCGTTCTGTCCGGAGGAGAAGATTTTCCATGTACAGAAGGAATCCAAGGAGTGGGTGGAAAAAATGGATATCTCCTGTGTGGGTGATCTGAATGACAGAATCACAAAGGAGGGAATCCGTAACATCCTCCTGATACAGGAAGCC
This sequence comes from Blautia sp., assembly GCA_022770365.1. Lineage (GTDB taxonomy): Bacteria > Bacillota > Clostridia > Lachnospirales > Lachnospiraceae > Blautia_A. The sequence continues at coordinate 1,274 of JALEHU010000062.1, read as the reverse complement.
CTGCAGGAAGCAAAGATTTCCAGAATTGCGGAGCAGATCGTGGAAGAAGGTAATAAGAAATTTGTTATGATCGCAGGACCGTCTTCCTCAGGTAAGACTACGTTTTCCCACAGACTTTCCATTCAGCTTACGGCACATGGAATGAAGCCGCATCCGATTGCAGTGGATAATTATTTTGTGGAAAGAGACAAAACTCCTCTGGATGAATTCGGTGAGAAAAATTTTGAATGCCTGGAAGCCATTGATGTGGAGCAGTTCAATAAAGATATGCTTGCCCTGATGAACGGAGAGCGGGTGGAGCTTCCGGTATTTAATTTTAAAACAGGACATCGGGAATATAAGGGAGATTATCTTCAGCTTGGACCGGATGATATTCTGGTGATAGAAGGAATTCACGGCCTGAATGATAAACTGAGCTACGCTCTTCCGAAAGAGAGCAAATTCAAAATCTATATCAGTGCATTGACACAGCTGAATATTGATGAGCACAACCGGATTCCCACTACGGATGGGCGACTGATCCGCCGGATTGTCCGCGATGCGAGGACAAGAGGAACTTCCGCGAAGGATACCATTGCCAGATGGCCGTCTGTGCGCAGGGGTGAGGAAGAGAATATTTTTCCGTTCCAGGGTGATGCGGATGCGATGTTCAACTCGGCTCTTGTTTATGAACTTGCGTGTCTGAAGGTTTATGCGGAGCCGCTGCTGTTCGGAATTGACAGGGATACTCCGGAATATCTGGAGGCCAAGAGGCTTTTGAAGTTCTTTGATTATTTTGTAGCGGTTCCAAGTGAGGACATACCACATAATTCTATCCTGAGGGAATTTGTGGGCGGAAGCTGCTTTGATGTGTAGTAAATAGGATGTAAAGATAGGGCTTTACATTCGGAAAATTACATGCTAGAATAACACTTGCGCAAGTCGGCCAGGTGATCGCGGCTGCACAGACGAAAGGGTGCAGACGAGGAAAGTCCGGGCTTCGCAGGGCAGGATGCCGGATAACGTCCGGTGGAGGTGACTCCCAGACCAGTGCAACAGAAATAAACCGCCTTCCCTATGGAAGGTAAGGGTGGAAAGGCAGTGTAAGAGACTACCGCCTTCCTGGTAACAGGAAGGGCACATGTAAACTCCATTCGAAGCAAGACCGAGAAGAAAGCGATACGGCTGCCCGTCGTGCTTTCAGGTGGGTCGCTTGAGCCTCCCGGTGACGGAAGGCCTAGATAGATGATCACCCAATGACATAACCCGGCTTATCGGTTGGCTTGTGCAGTAAA
>JALEHU010000060.1 GCA_022770365.1 Blautia sp. | reverse complement strand
ATCACAGAAGTAGAAGAATGGGGTAAGAGAAAATTAGCTTACGAAATTCAGAAAATGCATGAAGGCTTCTACTACTTTATTCAGTTCGAAGCAGACGCAACATGTCCTGCAGAAGTAGAAAGACATGTACGCATCATGGACAACGTATTAAGATACTTAGTCGTTCGCAAAGACGCATAATCTTTATACAGTCATTGGATTTTAGAAAGCACCATTAAGAACCCGTTCACTGAATCAGAAAAAGAGGTAATAACATGAACAAAGTCATTTTAATGGGACGCTTAACAAGAGATCCTGAGGTGAGATATTCCGCAGGAGATAATGCATTGGCAATTGCCAGATATACACTGGCTGTAGACAGAAGATTCCGTCGCGATGGAGAGGCAACCGCTGATTTTATCAACTGTGTGGCATTTGGACGCAGTGCGGAGTTTGCCGAGAAGTATTTCCGTCAGGGCCTGAAGATAGCGATTACCGGACGTATACAGACCGGAAGTTATACAAACAGAGAAGGACAGAAGGTGTACACCACGGAAGTGGTTGTTGAGGATCAGGAGTTTGCTGAGAGCAAGGCTGCCAGTGATAACTATGCAGCATCTCATCCGCAGCAGCACAGCGCAGCACCATCTATGCCAAGCCCGAGCGCTGCCAGTGCAGACGGTTTTATGAATATTCCGGATGGAATTGACGAGGAATTGCCTTTCATTTAATATTAGGAAGGCGGGGCGATTAAGACCAGCCCGTTTGTCAAAAACTGAAAATAAGATAGGAGGAAACCATCATGGCTTACAACAATAGAGGCGAAAGACCAGACTCTCCAATGAAGAGAAGAGGCGGACGCAAGAGAAAAAAAGTTTGCGTATTCTGCGGCAAAGAGAACAATGAGATCGATTACAAGGATGTAGCAAAATTAAGAAAATATGTTTCTGAGAGAGGCAAAATCCTTCCGAGAAGAATCACAGGAAACTGTGCAAAACATCAGAGAGCTCTGACTGTAGCTATCAAGAGAGCACGTCATCTTTCCCTGATGCCGTACGTTCAGGACTAATTCAAGAAGAACACCGTCATCCCGTGTGGGTGGCGGTGATTTTTTTTACAGGATAATATGGTATTATTTGTGCAAGTCTGATATAATAAACATTAGTTTCCAGTCAATTTTTTTATGAACGGTAAAAATTATGAATGATAAACTAAAATTAAAAGGGCGGATGGGCGGCTTTGTACGGTGGCCGATGTATTTATCCATTCTGCTGATCGTAATGAATGTTCTGATTTATTTTGTAAATATTAAATCCGGTCTGTTGGTATCTGCCGGTCTGCTGATCTATATCGGGATTGCAGCACTGCTTTACAGACGCAATAAACCGCAGATTCTCAATGAACTGATTGCTTTTGCCAACCAGTATGATCTGCTGGAGAAGAGGATTCTGGATGAACTGGCTCTTCCTTATGCGGTTATGGATATGGGAGGCAGACTGATCTGGACGAACAAGATCTTTTCCGAGATTACAGGTAAGAATCAGTTCTACAAAAAGAACATTAATACGATTTTTCCGGATATTACAGCAGATAAGCTGCCATCTCAGAACGGCAAGGAGATCACCGAGATCAGCACAGAGTTCGAAGACAGGATTTATCGTGTTTCCATGCAGCGGGTTTCTCTGCAGGATGTGATCGATCAGACAGAAATGCTGGAGGGAAATTCCGAGAATGTCAGCCTTATCGCCATGTATTTTTACGACGAGACCGAACTGAAGGAATATATTCAGAAGAATGAAGACAACAAGCTGGTTGTTGCGCTGGCCTATCTTGATAATTATGAAGAAGCGCTGGAGAGTGTGGAAGATGTGCGCCGCTCACTGCTGATCGCACTGATCGATCGTAAGATTACGAAATATTTTTCAAATTTTGACGGCCTGGTACGCAAACTGGAAAAAGATAAATATTTCCTCATCATGCGCCAGAGTTCCCTGGAAGCATTGAAAGAACAGAGATTCCATATTCTTGATGAGGTAAAGACGGTCAATATCGGTAATGAAATGGCTGTGACGCTGAGCATCGGTATCGGTCTGAACGGCAGCACCTATCTTCAGAATTATGAGTATTCCCGCATTGCTATTGAAATGGCACTTGGCCGCGGTGGTGACCAGGTTGTGATCAAGAACGGCAACAGTATTACTTATTTTGGCGGCAAGGCACAGCAGGTGGAGAAGACTACCCGTGTGAAGGCAAGAGTAAAGGCACAGGCCCTGAAGGAATTTATGAGCACCAAGGACCGGGTGGTCGTTATGGGACATAAGATCACAGATGTGGATGCGCTTGGTGCGGCTGTCGGCATCTACCGTGCCGGTAAGACGCTGGGAAAACCTGTCCATATCGTGGTGAATGATCCGTCATCCTCTATCCGGCCGCTGATGGCGGGATATATGAATAATCCGGATTATGAACCGTCAATGTTTATTGACGGAGAACAGGCAAGAGATCTGGTGGATAATAATACGGCAGTTGTCGTTGTGGATACGAATAAGCCGAGCTATACGGAATGTCAGGATCTGCTTTATATGACCAGAACAATCGTTGTTCTTGATCATCACAGACGCGGCAATGAAGTGATTCAGAATGCAGTCCTGTCTTACGTGGAACCGTATGCATCTTCTACATGTGAGATGGTTGCAGAAATCCTGCAGTATTTTTCAGATGATCTGCGTCTGCGCAATATTGAGGCAGACTGTATTTATGCGGGTATTCTGATCGATACCAATAATTTCAGTACACGTGCAGGCGTGCGTACATTCGAGGCAGCAGCTTTTCTTCGCAGAAGCGGCGCAGATATGACACGTGTACGCAAAATGCTGCGGGATAATATTGATTCTTATAAAGCCAGAGCAGAGGCTGTCCGCACAGCAGATATCTACAGAGACTATTTTGCTATTGCCAGATGCCCGAGCGATGGTCTGGAGAGTCCGACTGTTGTAGGTGCCCAGGCAGCCAATGAACTCCTGAATATTGCTGGAGTGAAGGCTTCCTTTGTACTGACCAGTTACAATCATGAAGTATATATCAGCGCCAGAGCAATTGATGAGATCAATGTCCAGGTAATGATGGAGAAGATGGGCGGAGGCGGTCATATCAACATTGCGGGAGCTCAGGTAAAGGCTTCTCAGGATGAGGTTGAAGACATGCTGAAAGCCATTATAGACGAATTATATCAGGAAGGGGACGTTAATTAATGAAAGTAATTTTATTAGAAGATGTAAAATCTCTTGGGAAAAAGGGAGAGATCGTGAATGTAAGCGATGGTTATGCGCGCAACATGATTCTGCCGAAGAAGCTGGGATTAGAGGCGACTCCAAAGAATCTTAATGATCTGAAACTTCAGAAAGCCAATGCCGAAAAGGTGGCACAGGAAAATCTGGAAGCTGCACAGGCATTTGCAAAAGAACTGGAAAGCAAGGAAATCATCCTGACACTGAAAGTGGGTGAGGGAGGCAGAACTTTCGGTTCCATATCCACGAAGGAAATTTCCGAAGCTGCCAAATCACAATTAAATCTGGATATTGATAAGAAGAAGCTTCAGCTTCCGAGTCCGATCAAAAATCTTGGCGTGACACAGGTTCCGGTGCGTCTGCATCCTAAGGTAACCGGAAGTCTGAAAGTATGGGTTAAGGAAGCGTAAGTATGGAAGAAGCGCTGATCAAACGAATCCTGCCTCACAGCATTGAGGCGGAGCAGTCGGTTATCGGTTCCATGATCCTGGATCGTGATGCGATCTTGATTGCGTCTGAGATTCTCACCAGCGATGATTTCTATCAGAACCAGTATGGAATTATCTTTGACGCCATGGTGGAGCTTTGTAATGAAGGCAAGCCTGTAGACCTTGTTACACTTCAGAACCGTCTGAAGGAGAAAGAACTTCCGCCGGATATCAGCAGCATGGAGTATGTCCGTGAGCTGATTGCCGCTGTGCCTACATCTGCCAATGTGAAATATTATGCCAACATTGTCAGCGAAAAGGCGCTTCTCCGGCGTCTGATCAAGGCAGCGGAAGAAGTTGCCAACACCTGCTATCTGGAAAAAGACAGCACAGAAGTGATCATGGAGGAATCAGAGAAAAAGCTTTTCAACATTCTCCAGAGAAATGTCGGGGGAGACTATGTTCCGATCCAGCAGGTGGTGCTGAATGCCATTAATAACATTGAAAAAGCATCCAAATTAAAAGGCAGTGTCACTGGTATTCCAACAGGATTTGTGGATCTGGATTATAAGACATCCGGCATGCATGCATCGGATCTGGTACTGATCGCAGCGCGTCCTTCTATGGGCAAGACTGCTTTTGTTCTGAATATTGCCCAGTATATGGCTTTCCGTAAGAATGTTACCGTGGCTATTTTCAGTCTGGAGATGTCCAAGGAACAGCTTGTGAATCGTCTGCTCGCCATGGAATCTCATGTGGATTCCCAGAATATGCGTACCGGTAACCTTAAAGACGAGGACTGGACGAAACTTGTAGAGGGTGCGGATATTATCGGACGTTCCAATCTGATTATTGATGATACTCCCGGAATCTCTATCGCGGAACTTCGATCCAAATGCAGGAAATACAAGTTAGAGCATAATCTTGGCATCATTATGATCGACTACCTTCAGCTTATGAGCGGAAGCGGCAAGAGTGATTCCAGACAGCAGGAAATTTCTGATATTTCCCGTTCTCTGAAAGCGCTTGCGCGAGAACTGGATGTGCCGGTAATTGCTCTTTCGCAGTTAAGCCGTGCTGTAGAGCAGCGTCCGGATCACCGCCCGATGCTTTCGGACCTTCGGGAATCCGGGGCTATAGAGCAGGATGCGGATGTGGTAATGTTCATTTATCGGGATGACTATTATCACAAAGATACCGAAAAAAAGGATATTGCGGAAATCATCATAGCCAAACAGAGAAATGGTCCCATCGGAACAGTAGAACTAGTATGGCTTCCAAGATACACACAGTTTGTAAATATGAAAAAGTAGCTTTCTGTCACAACTGGTCGAGCGTTTATCATTGCAATTTGCAGTTTATATGTTCTATAATAGTCATAATGTAACTGTTCAGCATCCATATATCAGTGAAAGTACTGAGCAGATACGTGATTTGAATTTCATAAGGAGGGGTAGTATGGAACCGAAGTACACCGTCAGGCAGGCTACAGAGATGACCGGCGTCAAGTCCTATGTCCTGCGTTACTGGGAGGAGGAACTGGACCTGCGGATTGAACGCAACGAGCTCGGGCACCGCTACTACACCAGATATGATATTCAGTTATTCATGAATATTAAAGAACTGAAGAAACGGGGACTGCAGCTTCGTGCGATTAAGGAGCTGATTCCCCAGATTTCCCGCACAGTGCCGGGTTCAGGGTCAAGTAAGGTGAAACTATTAGATACGGGAGAGGAAGTTTTGGAAAGAGTTCCTGCATCAGAGATATCGGAGGAATCTGTATTTTTGGATCCGGTTTCTCCTGTATGGGTGGATGATGAGAAAATTCTGGAATTTCAGGCGATTCTGGAGCGCCTTATTACTCAGGAAATGCAGGCCAAGAATGAGGATGAAGAGCGATACCGTTCTCTGGATCTGGCGATACGGCATCAGCAGATGGCGAGGCGTGAAGCTGCCGCTGCGTCTGCTGATAAGAAAAGCCGCAAAAGAAGCCGAAATGTATAGAGAAGATAATATAAGGGCTGCTAATGTAAAATCAAGCATCGGTTAAATGAAAAACGGGCCGCCGGTATAATACCGCGGCCCGCTTCTTTCATGTAAATGTGAATCAGCCTTCTACGATAGCGCCTGTAGGACATGCTTCAGCGCAGGTTCCGCACTCTACACATGCATCAGCGTCGATTACGTAATGATCATCACCCTGGGAAATAGCCTCAGATGGGCACTCGCCTTCGCAAGTTCCGCAGCTTACACATTCGTCTGTAATTACATATGCCATTGTAGTATCCTCCTTTTATATTAGAACTCTTTAGTACCTTACTCAGGTTCTATCAACATTCTAATATATCTGACCACGGATTACAAGTATAAAATTATAAACATATTTTTAGAATCTGACCGTTGATTCTGTTGCCATTTCGTATTATAATGTGGAAAGAACGCATAAGGAGGAAATGAAAAATGGCAAAAGTTAACAAAAATATGCTGATTGGCCAGTTAATTAAATTAGATCCGAATATCGTAGCAATTCTTATGAGAGCAGGTATGCACTGCGTTGGCTGCCCGTCATCACAGATGGAGTCTCTTGAAGAAGCAGCGATGGTTCACGGTCTGGATGCTGATATTCTGGTTCAGCAGATCAATGATTTTCTGGGAGAATAATTAACCGGACAGAAAAGGCTGGCAATGCGGCAGCTCCTTGCGGAGCACCGTCATTGGCCAGCCTTTTATGGTGGTTTGTTACTGATACATTAAAGCTGTGTAAGTTTCTGCAATGCGTCTTCTGCGATCAGATCGCCGTGTTCTCTTAAATATGCTTCTCCGGATGCTGAAAAAGCTTTACCGGTACCATATTCGGAGAGGATATTACATACTTTATTGAATTCCTCCGGTGAGCATGAAGACTGGCGGATCACAAGCTGATATTTACTGCCTGTGCTGTCCTTATAGAGAATATTCTCACCGTCAAAAAATCCATTCAGCCCATGAGAAGCAGAAATAACATCATCCAGATACCGGAAAGTGTAAAGCCGTGTCAGACTGACCGGTACTTCTTCCTGATCGGAAGGTGTCTCTGCTTCCTTTTTTTCTGTATCAGAAGAAGATTTCCTGGAAATATTCTTCAACTTGGATTCGCAGAGTTTCTGGAATATATCAATGATATTGTCAGCGCCGTCAAACTGAATGTTTTCGGTCTGTGTGTTGTCTTTAAACGGAGAGAATTTGGAAAAACGTGTATCCAGTTCTTCCGGGTCTTCTACCTTGGTGATGATCAGTACGATGCTGTCAGTATTGAGCGGAATTGCTTCGATCATAAGCGGAATATTGTCCGCTTCAAACCCAAACTGCATCTGAGCCTGCTGCATCATATCGCGGAAAAGCTTTTTGGCTTTCTCTGTGCCATAAGCAAGTTCACTGATACGGATCTGATGCGTTTCAAGGTCTTCACGGGTAAGAGTGCAGCGAATCTGGTTTTCATTTATTTTTTCTATTTTCATTTAATCACATCCTATTCCTGGAATTGATGCTATTACCCCAGCTTTCTCCTTATTATATACCACAAACGTACAGAATGTAAAGAAATTCAATTTACCTATTTATAAAATATTTGGAAACAAAATCGAAAATTTTTCACAAATTGACGAAAACTATTGCATCCATTTTGAAAAACAGTATAATAAAAAACAGGAAAAGATATTCTGGTTCGGACGGAAGAGTGAAAAACCAGATATCAACTTACATAATACATCCCCATTATTTCTTTTATACACATGTCATTGCCAGTAAATATTCATGCAGCGTTCCTGCTGCGGCAGTCGGCAATTTCCCAGGATTAAATTCAGTCAGGATAAGGATATCTTTTCTCAGAACCTATGTGTGTTTTCTAAAATCAAACGTGTTTGCTCCGTGCACACAGAACCTGCGGAACAAGTACACTAATTTCATCTGAGAAAGGAGGGCAGAGTACGGGTAATATATCACGAAGTAAGGAAAATGACAATTTCGCATCGCCTCTGGTTGAAGAACTGGAAGGTTATGAGGAGCAGAATATAGCGCTCTTTCTTAATGGCCGGCCGAGCAGCCCGTGGGCTATCGCGAGAGCCTGTAATGTCGCGGAAAGCGGAGGTTATATGCGGGATTATACAGAAGATGAAAAAGGACGGATCGCGCAAGTCAATTTTGAATTTGTAAAGGATGTATAAAATCAAAGAACAGGATTCTCCCGGAAACAGGCAAATCCCCCCCCTCAGTCTGTCCGAAAACTTGATTTTTAGGCATAAATTTAGCCCCTTCCTTTCATCTGTGTCATTGAAAACTGAATAAAATACACAGGATGAAGAAAGAGGCTTATGCCTGTTCCATCAATTCCATCATTTTTTGAAATCCAAGGAGATTCCTGGCTCTTTCCAGGTTATATCCCAGGCAAAAGAGCGCAAACTCCCCAGCCACTTTTCGCATTCCTTTTAGAAGAAAATAAGTGGCTCCCATGGCTCGTTTTATAGTTCCAAATGGATGCTCTGACAGACACATCCGCTGGTTCGTTTTTTCCTTGTCTGG
>JALEHU010000047.1 GCA_022770365.1 Blautia sp. | reverse complement strand
AGTAAAAGTTGCAATTAATGGATTTGGCCGTATCGGTCGTCTTGCATTCCGTCAGATGTTTGGAGCAGAAGGATTCGAAATCGTAGCAATCAACGATTTAACATCCCCGAAAATGCTGGCTCACTTATTAAAATATGATTCTACTCAGGGAAAATACGCTCTGGCAGATAAAGTATCCGCTGGCGAAGATTCCATCACTGTAGACGGAAAAGAAATCAAAATCTATGCAAAAGCTAACGCTGCAGAGCTTCCATGGGGAGAGATCGGCGTAGACGTAGTTCTGGAATGTACCGGATTCTACACCTCCAAAGCAAAAGCTCAGGCTCATATTGATGCTGGTGCTAAACATGTTATCATTTCCGCTCCGGCTGGCAATGACCTTCCTACCATCGTTTACAATGTAAACCATGCTGGTCTGACAAAAGAAGACAAGATCATCTCCGCAGCTTCCTGTACAACAAACTGCTTAGCTCCAATGGCTAAAGCTTTAAATGACTGCGCACCGATCAAATCCGGTATCATGTGCACAATCCACGCTTACACAGGCGATCAGATGACTCTTGACGGACCGCAGAGAAAAGGCGATCTGAGAAGATCCCGTGCAGCTGCAGTTAACATCGTTCCGAACAGCACTGGTGCTGCAAAAGCTATCGGTCTTGTTATTCCTGAACTGAACGGCAAGCTCATCGGCTCCGCACAGCGTGTTCCGACCCCGACCGGTTCTACAACTATCTTAACAGCAGTTGTTGAAGGTGAAGTTACAAAAGATCAGATCAATGCAGCTATGAAAGCAGCAGCTAACGAATCCTTCGGATACAACGAAGACGAAATCGTTTCCAGCGATATCGTAGGAATGACCTATGGTTCTCTGTTCGATGCTACCCAGACAATGGTTCTTCCACTGGACAACGGCACAACAGAAGTACAGGTAGTTTCCTGGTATGACAACGAAAACTCCTACACAAGCCAGATGGTTCGTACAATCAAACACTTCGGAAAACTGCTTAACGCATAATCCAGGCTTGAGAGAAGTATAGACTCACCAAAGGGTCCGGTCTGAAAAGGACCGGACCTTTTTATCATTTTAAATGATGCCAGGGTCAAAATACTTTTTGACCCTGATATCTTTATCTATCATTAAGGAGGAATTACAGTCATGGGATTAAATAAAAAATCTGTTGACGACATCAATGTGAACGGCAAGAAAGTCCTGGTTCGCTGCGACTTCAATGTACCGTTAAAAGAAGGCAAAATCACAGACGAGAATCGTCTTGTAGCAGCTCTTCCTACCATTAAGAAACTTGTAGCTGACGGCGGAAAGATCATTCTCTGCTCTCATCTTGGCAAACCGAAGGGAGAACCGAAACCGGAGCTTTCCCTTGCTCCTGTAGCAGTTCGTTTAAGCGAGCTTCTTGGCCAGGAAGTTAAATTCGTTCCAAGCCCGGTAGTCGTAGATGACAGCGTAAAAGCAGCTGTTGACGCTATGAAAGACGGAGAAATCGTTCTTCTTGAAAATACACGTTATCGTGCAGAAGAAACCAAGAACGGTGAAGCATTCAGCAAAGACCTTGCTTCTCTTGCAGATGTATTCGTAAATGACGCATTCGGAACCGCTCACAGAGCACACTGCTCCAACGTTGGTGTAACCCAGTTTATCGACACCTGTGCAGTTGGTTATCTGATGCAGAAAGAAATCGATTTCCTTGGCAATGCTGTAGAAACACCGGTAAGACCATTCGTAGCAATCCTCGGCGGTGCAAAAGTAGCTGACAAGCTCAATGTAATCTCCAATCTTCTGGAGAAATGCGATACTCTGATCATCGGCGGCGGTATGGCATATACTTTCCAGAAGGCAAAAGGACTGGAAGTCGGAACATCTCTGGTAGACGATACCAAGATCGACTACTGCAAAGAAATGATGGAAAAGGCTGAAAAACTCGGCAAGAAACTTCTTCTTCCGATCGATACCACAATCGCAAAAGAATTCCCGACTCCGATCGATGCTGAGATCGAAGTGACTTCTGTAGATGCTGATGCAATCCCGGCAGACATGATGGGTCTTGATATCGGACCGAAGACAGCAGAAATGTATGCAGACGCAGTAAAATCTGCAAAAACAGTTGTCTGGAACGGACCGATGGGTGTATTCGAAAACCCGATCCTTGCAAAAGGAACCATCGCAGTTGCAAGAGCACTTGCTGAGACAGATGCTACAACCATCATCGGCGGCGGCGACTCCGCTGCAGCAGTAAACCAGCTCGGATTTGGCGACAAGATGTCCCATATTTCCACCGGCGGCGGCGCATCTCTTGAATTCCTGGAAGGTAAAGAACTCCCGGGCGTTGCAGCAGCTAACGATAAATAATCGTATCTGTTCAGTTTCTGAACAGTTGCAAATCATCTAAAAACAATTTCACAGGAGGATATAAAAATGGCAAGAAAGAAAATCATTGCTGGTAACTGGAAAATGAACATGACTCCAAGCGAAGCAGTTGCTCTTGTTGAGACACTGAAACCGCTTGTACAGAATGACGAAGTAGACGTTGTATTCGGCGTTCCTGCAATCGACATCGTTCCTGTAGTAGAAGCCTGCAAAGGAACCAACATTGCTGTTGCAGCAGAGAATATGTACTTCGAAGAAAAAGGCGCTTACACAGGCGAGATCGCACCGGCTATGCTGGTAGATGCAGGCGTTAAATACGTTATTCTTGGACATTCCGAAAGAAGAGATTACTTCGGAGAAACAAGCGAAGACGTTAACAAGAAAGTTCTGAAAGCTCTGGAGCACGGCATTACTCCGATCATGTGCTGCGGCGAATCTCTGGCTCAGAGAGAACAGGGAATCACAATGGACTGGATCCGTCAGCAGGTGAAAGTTGGTCTGCAGAATGTAACTGCTGATCAGGCTAAGACTATCGTAATCGCTTATGAGCCGATCTGGGCGATCGGAACCGGCAAAACAGCTACCAGCGAGCAGGCTGAAGAAGTTTGCAAGGGCATCCGTGAATGCATCGCAGAAATCTATGACACCGATACAGCAGAAGCAATCCGTATCCAGTACGGCGGATCTGTAAATGCAGGCAATGCAGCAGAACTGTTTGCTATGGCTGACATCGACGGCGGCCTGGTAGGCGGCGCTTCCCTGAAACCGGATTTCGGAAAGATCGTTTGCTATAAATAATTCTATATGAAATAAAATAACGAAGCTCTGTGAGCCGGGGAATTACTGGTTTACAGAGCTTCTTTCGTTACTGCGAAAGGAGTGGACAGTAAACAGATACCGATTATTTTGGTGAAAAATTACCGTATCCTTGACAAAATTCCATTTATATCCTACTATAAAAGCCAGTATACCAATGAGCATTGGAAAGGAGCTATTCCGAAATGGAGAATAAAGTCATCAAAGCCGCTCTTCTTGGTCTTGGAACCGTGGGAACAGGCGTATATAAAGTATTAAAAAATCAGGAAGCCGAGATGGAAGCGAAGATCGGCAGGGAAGTTAAAATCGCGAAAGTCCTGGTCCGCAATCTGGAAAAGGCTGCAGCGAAGGTAGACGATCCTTCCATTCTGACAAATAACTGGGAAGAGGTCCTGAATGATCCGGAAATCAGTATTGTGATCGAGCTGATGGGCGGAATCGAACCTGCCAGGACCTATATTCTTGCAGCATTAAATGCAGGGAAACATGTAGTATCTGCAAACAAAGACCTTATCGCAGTTCATGGAAAAGAGCTTCTGGATGCAGCAGAAGTAAATCATGTGGATTTTCTTTTTGAAGCGGCAGTCGCAGGCGGCATTCCTATCATCCGTCCGCTGAAGCAGTGTCTGGCAGGCAATCATATGACGGAAGTAATGGGAATTGTCAATGGAACCACGAATTTTATTCTTACCAAAATGACTCAGGAAGGGATGGAATTTAAAGATGCACTGGCGCTGGCAACAGAATTAGGTTATGCTGAGGCAGATCCCACCGCAGATATCGAAGGTCTTGATGCAGGACGTAAGGTAGCGATCCTTGCCAGCGTTGCATTTAATTCCCGCGTGGTATTTGATGATGTCTACATAGAGGGAATTACCAAGATTTCAGCAAAGGATATCCGATATGCAAAAGAAATGGGATGTGATATCAAGCTCCTGGGTGTTGCAAGACAGGGAGAAGACGGAGTTGAGGCATATGTGTGCCCGATGCTGATCCCGAGCAGTCATCCCCTTGCTTCCGTAAATGATTCCTACAATGCAGTATTTGTTCATGGTGATGCAGTGGAAGATGCCATGTTTTTCGGACGTGGAGCCGGAGAACTTCCTACAGCAAGTGCAGTTGTGGGAGACATTTTTGATATTGTACGCAATATCCAGGCAGAATGCTGTGCCCGTATCGGCTGTACCTGTTATAAGAGCCTTCCGGTGAAAAAAATGGAAGATACCCGCAACCGTTATTTTATCCGTCTTCAGGTAGAGAACCGCTGTGGTGTTCTTGCAGAAATCACAGCTATTTTTGCCAAATATCAGGTAAGTGTTGCACAGATCATTCAGAAAGAGACCAGAGTAGAGGGATGCGCTGAAATCGTTGTAATCACCGAAGAAGTAAGAGAGGGAGATTTCAGAACCGCGATGTCCGAACTGAAGAACAGAGCCTCGATCCGCAAGGTTTCCAGCCTCCTTCGTGTATATGGAAAATAAAATCCTTGAAAAATCTCAGATTTTTGATACTATATAGAAGAAGGAAATTGCCGCATGAGCGGCACGCTGCGGCGGAAAAACTGATAAAAACAACTCCGTTTCCGAACGGAAAATTTTACAAATAAAGGAGAATATTATGAGCAAAAAACCAACCGTATTAATGATCCTTGATGGTTACGGACTGAATGAGAAGCATGAAGCAAACGCTGTTTATGAAGCCAAGACTCCTGTTATGGACAGATTAATGGCAGAGTATCCATTTGTAAAAGGTTATGCAAGCGGAATGGCTGTAGGCCTTCCGGACGGACAGATGGGCAACTCTGAAGTCGGTCATTTGAATATGGGTGCAGGCCGTATTGTATATCAGGAACTTACAAGAATCACAAAAGAGATCCAGGATGGAGATTTCTTCAAAAATGAAGCACTTCTGGCTGCTATGAAGAATGCGAAAGAGAATGATTCTGCAATCCATTTTATGGGACTGCTTTCTGACGGCGGTGTTCACAGCCATAATACACATCTTTACGGTCTGCTGGAAATGGCTAAGAGGGAAGGCCTCACCAAAGTATATGTACATTGTTTCCTTGACGGACGTGATACACCTCCGGCATCCGGTAAAGGCTATATTGAAGAGCTTCAGGCAAAGATGAAGGAAATCGGAGTGGGCGAGATCGGTGTTGTATCCGGACGTTATTATGCAATGGACCGTGATAACCGCTGGGATCGTGTGGAACTTGCTTATAAAGCTCTCACAAAAGGCGAAGGTGTTAAGGGAACTGATGCAGCAGAAGCTGTTCAGGCATCCTATGATGAAGGTAAGACAGATGAGTTCGTACTTCCCACAGTCATTGAAAAAGACGGAAAACCTGTAACGGTTATTTCTGATAAAGATTCTGTAGTATTCTTTAACTTCCGTCCTGACCGTGCACGTGAGATCACAAGAGCTTTCTGCGCTGATGATTTCCAGGGATTTGCAAGAGAGAAGAGACTGGATCTTACTTATGTATGCTTTACAGAATACGATGATACCATCCCGAACAAGATCGTTGCTTTCCATAAGGTACTTCTTCAGAATACCTTTGGGGAATATCTGGCGGCTCATCATATGACTCAGGCCCGTATTGCAGAAACTGAGAAATATGCTCATGTAACATTCTTCTTTAACGGCGGTATTGAAGAACCGAATGAAGGAGAAGACAGAATTCTGGTGAAATCACCGAAGGTTGCAACCTATGACCTTCAGCCGGAGATGAGTGCTCCTGCAGTCTGTGACAAGCTGGTAGAGGCAATCAGATCTGCCAAATATGATGTGATCATTATTAACTTTGCTAATCCGGATATGGTTGGACATACCGGTGTGGAAGCTGCTGCAATCAAGGCTGTAGAGGCAGTAGATGAATGTGTGGGCAGAGCAGTGGACGCAATCAAAGAAGTTGACGGACAGATGTTTATCTGTGCTGACCACGGCAACGCTGAACAGCTTGTAGATTATGAGACAGGTGATCCGTTTACCGCTCATACCACCAATCCTGTTCCGTTTATCCTTGTAAATGCAGATCCGAAATATACTCTTCGTGAGAATGGCTGTCTGGCAGATATCATCCCGACCCTGATCCAGTTAATGGGCATGGAGCAGCCGGAAGAGATGACAGGGAAATCCCTTCTGATCGAAAAATAAGATTCGTGATTATTACAAGAAACCCCTGCGTGAGCGGGGGTTTTCTTGTGATTTCAGAGAAAATAACGGAAATAAAAATGAGTACTTGAAACAGCCGGAAGATTTTACTATAATACGTCTCGTACGAAAAAAATATGGAGACAGAAAAAATGAAGACAGATATGACGGCAGGAAAGCCAATGAAAATGATACTTGATTTTACAATTCCTGTTTTTATAGGAGGAGTTTTCCAGCAATTTTATAATATGATGGATGCGATCATTGTAGGGAAATTTGTTGGGACCAAAGGTCTGGCTGCAGTTGGAGCAACCGGAACAATTATCTTTCTGATTATAGGCTGTCTTATGGGACTGACGGCAGGATTTGCTGTGATCACAGCGCAGAAATTCGGAGCCGGAAAAATGAGGGAAATGCGTCAGACTGTGGGAAATGCGGCAATTCTTTCGGTTATAATGTCGATCATCATGACTGCTGTCAGTATGATCGGGATGAGGAAGCTGCTTTTGCTGATGAATACTCCGGAAGATATTTTTCATGATGCTTATGTGTATATCATGATCATCTGCGGAGGTATTTTTGCGCAGGTGCTTTATAATCTGATCGCCAGCATACTGCGCGCACTGGGAAACAGCAAAACTCCGCTTTACTTTTTGATCATTTCGGCGCTTCTCAATGTTGTCCTGGATCTTTTATTTATTATAGTATTCCATATGGGTGTTGCAGGAGCAGCATGGGCAACCGTGATATCTCAGGGTGTTTCCGGTGTTCTATGCATACTGTATATTATAAAAGCCGTGCCGGAACTTCACCTTAAGAGAGACGACTGGAGACTCCGGGGGAATATTACAAAAAATCAGATCGGTATGGGAATCCCGATGGGACTTCAGTATTCCATTACCGCGATCGGCACAATGATGGTGCAGTCTGCACTGAATATCCTGGGATCTTATCCGGTTG
>JALEHU010000031.1 GCA_022770365.1 Blautia sp. | reverse complement strand
GGTTTTGCGCCCTAAAACAGATAGTTATAAAAGAAGGAGACAGTCCGTAGAAAATCAGTGCCTTGAAAAAGTCTGAATTTCTGCCGGACTGTCTCCTTCTTACACATCAGGGGCCAAAACTGCTATTTCCCGACAGCCCCTTTTTTTGCAAGTGGTTGTTACAGTTACTGTGAACGGAGTGAACAGTAACTCGTTACACTGGTACGGGGCTGCCTGTCTTACTTTACTCTTGCATGCACTGGACGGATATTCTATAATAACTTTTATAAAAGTTTTGTTGCAGGTGAAATCAGTGAAAGAAATCAAAAGGAATAATAAAGTAAGAATTGCAAAATATATCTCCCGGAGAGGGATTACCTCGAAAGCCGAAATTTCTTCGATGCTGGGGCTGAGTATGCCCACAACTCTTCAGAATGTAAAAGAACTGGTGGAGACAGGAGTAGTGGAGGAAAGCGGTGCTTATGAATCCACCGGCGGCAGAAAGGCCAAAGCACTGTCCATCTCCCCGGAGGTGGGATTTGCGGCAGGAATGGATATTACAGCCAATCATATTACATTTGTACTGGTCAATATGAAACGGGAGCCGGTAAATAAAAAAAGAACCCGTATTCCTTATGAAAACACCTTTTCCTATTATGAAAAAATGGGAGAACTTCTGCATGATTTTATAAAAGAATCAGGTGTCAGAGAGGAAAAGATCATTGGTGTCGGCATTTCACTTCCGGGAATTGTGAGTAAAGAAGAGAAAGTCCTGCTTCGGTCTCATGCATTAAATGTGAAAAATGTCAGTTTTAAAACCATTGAGAATGTGATCGGTTTTCCCTATGCGCTGGAAAACGATGCCAACAGTGCTGCATACGCGGAGCTTACAGAAAGCGTGAAAAATACCGTTTATCTTTCCTTAAGCAGCACAGTCGGAGGAGCCATTTATCTCCATGATAAACTGTATCCCGGTGAGAACTTCAGAAGCGGAGAATTTGGCCATATGATCATTGAGAAAGGCGGGCGTCCCTGCTACTGCGGGAAAAGAGGCTGCGCGGATGCCTATTGCTCTGCGAAGGTGCTGCAGCGACTGGCAGATGACAATCTGGAACTGTTTTTCCGGAAATTAAAGGATGGGGAGGAAACATGCGTACAGGTCTGGGAACAATATCTGGATGATCTGGCTGTGGTTGTTTCCAATCTCCGTATGGCATTTGACTGTGATGTTGTACTGGGGGGCTATGTGGGAGGCTATCTGGAGGAATTTCTGCCGGAACTTGGAAGAAAAATCATGGAGTACAACAAATTTGACCTGGATACTTCTTATCTCAGGACCGGGAAATATAAGCTTGAAGCAGCTGCCTATGGTGTCACTCTGCGGTTTGTAGAACATTTTTTCGATACATTATAATTTCAATTTAGAGAAACGTCAGCTGCTTTAAAGCTGTTTTTCATAATCTTTCAGAGACTGAATTGCCTGTCCTGATAACGGGATAAGGGCTGTCATGTTAAAAACAGTCATCAGACCGATTCCGATATCGCCCAGATCCCAGACAAAGGTATAGGCAGCAAGTCCTCCGATAAAAAGCATAATAAGTGCGAGTATCTTATAAAGGGTCTGTGATAGCCAGTTGTCGCCGAAAAGATAGGCGAGGTTCGGTCTTGCATAAAACAGGATACCGATAAAGGTGGAGAAACTGAACAGCCATAAAGTGACAGCAATAAAGATGACTCCGAATTTGCCAAGATGATAATTCATGGCAGTCTGAAGGAGATCCATGCCGGTAAGGCCTGTTGTCAGTTCTGCAGGTGCCAGAAGCATGATCATGGCGGAACAGCTGCATATCACGATGGTGTCGATAAATACCCCGAATGCCTGCAGAAGTCCCTCTTTTGCAGGATGGCTGATGTCTGCTGCTGCAGCGGCACAGGGTGCCGAACCGGAGCCGGCCTCATTGGAAAAAAGCCCGCGTTTGGCGCCATTCATCAGGACAGCGCCGAAGCCTCCTGCAGCTGCCTGGCGTAAGCCGAATGCCTCTTCAAAAATCTGACGGAATACAGCCGGAAGCTGTCCCGCATTTTTCACAATAATAAATATTGTGATCAGGAAATAACAGCCTGCCATGACAGGTACGATAATATCCAGCACTTTTACCGTAGCATTTTTGCGCAGAACGATCACTGCCGCAAGAATAACAAGCACGATCGTTGTATAAAGAGGCGGTATATGAAAGGCATTTTTAAATGCGGAGGAAACAGAGTTTCCGATCACCTGGCTGATGCCGCACCAGCAGAGCAGTCCTGACAGAGCAAATAAAGCTGCAATGACGGAGCGTTTCATACGATGTTCTTTTTTGTGGAACAGATGGTGGATGTAATAAGCCGGACCGCCCCGGAAGCCTCCGTAGAGAGGATCTTTTTCCTTATACAGCTGTGCGAGGGTTGCTTCAATGAACGCGGTGGAAGATCCTAGAAGAGCCGTGATCCACATCCAGAAGACAGCACCTGCGCCGCCCATGGAAATGGCGGCTACCACGCCCACAAGATTTCCCATGCCGACTCTGGTGGCAGTGGATATGATCAGTGCCTGCATACCGGAAATAGAATTTTTCTCTGTGCTGGTTTTCTTTTCCACGGTGATCTTCAGCATTTCGGGAAAGAGCCGGAAAGGAAGAAATCTCGTCCGGATGGTAAAATAAACTCCCGCAGGTATCAGAATCAAAACAAGCAGGGAAAGTCCGATGGAACTGCCCCCGGGCAGCGGTATCGTGACAAGGTCTCCCCATAAAAGATTGTAAAAAAACTGTATTACAGACATATTGATTTCCTCCTATTGTTGCGATGCACATATGTTTTAGTATATAGTAGAAATGAGAATATGTAAATAATTGTTCAGAAAGAAGGGAAAATTGTGGACAGAAAAATCATACATGTGGATATGGACACTTTTTTTGCCTCTGCAGAGATAAAATCGTAGTGTCTGCAGAGATAAAAATCGTAGTTGACAAACATCTGGAGAAATGATAGAATTTTGCAGAAATTGTAACATCCGTGAGGGAGTAGTTGGCATAGAAATATGCGGCAAGTCAACATACTGACTGAGAAGTCTGGCTTGCATTAAATAACGAGACTCATGTATAGAGTGATATTGTCTATACATGGGTTTTTTTTGTATCCAGGTATGGCATATCGCTTCACCTGGTTTTTTTATGTCATATTATCAAAGAAACGAAGGAGGAAAAAATGGGACTTTTTGAACTTTTTGTACTGGCGGTAGGACTTTCCATGGATGCATTCGCGGTATCTGTCTGCAAAGGACTTTCCCTGGGGAAAATCAACTGGAAGCATATGGTGACTGCAGGTTTGTGGTTCGGTGGATTTCAGGCGCTGATGCCTCTTGTCGGATATCTGGGAGGAAGATATTTTACAGATATGATCACTCATTATGCCCATTGGATCGCATTCGCGCTGCTGCTGTTTATTGGGGCCAGCATGATCAAAGAAGCTTTTGGAGAGGAAGAGGAGATGGATTGCTCCATGGCAGCCAGAGATATGCTCATCCTGGCGGTTGCGACCAGTATTGATGCACTTGCGGTTGGTGTGACATTTGCATTTTTGAAAGTTGCGATCATTCCGGCGATCAGCTTTATCGGTATTGTAACATTCGTCTGTTCTGCGGCAGGTGTGAAGATCGGAAGTCTTTTTGGCATGAGATACAAGTCAAAGGCTGAATTGTGCGGCGGTATTATTCTGATCCTGATCGGGCTTAAAATACTGCTGGAAGGACTTGGAATTCTGTGATTGCGGGGGAAAACATTGAAATCCATGGAAGGATATGGTAGGATAAAGGAACAAAAACGTTGAAAACAGGTTTACTGAAAGCGACAGGAGAACAGACAATGAGTGTATTAGACAGTGTAAAAGCAGTAAAAAAAGCAGAAGCCAGAATGGCATCGCAGCCGGAAGAGGTGCGCAATCGTGCCCTCGAGGAGATCGGCCGCAGCCTTGAAGAGAATCAGCAGCTGATTTTTGAGGCGAATGCAGAAGATATGGAACAGGCACGAAGGGATGGCAAAGCAGCCCCGATCCTGAAAAGACTGGAGCTGACCCCTGAGAAACTTCAGGTTCTGATAAGCGGGATCAAAGATCTGATCCATCTTCCGGATCCGCTTTTTAAGACTCAGCTCGCAAGAGAACTGGATGAAGGACTGACTCTTTATCGTGAGAGCTGCCCCATCGGAACCATTGGCATTATTTTTGAAGCAAGACCGGATGCACTTGTTCAGATTTCCACACTGTGTGTAAAGAGCGGAAACTGTGTGATCCTGAAGGGCGGAAGCGAGGCTGCCGTAACGAACAGGACATTATTTGGGCTGATCTATCAGGCTGTACTGAAAGCAGGACTTCCGGAAAACTGTCTGCTGCAGCTGGAAGACAGAGAAGAGATCGCAGAGCTTCTGAAATGTTCAGGTTATGTGGATCTTCTTATTCCCCGCGGTTCCAATAATTTTGTACGCTACATTATGGAAAATACCAAAATTCCGGTTATGGGACATGCAGATGGAATCTGTCATATTTATGCTGATAAAAAAGCAGATATTGATAAGGCGGTTCCCGTCATTTTTGATGCGAAGACACAGTATGTGGCTGCCTGTAATACAGTAGAGACCCTTCTGGTCCACAGAGATATTGCACCAGAGCTTCTGCCAAAGCTGAAATCAGCCATGGAAGGCAGAGTTGAGATCCGCGGAACGGAGGAGGTACAGAAACTGATCTCCTGCGAGCCTGCCACGGAGGAGGATTTTGCAAAGGAATACATGGACTATATCGTGTCGGTAAAGCTTGTGGACTCCATTGAGGAAGCGATTGAACATATCAATACTTATGGATCTCACCATACAGACTGTATCATTACAGAAGATGCAGCGGCGGCAGAGCTGTTTATGCGTATGGTTGATTCTGCAGGTGTTTATCAGAATTGTTCCACACGTTTTGCAGACGGCTACCGCTATGGGTTTGGTGCGGAAGTGGGGATCAGCACAAGCAAGATCCATGCCAGAGGACCGGTTGGACTGGAGGGACTTGTGAGTTACAAATACAAGCTCTTTGGCAGCGGACAGATCGTGGCAGATTATGCGTCAGGAAAGAAACAGTTCCATTTTAGAGATTTATAATTCCGTACGACCGGTTCGGATGTATCATGAAGGGATATCATGAGGGAAGCACAGAGCAACAATCAGACAAAAAAGAAAGCTTATTTTGTATTTAACAAAAGAGCTGAACAGAGGTATAATTAAGGTATCTGAAAAGTGATTTATGGGAAAGCAAAAATGTAAAGGAGATTGATTATGATTATTTATGCCGCAAAAGATTATCAGGACATGAGCAGAAAGGCAGCGAATATAATGTCTGCCCAGATTATTATGAAACCCGATGCAGTCCTTGGACTGGCAACAGGTTCCACTCCGGTGGGAATGTACCGCCAGCTTGTGGAGTGGTACAATAAGGGAGATCTGGATTTTTCCAGAATATCCAGTGTTAATCTTGATGAGTACCGCGGACTTTCCGGCGACAATGAACAGAGCTATCGTTATTTCATGAATACAAATCTTTTTGACCATGTAAATATTGATAAATCCAGAACATTTGTACCGAATGGACTGGAAGAAGATTCCGATAAGGCCTGCGCAGATTATAATGAGATCATCCGCAGCATGGGCGGAGTGGATATTCAGCTTCTGGGTATCGGCGGGAACGGACACATCGGTTTCAACGAGCCGGGAGATGTTTTTGAAAAAGAGACTCATGTAGTGGATCTTACAGAAAGCACGATCCAGGCAAATTCCAGATTCTTTGAGAGCATGGATGAAGTTCCGAAGCAGGCATATACCATGGGAATCAAGAATATTATGGCAGCGAGAAAGATCCTTCTGGTTGCAACAGGAGCAGCAAAAGCTCAGGCACTTTACGATTCTCTGTACGGACCGATCACTCCGAATGTACCGGCATCTATTCTGCAGCTCCACAATGATGTCACAGTAGTGGCAGACGAAGATGCACTGTCCCTTATCAGAGAAAAAGGGCTCCTGTAATTTTTACTAAATTCCGTACATAGATTTTGAATCAGACAGACACGATACTCCTTGCTGCTGTACGATACTGCAGAGGAGTTCCGTGTCTGTTTTATCTTTAGAAAAGACGCAGGCGGTGTACCTGTTTAGGAGAGGCAGAACATGATCATTACAGTTACAATGAATCCGGCAATCGATAAAACAGTGGAAATTGATACACTGGTGCACGGCGGACTTAACCGGATCAGAAAAGTGGAATATGATGCAGGAGGAAAGGGAATCAATGTTTCCAAAACCCTCCTTGAATTGGGAGGGACCAGTATTGCCAGTGGATTTCTTGCAGGAAATAACGGACGTACAATTGCCCGTGTCCTGAAAGAAAAAGGAATCATCAGCGATTTTGTCCGGGCAGATGGTGAGACAAGAACGAATACCAAAGTGTTTGAACAGAATGGTTCACTGACAGAACTGAATGAGCCCGGACCGGCCATCACGCGGGAACAGATTGAGGCTCTTATGAATAAACTGGATTCTTATGCAGGCAGGGAAACATTATTTGTGCTTTCAGGAAGTATACCTGAAGGCGTGCCCGGGGATACCTATGCCAGAATTATTCGAATGGTGCACCGCAAAGGTGCCGCAGTCCTTCTGGATGCAGATGGAGATTTATTCAGGCTGGGGATTGAAGCGGGACCGGATATTCTAAAGCCGAACAGGACAGAACTGGAAGAATATGCAGGTCTTGGTGCCGGTGCTTCCGAAACGGAACTGCGGCGCATAGCGGAGAAATTAAAAGCACAGGGTGCAGGTACGATTGCCATATCCATGGGCAGGGAAGGAGCCTTGTTTGTCTTTGCGGATTCTGCCTTCAGATGTCCGGCATTATCTGTGAAGGCACATTCCACAGTAGGTGCAGGAGATGCCATGGTGGCAGGTCTGGCATTTGCCTGGGAGAACAGACTGAGTGCCGAAGAAACCATGCGTTTGTGTATGGCTGTGTCTGCGGGTGCGGTCACTACTATTGGAACAAAGCCTCCGTCATGGGAGCTGACTGACAGGCTTATGGAACAGGTGATCATATCAAAAACACAGCAGGGAAGGACCTCTTTTCCAGAAACTGGTGAAAGAGTCGCTTATCCGGATAGGAGAAACATTCCATGAATGACAATAGAAAACTGTCCGGAAATTGTGGACAGACGATGAAGATCATTGCCAGGATCCATACGGATTTCCCGACAAAATTCGGCATTCCTCACCAGAGCAGCAGAATCGGGGAACTGAAAAGCCAGATTATTTTTGAACCGCAATACAGAGTGGCGGAAGCTGTACGGGGGCTTGAGGATTTCACTTATTTATGGCTGATCTGGGAGTTTTCAGAAGCAGTGAGAGAGAACTGGTCGCCGACTGTGCGGCCGCCGAAACTCGGAGGCAATATACGAAAGGGAGTATTTGCCACGCGCTCTCCTTTCCGGCCGAATGCTCTGGGACTTTCCTCGGTCAGGCTGGAACGGATTGAAATGGACAGGGAACTGGGGCCGGTCCTTCATGTGACAGGAGCGGATATGATGGATGGTACTCCGATATATGATATCAAACCGTATCTTCCGTATGTGGACAGCCATCCGGATGCATCCGGAGGATTTACGGACCGGATTTCGTATAATAAGCTTGATGTGGTATTTCCGGAGGAATGGCTGGAGAAGATTCCTGAGTCATACAGAGAGGCATTGATTCAGGTGCTCGCCGCAGATCCGAGACCCGGATATCAGAAGGATCCGGAAAGGGTTTATGGACTTGCATTCCGGGATAAGGACGTTCATTTCAGGGTAAAAGAAAACGTGCTGATTGTATGCGGTATCACAGACTATCAGAAATAAAACGAATTTGTGAAGAACAAGTGACTGTCAAATTTTATATGGAACAGTTTACCGGAATAAAGAACCTTGTGAAATATCACAATTTTATTTTCGTTACGTAAGAAATACTTGCAAAACCCGCACTTTTTCACTAAAATATACTAGATTTTAACATGATATGAAAATGTGATAAATGAGGAGCAGTATTATGAAAAAAGTGGTAAAGTTCGGGGGAAGTTCCCTGGCGAATGCGGAGCAGTTTGAAAAAGTGGGAGAGATCATCAGAAGCGAGGAGAGCAGACGTTATGTAGTTCCGTCCGCGCCCGGCAAAAGATTCAGCGGTGATACCAAGGTAACGGATATGCTGTACCAGTGCTATGCAGCAGCGTGCGAAGGAGCGGATTTCAGTGAGCAGCTTGCGGCAATCAAGGAACGTTATTATGAGATTATCCGCGGACTGGGGCTGACCCTTTCCCTTGAAGAAGAATTCCAGCAGATCGAAGCAGATTTCAAGGCACAGGCAGGCAGGGAGTACGCGGCTTCACGCGGAGAATTCCTGAATGGTAAGGTAATGGCTGCTTATCTTGGATATGAATTTGTAGATGCTGCTTCTGTGATCCGTTTCGATAAGAATAAAAATCTGGATGCAGAGAAGACAGACAAGCTTCTTGGAAAACGTCTGGCAAAATGTGAACGTGCGGTCATCCCGGGATTTTACGGTGCAATGGAAGACGGTACAGTTACCACGTTTTCCAGAGGCGGTTCTGATGTGACCGGTTCTCTGGTTGCCAAAGCCATCCGAGCAGATGTATACGAAAACTGGACCGATGTTTCCGGATTTCTGGTAACAGACCCGAGGATTGTGGAAAACCCGGTGGCAATGGATACGATTACCTATCGAGAGCTTCGTGAGCTTTCTTATATGGGTGCGACAGTTCTTCATGAGGATGCGATTTTCCCGGTACGTAAAGAGGGAATTCCGATCAATATCCGTAATACCAACCGTCCCGAAGATAAAGGAACCTTTATCGTGGAAAGTACCTGCAAAAAACCGCGTTATGTTATCACCGGTATTGCCGGCAAAAAAGGATTCTGCTCTATTAATATTGAGAAATCCATGATGAACAGCGAGATTGGTTTTGGAAGAAAGATCCTTCAGGTATTTGAAGACCAGGGAATCAGTTTTGAACATGTACCTTCAGGTATTGATACCATGACTGTGTTTGTACATCAGGATGAGTTCGAAGACAAGGAACAGCAGGTGATCGCAGGAATCCATCGCGCTGTACAGCCGGATTTTGTGGAAATGGAATCTGATCTGGCACTGATTGCAGTAGTAGGGCGCGGAATGAAATCCCAGAGAGGAACTGCCGGAAGGATCTTTTCCGCACTGGCACATGCCAATGTAAATGTAAAGATGATCGACCAGGGTTCCAGTGAGCTTAATATCATCATCGGTGTATCAAATAATGAATTTGAAACAGCAGTAAAAGCTATATATGATATTTTTGTACTGACACAGATCTGAAATCTGTTGTGAAAATCCCGGAATATGTTTCCGGGATTTTTTGTTTTCGTCCCGTTATATTTTCTTGACCAGAACAAATGTTTGTTGTATAATCTGAATAAGAACAAATGTTTGGAGAACGGATATGGTTATACAGGAATCATTAAGTATTATGGAGAAACTGGAAATTTTATCAGATGCGGCGAAATATGATGTAGCCTGCACCTCCAGCGGTGTGGACCGGAAGGGCGACGGGAAAGGCATCGGAAACAGTATCCATGCGGGTATCTGTCACAGTTTTGCGGGAGACGGGCGATGCATCAGTCTGCTGAAGGTGCTTTATACGAATGAATGTGTGTTTGACTGCAAGTATTGTGTGAACCGTGCATCCAATGATGTTGTGCGCACCAGTTTTACTCCTGAGGAGATCAGCAGACTTACCATAGAATTTTACAGACGCAATTATATTGAGGGGCTCTTTCTCAGTTCCGGGGTGAAGGGAAGTCCTGACGAAACAATGGAAGAGATGATCAGAGCGGTGGAACTTCTTAGGGAACAGTATCATTTTCAGGGATATATCCACATGAAAGCCATCCCCGGAGCTTCTCCGGAACTGATAGAGCGTGCGGGATTTCTGGCAGACAGGATGAGTGTGAATCTGGAACTTCCCACAGCAGAAGGGCTGAAGCGCCTTGCACCTAATAAGAGCCGTAGGACGATCCTGAAGCCTATGAAGCAGATTCAGGTCCGTCAGATAGAGAACAGGCAGGAACTTGCTCTGTACCGCCATGCGCCAAGTTTTGTACCGGCAGGGCAGAGTACTCAGATGATCATTGGCGCAACAGGTGAGAGTGATTATCAGATTGTATCTGTGGCGGAGTCTTTGTATAAGCAGTTTTCTTTGAAGCGTGTGTTTTATTCTGCATTTGTGGCAGTCAATCATGACAGCGAGCTGCCGATGCTTCCCCAGGGGCCGCCTCTTCTTCGGGAACACAGGTTGTATCAGGCTGACTGGCTCCTGCGGTTTTACGGTTTTCAGGCGGATGAGCTGCTTTCTGAGAAGCATCCGAATTTTAATCTTCTTTTGGATCCTAAGTGTGACTGGGCAGTGAGTCATCTGGAATTTTTTCCGGTAGAGATTAATTCTGCGGATTATCGGACGCTTCTCAGGGTTCCGGGGATCGGTGAGAAATCTGCATCCAGGATTATCGGGGCACGCCGATATCATTCTCTTGATTTTCCGGATCTCCGGAAAATAGGTGTGGTCCTGAAACGTGCCCTGTATTTTATTACCTGCAGCGGTCACATGATGTATCCCACCAAACTGGATGAGGATTATATTATTCGAAATATGCTGGATCCCAGGGAGAAGGAGCACCTTCCGGTACATCCGTCAGAAATCACTTATCGTCAGCTGACCCTTTTTGATGATATGGATGCGATACAGGCTGGAAGTTGAAGGAGGAAGAAGGATGGATTTTGATAAGCGGATTCTTGTTTGTGAAGACAGTCTGGAAGGGATATTTACGGGTGTCTATGACGGATGGAAGTGGAAGCTTCGCGGGAAACAGGTTGAGATTTCTGTAAGGGAGCCGGAATATCCTGATTTTTTTACCACGATTATGACTGTTCCTGCTGACACGGAAAAAGCGGGTAAAGTTCTGCGTACAATCAGCAGCAGGCTGGGACATGCTGTCTATGAGGCTCTGTGTTATGCTGCTGTATCCTGCTGTCCGGATAAGGGTACTCTTGTGTTTCGCGTGCTGTGGATGGCTCTCTCCGGCAGAAAGTGTGACAGACGCATACTGGAGAATCTTGCGGATCCTGATGTAAATATGGTGGCAAAGCTGAGAATCAAAGTATGGCATGAATTACACAGATTTTACGGATTTGTCCGTTTTCGTGAAATTTCGGGCAGTGTACTTTTTTCAGAAATTGCACCGGAAAATGATATTCTGGAAATGCTGGGAACTCATTTCACAGACAGATTTCCTAACGAGAACTGGATGATCTATGACAGCGGCAGAAAAAAGGTGCTTCTCCATCCCCGCGGACAGGCTCCCTATATACAGAAAAACGCGGTAATTGACAGAAATGCCGGGAATGAACCAGTACAGAAAGAAGAATATGAAGAACTGTGGAAACGATTCTGTTACAGTGTTACTATTCAGGAACGGAAAAATCCGCACCTGCAGCAGCAGTTTCTTCCGTTAAAATTTCGTTCAAATATGACAGAATTCGAGTGAATTTTATGTGACTTTATGCTGAAGATAAATGGAATAAAATTCCAGATTTGTGGAAAATGTTGAAAAGTTTAAACAAAATTTTAACTGTATTGACAATGAACTTCCGGAATGGCAAAATACGCATAAGATGTAATCGGTTTCAGAAACAGCCGTTTATGTCTGAAATATTTGCTGAGTTGAAAGCTTGCATAAGGGAGGTTGATTAATCATGACAGAACGTCGGATTAAATTTCGTAAGGCAGATGACGTCAGAGAATTTGTAAATGCAGCGAGTAAGTGTGATTTTGATATTGATATTTTTTATAACCGTGTGATCATAGATGCCAAGTCAATTCTGGGAGTCCTGAGCATGGATCTGACCAGAGTTATTACTGTAAAATGCTATGGTGAGGACAAAAATTTTAACAAAACAATTGCGAAATTTTCAGTTGCATAACAGGTTTTGATAAGCTGTTAATAACCGAAGATTGTAATATCAGAATATAGCCATATATCAGATGCAAGGGCGCATATCTCCAAGGGGAGTATGCGCTTTTTACTATAAAAGTCCCGGACAGCAGCCATGTGGTGAAGCATGCTTGCATGCGCAGGCACATGGATATTGGACGGGCTACCCGTATGAGCAAGCAGCGGAGCGAATTGCGAATACGGGGCGATTGCGTCAGCAATCGACTTTTATTATTGGTGATGTCTGCGTCAGCAGACATTTCCGTTTAGGATAAAAAAGTATACTAAACTGGAAGTATGGAGCATAGAATAATAAATGCGGAGTAACTGTTCAGCAGGTCATATAAAGGTACAGAATCATAATGTGAGAAGGGAATTGTGAAGAATGGTGATAGTCTGAGAGAATACTGAACAGATACACTGTAAAAATCAGTTAACAGGTGTTGATGCAATTGTGATGAATGAATTTGAAACAGAAAGTGGGATTTTATTGAAGAAAAAACAAAAAGATAAAAAGAGCGAGGAATTCCTTCAGGAAAAAACAGTAAAAAAAGAACTTATACAGAAAAGTGAAACACAGGAAAATGCTGGGGAGCAAAAAGAACAGGAATCAAATCTGAAAGAGAAACTGGTGGACAGCGAATTCAGTATCAAGGGACAGTGCGCCATCAGTCTTCTGCTGACAAAGCTTGATATTATCAATACGGTTCTGCTGATGAATATGCACAGAAATGTCATTCAGATGAAAACCGGAAGATTGAAAAGCTACAGCAGCGTCTGCAAAAAACTGCAGAAAAAAGGACTGGAACTGGATTTTGATACTGCTGTGGAGAGAATCAATGATCTGATCGGTGTACGTGCAATCTGTGCTTATGTAGATGATATTTACAAGGTATCTGAATTGATCGAGCGACAGAAAGACATCCGTATTGTAAAGGTGAAAGACTACATAAAAGAGCCAAAAAAATCAGGCTATCAGAGTCTGCATCTGATTCTGGAAATTGCGATTGCCTTTCAGAACGGGACACAATGGATCAAGATTGAGCTGCAGCTTCGGACAGCAGCGATGGATTACTGGGCTAATCTGGACCATCAGCTCCGCTACAAAAAAGGCAAGAAAGAAGCGGAACTCATCGATGAAGAACTGCGGGAATGCGCGGAAGTCATTGGAAACCTTGACCAGAAAATGCTGGAGATCAGGAAGAAGATTGATAAAATCTGAATATATGGATGAGAAGTAACTATTTAGGAGGGAGTAACTGTGAAGGTACTGAACAGTTACGATGAGAACAAAATTGATAAGCTCAGGGAGAAGAAGCAGCCGTCCATTACTGTGAATAGTGGACGGCTGTAAATACGTGCATTTTTATAGCATTTGTATTTTCACAAATTCTTCAAAGCGAGGCAATGCCATTGAAATCTTACCGTATTCTTTTGTGCTGATGACTCCTTTTCTTTTCAGCCTTTCACGATAAACAGAGAATTGCTCCGATTTCATATCCAAGTGCTCTCTTATTGTTTTGACTCTGTTATCTTCAATCGTGGAAAGTGTTTCCAATATTTTTTTGTCTACTTCGGATAATTCCGACCATATTTTACTATAAACATATTCTTCCAGGTACTGATCATATTCCGGCAGTATTTCTTCGATAGATTTCGTTGCACGATTCTCCCAGTAAAGATATCCCAGCACCTGAAAAGCGAATGGATACCCTTTTGTAAGAGATGTCATTACGGAGGCAGTTTCCATATCTATTCCGAATATGTCCTGATAATGTTTCCGTACTGCGGTATAATTTAGCGGTTCTAATATCACTTTTGGTGCACGATACAAAAATGTTAACGATTTATCATTTTGAAGCTCATAGAGATTCTCATATAATCCGGTCATCAATAAATAAATCGGATAATCCTGACGTAAAAGAATTTGAAATGAGCTTGCAAATACTTTTATATATTCAGATTTTACTACTTCGTCAACCGTAATCAAAAGCCGTTTCCTTGCCTTCTTGATCTGGTCCAGCATACACTCGATTACATTTTCAATGTCTGTAACCGGTGCTGCGTTTTCAACAGACACTCCCAGTCCAAATGCAGAAAAATCAAGTTTTGCCTTTAGAAATCTGTCGTGCATCTCCGGTAAACTATATATCTTGGCAGCAAGGCTTTGTAAAAGATCTCTCGTTGGATTCAATTCGAGTACAATCCACTCTTTGTTTCTGCGCATTTCTCCAGCAATATTAGTCATCATAACCGTCTTACCGGAACCCCTTACTCCTGTAATCATGAATATCTGATTAGAAGGAACTTCTGCGATAAAACTATCAATGATCTGATTTGTCTGTGTAATGCGCGAAATATATTGTACCGGCCTCTTTCCAAAAGATAGAGTAAACGGATTGTTCATAACGATTCGCTCCTTTATAAGCTTTTATAGCTTTCTGTTCTTTTATAAGTTTTTATAACTTTTGTTTTATTTTATAACTCTTTATAACTTTTGGCAATACATTATAAATTTATTAATAAAAATATTGAGTATATAATGTTTCAGTGGATAAACTTTGATGATATTTCTGTTCAAACAAGCAAGAAAAGATTATGAGCAGCATTCTTTTTCAAGATAATACTGTCACTAATAGGAGATTTTTGTTATTATAAAGATAAAGAGAAATTTTTTTATGACGAATTATAATAGAAAAGTTCCGGACATAAGGAAATGACAGAGAGGTATCTGTAATATGAGAGAATTTTTACAGGAGATTAACTGGAGTCCCTTGTGGATTTCATTGAAAACAGGGGTCGTGGCAACAGTGATTGCATTTTTTCTTGGGATCTTTTGTGCCAGACAGGCTATGAAGCTGAAATCAGGTGCTAAGGCGGTGCTGGATGGGATACTGACTCTGCCGCTGGTGCTTCCTCCTACGGTTGCGGGGTTTATCCTATTGATGATTTTCAGTCTGAGGAGGCCGTTTGGCGCATTTCTTATGGAAAATTTTGATATTAAGATCGTTCAGACGTGGAAGGGATGCATTATTGCCGCTGCGGTGATCGCGTTTCCGCTGATGTATCGGAATGCGCGGGCTGCCTTTGAGCAGGTGGATGTGAACCTGATCTATGCAGGGCGGACACTGGGAATGAGTGAGGGGCGTATTTTCTGGAAGATCGTTGTTCCGGCTGCGGCTCCGGGAATTGCCTCCGGTACAGTACTGGCCTTTGCCAGAGCGCTTGGCGAGTATGGTGCCACATCCATGCTTGCCGGAAATATTCTGGGCAAAACAAGAACCGTATCTGTTGCGATTGCGTCAGAAACAGCTGCCGGGAATTATGGAACGGCTGCGTTCTGGGTATGCGTGATCGTGTCGATTTCGTTTGTGATCGTGGCTTTGATTAATATTATTTCCGGTAAGGGAATGAAGACGAGAAGGTGGATCTGATGGCTGTATATGTGGATATTGAGAAAAATTTTAAAGGCTTTTCCCTCCGTGTGAAGTTCGAAAGCAGTTCTCCGACCATGGGAATTCTGGGAGCTTCCGGGAGCGGCAAGAGCATGACCTTGAGAAGCATTGCCGGTATCGAGACACCGGACAAAGGCCGAATTATCATTAATGAAAAAACGGTATTTGATTCGGAACGCAAGATCAATCTGAAACCCCAGGAACGCCATGTGGGATATCTCTTTCAGAATTATGCCCTGTTTCCCACAATGACAGTGCGTGAGAATATCGGATGTGGCTTTCGGGGAGAAAAAAAGCAGAAAACAACCAGAATCGATGATTTTATCAAACGTTACCGTCTGGATGGGCTGGAGAGACGCTACCCGTCCCAGCTGTCCGGAGGTCAGCAGCAGAGAGTGGCACTTGCCAGAATGATGATCGGAGAGCCGGAAGTGATACTGCTTGATGAGCCTTTTTCAGCTCTTGACGGGTATCTTAAGGATGTTCTTCAGAAAGATATGCAGGAATTTCTGGAAGAGTACAGCGGTGATATGATGATGGTGACACACAGCCGTGATGAAGCATTCCGATTCTGCAGGGAACTGATGCTTCTCAAAGAGGGAAGAGCGCTGATTTCCGGTAATACCCGGGAACTGTTTGAACAGCCGCAGCTTCTGGATGCGGCACAGCTTACGGGATGTAAGAATTTTTCCAGGATTGAACGGCTGGATGATTTCCATGTCTGGGCTTTGGACTGGGATATGCAGCTTCGTACGATCCAGAAGGTAAGTCAGGAAGATGCCTACATCGGAATTCGCGGACACTGGCTGAAGCCGGCTGCAGACAAAGGGGAGAACTGCCTGCCTGTCCGAATCGAAGAGTACATGGAAGGCACGTTTGAACATCAGTATTTTGTGAAAAATTCCGGTTCTGAGGATGGAAATGCCATCTGGTGGATGAAAGCCAAAGAGGGGTTTGAGGAGAATCCTTATGAGGGAGTTCCGAAATACCTTTATCTTCCGCCGGAGCATCTGATGCTTTTGAAGTAGTCAAAGTAAAAAATCTGATGGATTATTTTCTATAAGAGGACGGTTTTTCACGTCCCCTTTCACTGTAAAACTATTGCGGGTTCTGTCTGGAATATTTTATGTAATCGGAAACGAGCATTGTCATTTTAAAGGTCAGCGCATCTTCAAAGGTGCGGATATCCAGCCTGAATTTCTTCTGAAGTTTTTCAAAACGATATACCAGTGTGTTTCGGTGAACATAAAGTTGACGCGAAGTTTCTGAAAGATTCAGGTTGTTCTCAAAAAACGTCCGGATTGTGTTTAGGGTTTCTTCGTCTATGGAGTCCAGTGTTTCATCGTGGAAAATTTCATCCAGAAACATTTCACATACGGAAACGGGAAGCTGGTAGATCAGTCTGCCGATTCCCAGGCGATTGTAGCCGAAAACATTTTTTTCTGCGTAGAAGATCTTGCCTACTTCCATTGCCATGCGGGCTTCCCGGTATGCATTGCTCAGATCGTTCAGATCGTCAGCGATATTGCTGTAGGAGACCCAGGCGGAAGTCATGGCTTCTGTGTTCAGCATGTCTACGAGCATATAGGCGAGACCGCGCAGCTTCTCATAATCATCTGTAGACTGAAGTTCCCGCACTACAATAATGCCGGTGTCGTCGATGGAAGTGATAAAATCTCTGGACCGTGCGGAGAAAATATTGCGGATTGTTGCCAGGGCGTGTTCGTCGCTGCTCTGCTTGGTTTCTACGAGAAAAACAGCACGGCGTACGGAGGTGGCGATGTGAAGCTTTTTAGCCCGGTTGAATGCATCGACCTTGGGATAGGTATCCAGCAGTAGGTTTTGCATAAAGGTGTTTTTGTCATTTTTTTCCGCATAGGCGGTGAGGAGGGAGAGAATCTGACAGACTGCCAGTTCACCGATCGTTGAAACGGATTCACCGCTGCCCCAGACAATGAGGAGATATGGAAATTCACTGCCATCCTGAATCTTATACAGACAGAGATTGGAATTAGCCCTGCAGAGAGCAGAACTGTCCCGAAAATCCTGAAGGGTGTCAGAGGATGGAAGTTTTCTGTCACATGTGGTTACATATATTTCATCGCTGGAATTGATCATGCAGAAATCCAGACGGCTGATTTCTTTCCAATCGTTGAGACATTTCTTTAGTATTTGCTGTATTGCCATGCAGTACTCCTTTCCGGATGTGGCTTATCGTCCGAGCTTACAGGAAAGCCGGGCATGTAATTCATTCACGTTGTTCTATGCTTATTATCATAACAAAAAAATGAAACAAAAACAATCCGCAAAGAATTGAGAATGATAAACAAAACCCCGGGGAACAATCCCCGGGGTAAAGGTTCGTTATAGAATTAGTTGCAGATAACGAGTTCGGTTTCTTTGTCGAAGAAGTGAGATTTTTCCATATCGAAACCAAATTTAACAGGATCGCCTGTCTTGGTTGTTGTACGTGGATCAACTCGTGCAGTTACCTGAGTTCCGTTTACATCGAAGTACAGGAATACTTCAGCACCAAGAAGCTCGTATACTTTAACAACAGATGTCATGTTGCCATTTTCGTTGATATCTTCTGGACGGATACCCATAACAACAGTTTTTCCTACATAGCCGCCATCTTTCAGAGCTTTTGCTTTTGCAGCTGGTACGGAGATTTCATATTCGCCAACTTTAGCGATTACGTCGCCGCCTTTTTCAGAAATCTGAGCATCCAGGAAGTTCATCTGCGGAGATCCCATGAATCCTGCAACGAACAGGTTGCCTGGTTTCTGATACAGGTTCTGAGGAGTATCTACCTGCTGAACAACACCGTCTTTCATAACTACGATTCTGGTACCAAGAGTCATAGCCTCTGTCTGGTCATGTGTTACGTAGATGATAGTAGCGCCCAGTCTCTGATGGATCTTGGAGATCTCAATACTCATCTGTACACGAAGCTTAGCATCCAGGTTGGAAAGAGGCTCGTCCATAAGGAATACCTTAGGATTACGTACGATAGCACGTCCCATAGCAACACGCTGTCTCTGACCACCGGAAAGAGCCTGCGGTTTACGAGAAAGAAGTTTGTCCAGGTCAAGGATCTTAGCTGCTTCTTTAACCATTTTATCAATCTGGTCTTTCGGAACTTTTCTCAGTTTCAGACCGAATGCCATGTTATCATATACG
>JALEHU010000013.1 GCA_022770365.1 Blautia sp. | reverse complement strand
TTTCCAGATGACCTGCCGTGACAGGAACCGTATCGCTCTGGAGTCCGATCTTTTAAGTGCAGCAATGTTCGGAATCGAAAACCTGCTGCTTTTAACAGGTGACCACACCAAACTTGGTGACCATCCACAGGCAAAACCGGTCTTTGACCTGGATTCCGTATCCCTGATCCATGCAGTAAAACAGCTGGAATCAGGTGTAGACCTTGGCGGCAACGAGCTGGTTGGAGAACCTCCTAAATTTGCAAAGGGTGCAGTTGTATCCCCGTGCAGTGATTCCGTTGATGCACAGCTTGCAAAAATGGAAAGAAAAGTAGCTGCCGGCTGTGATTATTTCCAGACACAGGCAGTTTATGAGCCGGAGAAATTCATCCAGTTTATGGAAAAAGCAAAACAGTTCGGCAAACCGGTTCAGCTGGGAATCGTAATCCCGAAATCTGTGGGAATGTGCAGATATATGAATGCAAATGTTGCAGGTATCCATATTCCGGAAGAAATGATCGATGAACTGAAGGCAGACAAGGAAAAAACCAAAGCCGGTATCACCGGTGTGGAAATTGCCGCACGTATCATCAGAGAATGTAAACCATACTGCCAGGGCGTACATATCATGGCAATGGGCTGGGAGTCCAAGGTACCGTCTCTTCTTGAGCAGGCAGGACTGGCATAAATATAAAATTTCAAATGACCGAAAGCAGGGGATATGGCTTTCGGTCATTTTTTATGCAGAAACGTGCGCGGGATAATAAAATATTGTCAGTTCTATTGAAATCAGTGCTGTAATGAGTTATAATAACAAACAGATAAAAGAAAATTCTTCGGGGCAGGGTGACTGATTGATGAATGATCGGAATTCCCTACCGGCGGTACAGTCCGCGAGCCGCATATGCGGTTGATCTGGTGCGATTCCAGAACCGACAGTATAGTCTGGATGAGAGAAGAACACGCTTGTTATTTCATACGTGCTCAATGTCCCGGAATTATTTTCCGGGACTTTTTTTGATGCGGGAAACCTTCTGGCTATCCTGTATCAAGGTATCCTGACAGTTTAGTGACAGTACAATGGCAGTTTGATGGAAGTTCAATGCCGATTCAATGAAAGTTCATTGGCAGTGCTGTCGGATTGGAAGGATACATGCGGGAATTTTCTTTTACGGACGAACGCAGAAAATCAGAGACCTGGGTTCGTAAAGAAATATTTCTAAAAGGAGAGAGAAAGTATGAGTGAACAGGTATTAAGAAATGGAAATGTAATTGAAAGAAGCCGTACAAGGACGATTGCCCAGATCGCGATGCTGGGTGCAGTCGCAGGAGTACTGATGAATCTGGAGTTTCCCCTTCCCTTCCTGGCACCATCCTTCTACCAGTTGGATTTCTCGGAAATTCCGGCACTTCTGGCAGCTTTTGCCATGGGACCGGTGGCAGGTATCCTTACAGAACTGGTGAAGATTCTGGTGCATCTGGTAACCAAAGGAACCATGACAGCAGGTGTCGGTGATCTGGCAAACTTTATTTTCGGATGTGCATACGTGGTTCCGGCAGGGCTGATCTACCGTCTGCATCATGTAAAGACCAGAAAACATGCAGTTCTTGGAATGGCGGCAGGTACAGTATTGACGACAGCAGCAGCCTGCTTTATGAACGCATTTGTACTTCTTCCTGCATATGGCAAGGCATTTGGAATGCCGGTAGAAGCATTTATTGAAATGGGCACTGCAATCCACAGTTCTGTCGACAGTCTTCTGGGATTTGTTGTAATGATCATTGTGCCGTTCAATCTGTTTAAATATACCCTTGTTTCCATTATTGTATTCTTTATCTACAAGAGAATTCGTGTGGTATTAAAAGGTGACTGAGTGATACCTGTACAAAAGATGAAAAGTCCGGTTTGTGTCAGATGATTGACATACCGGACTTTTTTTACATGCTTTAGATGGAGAAAACAATCGTGAATCTGAAAAATTCCATTTAGGCATTTGTATTGACATAACGGAAATAATACGGTAAAATTATGGAAAAAAGGAGGGGACATATGACAATTGCAGAAATGAAAAAGCGCAAAAAAGAACTGGGATATACGAATGAAAAAATATCCGAATTATCCGGTGTGCCTCTTGGAACTGTACAGAAGATTTTTGCAGGTGTGACGGAATCCCCCCGATATGAGACACTGCAGGCATTGAGCAGAGTTCTGGGCAGGAAGATGGATATGGTTATGGAATCGGCATCTTATTATATGCCCGGGAATGAAAAAGCCCCCGGTGATTATACAGTTGAAGATTACTATGCTCTTCCGGGAGAGAAGAGAGCGGAGCTGATCAACGGCAAGATGTTTGATATGGCTTCTCCGTCACCTCTTCATCAGATGATCGCTACAGAAATATGGCAGTCTCTGAAGAACTATATCCGTTCAGTAAAAGGGCAGTGTATCCCGATGGTAGCTCCTCTGGATGTATGTCTGGACTGTGATGATAAGACGATGATCCAGCCTGACGTACTGGTTGTTTGTGACCGTAAGAAAATTATGAACAGGTGTGTATTTGGAGCACCGGATTTTGTGGCTGAGATCGTATCTGATTCCACAAGAAAGAAGGATATGTATCTGAAGCTTGAGAAATATGCCAACGCAGGTGTATCAGAATACTGGATTGTAGATCCGGATAAGAAGAAAATCATCACCTATGGTCTGTCAGGCGGAGAAATCCCCGCGATCTACGGGTTTGATTCCTGTGTTCCGGTAGGGATATTTGCCGGGAAGTGTACCATAGATTTTCGTGAGATTTTACAATATATCAGTTTCATGTATCAGAAGAATTGAACCTTATATGCAGGTTAACAGAGAGGAGAAGAGTATTATGAACAGGAGCAGGATTCAGAAGGTAGAAGATTCAATTGTATATCTTCCTCAGGTAACTTCCATGGGAGTGATCGGGGATCCAGGATGCGAAGGACTGGGAACATACAATATGAAAGTATATGCAGGTGCACTGGAAAAGAGCGCTGAAGATGATATTACTCTTATTGCAGGAGATCTGGTTCCCATTGGAAATCAGCATTATTATGAAGAGATCAGCGATCTGACAGAGATCATTGCGCATAACGATGTTTATGTGCTGCGCGGAAATCATGACACAGGAGACTATCAGGATTATTTCGGAAGGAAGAATTATGCACTGCTTGCCGGAGATTTTTCCGTTGTGGTTCTGGATAATGCAATGAGGACATTTGAGCAGGAAGGGCTGGATCTGCTGGAACAGGTGCTTGCCATGGAGAAAGTCCGTCAGGTGATCATTACCTTTCATATTCCGGTTCCCAATCATTTTATACGCAATTCCGTGTCAGAAGAGGAATTTGCACGTCTTCGGGAGATTTATGTCCCCTGGAAAGATAAAGTAAAGTATCTTCTGTGCGGTCATGTGCATTCCAGATTTGAAGATGTGGTGGACGGTATTCCGCTGATCTGTACCGGAGGCGGTGGAGCTCTTATAGAAGATGTATCTGAGGATATCCGCGCCTGCGACGTGGAGCATCATATGGTTCATTTTTATATGGAAAATGGCGTTCTCAGTTACCGGTTTGATAATCTGACCGAGAACAGCTATGATAAAGAACGAAAAAATTCGATTCTGAAAGAAAATCTGGAAAAGACAGTAGCCGGGGAATTGCTGGCACATCTGAAATACCTGATGTTTGCAGACCGCGCCAGAAGAAGAGGAATGGACAAAATAGCCAATCTGTTTGAGGCTCTGGCAGCTTCAGAATATCATCATGCAAGAAATTTCTATTCTGTCATTGAAAACCCGGCACCATATCGGGAATCAGTGAAAGGATTTGTTCCTGGAGAAGAATTTGAACATCAGCACAGCTATAAGATGATGGAGAAATACGCAGG
Organism: Blautia sp.; assembly: GCA_022770365.1. Lineage (GTDB taxonomy): Bacteria > Bacillota > Clostridia > Lachnospirales > Lachnospiraceae > Blautia_A. Next base: position 18,771 of record JALEHU010000013.1, on the reverse strand, counting down.
GGAAAAATCGGCACCGCTGACCGGGCAGGCATATGCGGGAGCCGCAGCTGCTGAGAAGGTGCATGCAGGGCTTCTGAAAGAAGCGGCAGATATGGATCATTTTGAAAAGGATACGATTTATGTATGTCCTATCTGCGGTTATGTGATGGCAGGGGAATATATCCCGGAACGCTGTCCGGTGTGCGGCGGTCCGAAACGCCAGTATGAAGTATTCAGTGCAGAATAACATTCAGACAGATACAGTAAAACAGAATGATTCCGGGAGTAACCCGGTATAGTGAATAATTAATAACCGTCCAGTCATTTATTTTTCACTGTACCGGAACCCGGAAGAGAAAAGGAGAGGAATTCATCATGGGGAAAATACATAATGTAGAAAAACTTACAGATAACCGATTTGTTAATTTGTATCATGTGGATGCCACCAGTGTTCATAATACTCCGGTTTCGTATTTTGTAGCATCCCGTGCCAGGAATATCAGCGATATGAAGTTGAACACAAAGAAAAACAGTCCGGATGGTGTGATTATTTACAGTATCTACGGTGAGAAGAGGGATAAAGTAGTTTTGATACGCCAGTACCGCTACAGTATCGGGGATTATATATATGAATTTCCTGCGGGTCTTGTGGAACCGGGGGAGAATTTTCATGAAGGGGCAGTGCGTGAACTGTACGAAGAGACAGGCCTGAAGCTTACGACTCTGAAAGTCGATGAAGCCTATGAGAAACCGTATTTTACCACCATTGGTATGACAGATGAGTCCTGCGCAACGGTTTATGGTTATGCCAGTGGAGAAATCAGTGCAGCAGCTCAGGAAGACACGGAAGAAATAGAGGTTGTTATCGCGGATCGTGAAGAAGTAAGACGTATCCTCAAAGAAGAAAATGTTGCAATCATGTGTGCATATATGCTGATGCATTTTCTGGAGGATGACGAACCGTTTGCGTTTCTTAAGCTGAAAGAAGATTAAAAGAATTGACTTATTTATAACCGAGTTCAGATGAATCAATTTACAAAAAGCACATAAGCTAAAAAGGAATAGGTATCAGGCGGTTTTTTATGAATGATCAGAAACTGGATAATCTTTTAAATCTTGCTATGGATTCTACTCCTTTGGAAAGGGAAAAATCGGGGAATCTGAATATAGGTTTTGATGAACGGTTGAAGTTATGGGATGTGATCGTGAAATACAGTGGCCCGGAATCCGGTCTCAATGGAGACAGAATTCAGGTAGTCCCACTGCTTGGCGGCTATGCGGTGGTTACTTTGCCGGAATCGGAAATAACTGAATTTTCCTCCAGAACACAGGTGGAATTTATAGAAAAGCCCAAACGGATGTATTTTGAAGATTTTCAGGCAAACCAGGCGAGCTGCATCAGTTCTGTGCAGGGAAGCGGAGCAGTACCTGGAATTGGAACAGGTGGTCTCACCGGACGGGGGATTCTTATGGGAGTTGTAGATTCCGGGGTGGATTTTTATCATCCTGATTTTCGCACTGAAAATGGAACGACGCGCATCCTGAAATTGTGGGATCAGAGTATTCTCGGAAATCCCCCGGGGGGATATGTCATGGGAACGGAATATACGGAAGAAGAAATTAACGAGGCGTTGATCCTTTCGGAGCAGGAAGGACGGCGCCTTGTGCCGTCTGTAGATTTCAGCAGACACGGAACCTCCGTTCTTGGGATCGCTGCCGGTAACGGGCGGGCGTCCGGCGGTGTAAACCGCGGTGTAGCATATGAAAGTGACCTTCTTGTGGTAAAGCTTGGGACTCCAAGAGAAGATTCCTTTCCAAGGACGACAGAACTGATTCAGGGAATTGATTATCTGGTACGGCAGTCCCTGGAACTGGGACGACCGATGGTGATCAATCTGAGTTTTGGGAATAATTATGGTTCTCACCGTGGAGATTCTCTTCTTGAAACCTATATTGATACCGTTGCAAATATGGGACGGCTGGTCATCTGTGCGGGAACTGGAAACAATGGAAATGATAATCTCCATACATCCGGTCAGGTACTTGATCAGGAAATACAGGAAATTGAACTGGGTGTGAGTCCTTACGAACCGGTACTGAATCTTCAGTTGTGGAAAGCCTATGCGGATGAGATGGAAATCTATCTGGAGCATCCATCAGGAACACGGATAGGACCGCTTTATGAGGAACTGGGACCGCAGAGACACCGAATGGGCAGCACGGAACTCTTGATTTATTATGGGAAACCGGGACCTTTTCAGATTACACAGGAAATCTATTTTGATTTTCTTCCCCGGGGAAATTATGTGGACAGCGGTGTCTGGAAGATCATTCTTCGGGGAAGAAATATCCGGGAAGGAGAATATTACATGTGGCTTCCGGGAGGAGGGGTGCTTAATCCGAGTACAGGATTTTTTCTTCCTGAGGCACAGGGGACACTGACAATTCCGTCTACAGCCTCCCGTGTGATTACTGTGGGAGCTTATGACTCAAGACTGAATACCTATGCGGATTTTTCCGGGAGAGGAAGTGTGAGGCTGGTTTACCGCAAACCGGATCTGGCTGCACCCGGTGTGAATATTACTGCACCGGTTCCGGGTGGCGGTTATGCATTTGTCACCGGAACCTCATTTGCTGCACCCTTTGTAAGCGGGGCAGCAGCACTTCTGATGGAATGGGGGATCGTCAGAGGCAATGATCCGTTCCTGTATGGTGCTGATATAATAGGACTAAGTTAGAAAACCTTGAAAATAAGGGATTCTGCTTAGTCCATTTTTCATTTCAACGGGTTTTCAATACCTGAAAATAAGAAAAGTAACGTTACAAAAATTATACCATGAATATTCCGGAATTGAAAGGAAAATTGTGTTGTCAGTTAGTTTTTTATAGCTATTTGACAACACAAGTCTATGAGAGGAGGACATGCTATGGAAGCATATACAGCGAAAGGTGCAAATACAAAGAAAGCTACTCGCACAATTACTTTTAGAAACAAGGAACACGAAAAGTTTTATTCAGAATATCTTCCGAAATGCAGGTATCAGGATGTGTATCATAAGGCATTGGTATATTGTCTCGGAATTGATCGAGATACCAGAAATCATGCAAAACAGATATATGATTTTAAAACAGGCTGCCTGCAAACAGAATGCCTGCGTGAAGGGTGGCAGACAAGCGGAAGTGTAAAAATTATCCGTATGGCATTTAACCTTTATTGTAATGGAACCCCCAGTGTTGGTGATTATACTGATCTGGAAGAACAGATAGAGGAATGCCAATGCTATACGGTGGAAGATTTATTCTGTTGCAGTTATGCGAAGTATTTTTGGGAAGCAATTAAAATACGCTATCCGGAATACTGCATTTATCAGGAATAGGAGGATATGTATGCTGAAAATCAGACTTCAGGGAACCATAAAGGATATTCGATGGTTCAGACGGCTTCTGGAACAGCATGAAGAAGTGACTGTTCAGGAGTTTTCAGAGCCATTTTCAAACAAGGGAACAAATAAATATTTTCGTGTTTATGCAGAAGTAGAGAAAAAGTAGTTCGGGAGGAAAGTATATGTGCAGAGTAATCGCAATCGCAAACCAGAAAGGCGGCGTGGGTAAAACAACCACTTGTGTAAATTTAGGAATTGGGCTGGCAAGGGAAGGAAAGAAAGTGCTTCTTGTGGAAGCGGATGCCCAGGGCAGTATGGCAGTAAGCCTGGGTATCAGTGAGCCGGATGAACTTGATGTGACGTTAGTAAATATTCTGGAAAAGGTCATCAATGATGAAGAACTGGAACCAGGAGAGGGGATTATACGCCATGAAGAGGGGATTGATTTTATTCCTGCAAATATTGAGCTTGCAGGTCTGGAAACATCCCTTGTAAATGTTATGAGCCGTGAAACGGTATTGCGCCAATATTTATATAGTGTGAAAGATAAATACGACTATATTCTGATTGATTGTATGCCTTCCTTGGGAATGATTACAATTAATGCCCTGGTAGCAGCAGATACTGTATTGATTCCGGTAGAAGCGGCATATCTCCCGGTAAAGGGTTTACAGCAACTGATTAAAACAATAGGCCGTGTACATAGAAAGCTGAATCCGAAGCTGTCAATCATGGGGATTTTACTTACAAAAGTAGACCGCAGGACAAACTTTGCAAGGGATATTTCGGAGCAGATCCGTGAAGTTTATGGGAATAAAATACATATTTTTACAAACTGTATCCCTCTTTCTGTTAGAGCGGCAGAGACTACTGCAGAGGGAAAAAGTATCTATCTCCATGATCCAAAAGGGATTGTGGCAGAAGGGTACCGTTTTCTGACAGGGGAGGTGCTGGAGGATGAAAAGTAAGAGCGCACAGAAGGTCAGGCTGACTTCTTATGACGATTTATTTGGCACCAGTGGACAGGACGGTGAAGTGATTACATCTGTTCCTATAAAACTCTTTCATCCGTTTAAAGACCATCCATTCCGGGTGGTCGATGATGAAAAAATGCAGGAAACAGTAGAAAGCGTTAAAAAATACGGTATCCTGATGCCTGGGATTGTCCGTCCACATCCCGAAAGCGGTTATGAGGTGATTGCCGGACACCGCAGATGGAGAGCCTGTGAACTGGCAGGATTAGAAGAAATGCCAGTGATCATCAGGGAACTGGATGATGATGCTTCCACCGTGATTATGGTGGATACTAACATCCAGAGAGAGGACATTCTTCCAAGTGAAAAAGCCCGTGCTTATAAAATGAAATATGAAGCAATGAAACATCAGGGAAGCAAGGGAGAAAGAAATACTGCTGATCTTGTAGGAGAAGCTGCAGGGGACAGCGGCAGGACAGTCCAAAGGTATATACGATTAGCGGAGCTGGTACAGGAATTATTGGATTATGTGGATAGCAGTAAAATTCCTATGGTGGTTGGCGAAAAGCTGTCATATCTGAAAGTGGGAGAGCAAAAGTGGCTGGTCGATGCGATTACGGACAGCGGTACATTTCCAACCAAAGAACAGGCGGAACTGTTAAAGGAAAGAAGCGAAGCGGAAAATTTAACAGAGGATGGAGTATATGCAGCTTTGGTGAAAAAGAAAAGCGCAAAAATGAACGTGACCATTTCGGAAAAGAAAATCAACAGCTATTTTCCACCGACGTACACGAAAGAGCAGATAGAAGATGTTATTTATTCGCTATTAGACAAATGGAAGCAGAGTGAAGAAGGGAGGGCTTAACAGATGCAGAAAATACAGTTTGATTATTTCAGGGGTATGGAAGCAGACCAGTATAGTTTTTACCGTGTCCCTAAGGTATTGTTTACTGCAGAATGTTTTAAATCCCTCTCCTGTGAGGCAAAGGTTTTATACGGTCTGATGTTAGACCGTATGAGCCTTAGTATTAAAAACAGATGGTTTGATGAAGAGGACAGAGTATATATCATTTTTACTGTAGAAGAAATCATGGAGCTGCTTGGATGCGGAAGGCAGAAGGCAATCCGAAATATTGCAGAACTTGATTCGGAAAAAGGAATTGGCCTGATTGAAAAAAGACGTCTTGGGTTGGGAAAACCAAATGTCATTTATGTTAAGAACTTTATTTTAAGAGACTGTCCTTCTCAGAATGATAAAGAAAAAAGTCCGGAAAGCATTGAAAATACACAGAAGTATGAAAATCAAACTTCAGGAAGTTCCGAAATCATACTTCAAGAAGTTCCAGAATCAAACTTCAAGAAGTGTGAAAATCAAACTTCAGGAAGTATGAAAATCAAACTTCAAGAAGTTCCAAAATCGAATTTCAAGAAGTGTGAAAATCAAACTTCAGGAAGTTCCAAAATCATACTTCCAGAAGTTCGAAAATCAAACTGTAATAATACTGATATTAATAATACTGATCATAGTGAGACTGATATAATCCAATCTTATCCAATCTCATCTTTTTCTGATGCCCATGCGGATACAGATGTGATTGAGGAGATGGGGATATACAGGGAACTGATACGGGAGCATATCGGTTATGAAAGCTATTCTGCCAGACCAGCCGATGTGCAGACAGAAGTAGATGAACTGGTAGAGCTGATGGTAGATGTCATGATGATGCCGGATGACAGCCTGATAAAGATTGCCGGGTCAGATAAGCCTGTGTCGATTATAAAGAATCGTTTTATGAAATTAAATTACTCCCACATGGAGTATGTCTTGTTCTGTCTGAAAAAGAATACCAGCAAGGTAGGGAATATCAAGGCGTATCTTTTAACGGTGCTTTACAATTCCACGCTGACCATCAATAACTTTTTTCAGGCAGAAGTAAACCATGATATGTATGGAGGTGGTTAATGTGAAAGCAGGTCAGTTTATGAAAAAGGTGGTATTTCCGGTTATAGCAGTAATAGGCTTATCCACCCTGTTTTATCCCTTATGTGTGGATAATGGAGTATGCGATTACCTGAAATTGTGGATATTCACCGGTATTCCGTTTGGAATCCACAGGATGTTTGTCTGGCTGGTTCCGAGAAGATTAGACATTGGGGGCACCGTAGGTGTTTTTGCATTTAATCTTTTGGTCGGAGGAGTCATAGGCGGGGTTATTTTAATCTGGCGTTTATTGCAGGTATTTTATTATCTGCTGATAAGTATTGGTTCAGCTGCGGTCTGGATAACCGGACAGCTTGCTGTCAGAGAACGGGCAGGGTTGTACCGCAAATAAGGAAAAATGAATAGTAGTCCATAGAAAACAGCTAAATGTTATGTTTGGCTGTTTTTTTCTGCCTTTGGGCAGGAAACTTTGCGACACGATGTCGCAAAGTTGATAGATGGAAATCTGCAGGAAAGGGGCGGGTGCCTATGAGGGTGTAAAAATATCCGGGAAAAGTAGATGGAATGAACCATTTAGTACAGGTCGAAGCATTTACTGCTGAGACCGTATGAAAGTGATTCAGGGGTGAGCAAATCACATCGGCAGAGCCGATTTTTGATGGTTTGCGAATCGTAACTGTGAAGGTGATGAACAGTTATGATGAAATAAAAAAGAGGAGGATATGTCATGGCGATAAGAAAAATGTATGAAAAAGCCATCTCATTTTTACTTGCAGTAATCATGATCTTAAGTACAGCAGCAGGTTATCTGCCATTCTCAGCGAAGACCGTTCACGCAGGGGGAATGAGTTTAAAAACGATAGAAAACGGTACTGATGTGACAAATATTGATCCGGCTTTTGACCCGGCTCAGGATACACTCATTACTTTTAAGTGGAACAGTAAGAACGGGTATAAGATTTCAAATGTAGATAATGACCTGTCTCCGGTATTTGATGCTTCAAGTGATACAACTGCCAAATATGCAAAAGTAGATAACCTTGGGGATAAGAAGCCAAAGATGATCTATTACAAAGCTGCCTATGACAAGATCAATGATGTCTACTACAATGTGGAGGTCATGGTCAATGGATGGAAAAAACAGCCCTTTGCATGGATTGATAATCTTACAGGAAAGACCATACCTCCATTTCTTAAAATCAATACTACAAAAATAGGAATCAGTGTGCGAGGTCTGCAGTATATTGATGTAACCTTCAAGTGGACGAAATATGGGGAAGACAGCAGTGGAAATAAAAAGTCAATAGAATTGACAGACTCGGAAAAGAATAACCTGCGCTCTTATGTTACTCTGAGCGACCTGGATGCAGCTCAAGCATTCCGTATCAATGAGCAGGAAGGTCTGGTTGGAATTTATAAGCTGAAAGGATATGACCATGTTTACCAGGAAGGTGACAATGTTGTATCGAAGGATGTCCTTATGACGGATGCAGATAAACAGGCGTGGGTGACAGCTTACCTGAAAGGTACAGACCAGTTCTCAGTCCGTTTTTATGAAGGAATGAATTACAGTGGTTTAGGAACTGGTGATGTAAAGGGAAATGGACGTAATTCCAAAGGATACCCGATAACATCTTATTACAGCTTTACCAGTAAATCCTTGCTGACAATTCCCAAAGTTGTAAACCCAAATGAGGCGGATATTGAGAAAAGAGTTGGGAATAAGGGAACAGACTGGGATAATGCGGAAGAAGCATCGGATAAAGAAACAGCTTATGAAATACACGGTTATGAAGAATTTGATTATCTGGTAAAGTCTGCAGGACCGGGTGTTGAAACGGAAGATTATGTGATCACCGATTCCCTGGAAAAATGTCTGGAGATTGAGGATGCAAGCAAAATAACGATTACAGACAAGGACGGCAGGAATGTGACCGGGCAGTTTGAAATCAGGGTTTCCGGGCGGACCATAACTTGTAAGGCGAAGACGGATTATCTGGCTTCTGACAGCTTTAAGAATGAGGAGCAGGTTTTTTTGCTCCGGTATACGGTACATCGCAGGAAAGATGCAGATGTGAGAACCTTTATGGCTCCGTGGATGGATGAGGATGGATTTACATTCTTTGTTCCCAATAAAGCGAACGTTGCCTGGACAATAAAGGATAAAGAAACAAAACAAAAAGACAGTGGGGAATGCTGGATCACAGACCAGATTAAAGCAAACCTGAAGGTTGAAAAGGATGTGAAATATGACAGATGGCATGTGGGTGATGAAGTAGAATATGCGGTCGAGGTCACCCAGACCAGGCAGGATGGTTATGCTGTTAATGTAGAGGTTACGGACAGGGACATCCCGCCTTATTTACAGCTGCTCAATGGTTCCTGGAAAGTCAGTGGCCCAAACCAAGGCACAGCGGCTTCCATGTCATCCCTTGGTGAAAACGGATGGGTAGTGACCTGCCCGCTTTTACAGTACGGAGATTCCATTGTAATACGGTTTAAATGTAAGGCACTGGAGGACAGCAATGGAAAAGATACCATAAATACAGCCAGAGCTACAGCAGATAATTTTATGGATGAAGAAGGGGAGTTAAAATATACAGGTGACAGTGCAGAAATATGGGTAAACAGCCCGGATCTGACTGTAGATAAGACAGCCAATGCTTACGAATATCAGATTGGGGATAAGGTGCAGTACACAGTTACTGTTCGTAATGCAAAGGATTATACAGTTGCGGAAAATCTCGAAGTATCGGACATCAGTCTCCCGGATGGCCTTCAGATCACAGAGGACAGTCAGGATGGTACCGGGGTGAGGGTTGCTTTTTCACCGGATTATGCAGCCACCCAGATCGGATGGCCAGTCCCCGACGGTACAACATCTATCGCTAAACAAAACAAGGAAAATAGCTATACGGTAAAACGAAATAAGAATACATGGATTGTGAAAGCAAAATATCTTCCTTCGGATGCGGTCATGACGATTACATTTGACTGTATCGCTTTGAAAGCAGTGAATGGCATTGAGACACAGAACCAGGTATCTGTAACTGCAGACAATTTCCTTGATGCACAGGGAAACAAAAGGACTGCACAGGATGATGCGGAAGTTTATGTTAATACAGCAGCTTTTGAGATTGATAAGTATGTTACAGACGGAAATTATGAGTGGCAGGTAGGTGACCATGTGCCTTTTGATGTTGTGGTACGCAATATCAACGATGATGGTACGTTGGATCTGGCAGACCGTGCAGAGTATGCAGGGCTTTCAGAAGAAGAGAAATCCCGCCTGGGTGCCGCAGGAAAGACGGTTGCCCGAAATGTGGTGATTACGGATGCGGATATTCCGGAAGGATTCCGTCTGGATACGGACAGTGTATCTGTGGAATCTGTAGAAGCGTACAGCGAAGAAGCCATGTATCAGGAATCTGAACCGGGTATCAGCGCAACAGAAGCGGCAGAGCAGGATGCTTTAGAAGTGGATGAAAGTCCGGAAGTTTATGAAGGGGAGCAGGAAGGATATGCAGAAGTTGCAGGAGAACAGGAACTATCCAATGGGGAAAACCCGGAAACGGATGTGGAAGAAACATATAACGAATCCAACAGCACACCAGATACAGATGAGACGCAGGGGAGTGGAGAGGAAGCAGTAAAACCGGCAGTTTCGGAGGAACAGCCGGCATATATTCCAAGACCTGCAGAAACAATCTCTGTAGAAGGAATCCCTGAGAAATATGACAACCATGTGGCAGGTACCCCGGATAATGAGAATCAGCTGGATGAAGAAGCGTATAACGAAACCGTACCTACGGATATTACATGGGAGCTGTTGACTGTCGGAAACGGATGGCAGTTAAAGATCTCAGACCTTCCGGCAGGCTATGATGTAAGAGTACATTTTACCTGTGAAGCTCTGAAAGCATCCAACGGACAGGAAGGTGTTAATATCGGAACTGTTACTGCAGATAATGCAGCAGAAAAAGCGGATGATTCAGAAGCATATGTAAATACAGCAGTGCTGTCTCTGAATAAAGAACTGATCAACCGTTACATTTCCGGAGGAAGTGAAGATAAAAATGATAACAGGGAGGACTATGAGTTCCGTGTGGGAGAGGATATTACCTATAAGGTCACTGTCCGTAATATCCAGCCAGGCTCTGTTGCCCGCAACCTGGTAGTTTCTGACCTGTCCCTTCCGGAAGGTCTTGCATTAAAAGATGGAGAGGATGCTGTTACCGTAGAGGGAATTCCGGCAGAATATGTGAACCCCATTGCAGGTACCCCGGATACTTCGAATCAGACTGACCCGGAGCATTATAAAGAAACAGAGCGCATTCCTGTAGCATATCAGCTTGTAAGGGAAGGTACGGGGTGGAAATTACTGATTGATAGTCTTCCTTGTACAGAGAATGATTCCCTTAACCAGTGGAACTATCCCGTTGCGATCACGTTCCATTGTACAGCAACGGAAGCTGTCAATGGCTGGGAGATCATCAATACAGCAAAGGCATATGCAGATAATGCGGCAGAAGTAAAAGACAGCGAACGGGTATGGATCAACAGCCCGGTTCTTGTACCGGTCAAAAATGCGGATAAGGATGAGTATTTGGTAGGAGATACGGTTACTTATACCGTTGACCTGACACAGCAGCAGACAGGATGTGTAGCCAGGGATGTGGTGATTTCTGACGAAATTATGACAGAGGGAGTTAAGCTCCAGAAAAATTCTGTCGTTCTTCTTGACGGAGAAGGACGGAAATTTAATATCCCGGATGAGAACATTGAGATTAAAGGAAATAGTTTTATTGTGCATACAGGGATGAACCTTATTAAAGAACAGGGGTATTACAACTGGGATGCAGAAAACGGAGGATATTCCGAAAGAGGCAGCTTTAATCCTATCGGGGTTACGGAACAGAGCCATTTGATACTGGAATATGCCGTAGAGATCACTGACCGTAATCTGGCGGGACAGACAATCTTCAATAAAGTTAAGGTAAATTCAGATGAAAATATCCCGAAAGAAGCGGAAGAAGAAGTTCCGGTAGAAGGTGCGGCACTGGACATTGTCAAGGAGTCAGATAAAGCACAGTATCTTGTTGGCGAGACCGGCGTTTATAAGCTTACAATCAGAGAAATCAGGGAAGGAGTTACTGCAAAACAGGTAGTCATCCGCGACAGCTTTAACACAGATGGAGTGGAGATACAGCTGGATACCCTTGAAGTTAAGCTGAATGGAAAAGAGATCAAAGATGTGAAGATCATACTGGACAGCAACGGGTTTGTGATCGAGACAGGAAAAGACCTGAAAGTGGTAGATAAGATAGAAGTCCTCTATCATGTACTTTTTAAGGAGGCTTCCCTGGATGGGGCATATGTGGTGAATACTGCTACAGCAAAAGGAAGCAATACAGCGGAAGAAACTCAGGATAACAGAGTGCTTGTGGTTGATGAGAACCCTTCCCTTGAGGTTACAAAAACTTCCGATAAACAATATTACAAAGTGGGCGAGACAGGACATTACAGTGTAACGGTGGCACAGAATACAAAGGCTGCTACAGCACGTAATGTTATCATCAAGGATGAGGTTATGACAGAAGGAGCCAGAATCCTTCCGGAATCCATTGTGATACGCAATACCGCAGGCCGTGTCATGGATGAAGCGGAACTCGAGCATAATGATACCAGATATACCATCTTTACCGGAAAAGACCTTGCGTATGGAGAGAAGTTTACCGTCACATATGATGTTCTTTTTGAAAAGGAATCTCTGGCCGGAAAAGATATACTGAATGTGGCAAGAGCTACCTGTGATAACTTAAAAACAGAACAGAAAGATCCCGGTCCGCAAAAGATTACAGATGGCCTGACAGTTTATAAAACTGCAGAACCGCAGACCGGAAGCCTTGTAAAGAACGGGGATGTGATCACATACCATATTGCTGTGCAGAATACATCTGAAGAAACGAAAAAAGTGGTACTTGTAAAGGATAGGATTCCGGAATATACCGAATATGTAGAAGGTTCTGCAGAGGGAAGCGACCTTGTATCTGCCGATGTGAAGGAACTGCAGGGGAAAGCTTATACCGTATTTGTTATTCAGAATCTTAAAGCGGGTGCTGTGGAGACCGTAAGTTTCCAGGTTAAAGTAAAGGATGCACCACAGGATGGAATGATATTAAATGTAGCGCAGGTGCGTGAGACAAAAGCGGCTCCGGAAGATATTACAGAGGATACCTGGAACCACGAAGGATTCCGTAACACTAATGAGACAGTTCATTATCTTGATACCAGATGGGTAAAAGACTCCAACACTGTGTACATTGATGCAGGAAAACTTTCCATAGAAAAGACATCAGATAAGCTGAATTATGCTGTTGGTGAAACCGGGTACTATACCCTGACTGTCACACAGCAGAGAGAAGGTGCTGTGTCCAAGAATGTAGCAGTTGAGGACAGCTTGAAAGAAAGAGGTGCCGTGATCCAGGCAGATACCATCCAGGTAAAGAAAAATGGAAAGGAATTGTCCGGGGCAGTGATGGAAACGTCTGAAATGGGATTTTCTATCCAGACTGGCACAGACCTGTCATACGGTGATGAGATTACTATTACTTATGAAGTACTTTTCCAGGAGGCATCTTTAGCAGGAAAGACAGTACACAATGTGGCTCTTGTAAGAGATGATGAAACTGCCCAGGGAGAGGAACCCAAAGACGATAATACCGTTACAGTTGGGAAATCAGGGCTTCTGATAAATAAAACATCAGACAAGGAAAGCTATAAAGTCGGTGAGATCGCACATTATACTTTGGAGGTTCGTACAGCTGCAGATGAGTTTACGGCAGAAAATGTAGTGATCAGGGATGTTATGAAACAGCAGGGTGCCAATGTGGTATCCGGTACCGTAAAAGTTTACCTTGATGAAAAGCGTTTAGACACAGTGGATGTTGAGGAAATTGATAATGGATTTGTTATCGCCACGCATACAGACCTTTCCGGTGTACAGGTGATGAGAGTTACTTATGATGTTACCATGGAAAAGGAATCCCTCGCAGGACGGGATATTCAGAATGCTGCTACAGCCGATGCAGACAATACAGATCCGGTGGATACCGTCCATTCTGTGAAAGTACCAGGTAAAGAAAAACCGGACAAACCAACGGAAACGCCAGTCCCGACGGAAACTCCGAAACCAACGGAAACACCAGATCCAACGGCAACGCCAGTTCCGATAGAGACACCGAAACCAACAGAAGCACCATCATCCACCGTAACTCCGGCACCAAAGCCGACATCCACACCTGTTCCAACAGCAACACCTTCCGGCAGCAAGCCTGGAAATACCGGAACTGGTTCAGGCCCAGGCAGCTTAAACAGCAGTTCCGGTAATTCTGGAAGTTTAAAAGATACTTCCAGCAGCCTGAAAGGAAATGTACAGACAGGAGATACATCTCCGATTTTCTTGATTATGATGGTCGGAATCCTTGGAATCTGTGGTCTGACAGTGTATGTCATCAGAAGAAAAAAGGGTAAAAAATAACACAGGGTTTACAGGGCAGCCATATACAGGCTGTCCTGCTTTAAGGAAGAGGTGAAAATGCGGAAAATTCTTGGAATATGCTTACTCATCAGCTCAATAGGTATGATCGCCTGGTCAGGGCTGAACGCATACAGTCTGTTCATGAAGTATAAGGAAGGTCGTGACAGCTATCAGGAAGCAGAGAAATATGTGGAAGTACAAGTGCAGAATCAAGAGGAAATACCAGACAGGGCAGAGGAAGAAAATATTTCAGAAAAGCTGACTGCCCCGATTTCTGTGAATCTGGAGGAACTGAAAAAGCGTAATCCGGATGTGAAAGGGTGGATATATATAGAGTCCATTGACCTGAGTTATCCGATATTACAGGGAACTGATAATGAATATTATCTTACCCATTCCTGGGATAAACAGGAAATCTTTGCCGCTTCTATATTTATGGATTACAGGAATCGCCCGGATTTCAGGGACTATAATACAGTCATTTACGGGCACAACATGAAAGACGGCTCCATGTTCCACAATATCCAATATTGTATGGAGCAGGAGCATTATGAGAAAAGTCCTTATATATGGGTACTGACTTCAGAAGGGGATTACCAGTATGAGATATTTTCGGAATACGATACCCGTTATGACAGCGATACATATACACTGTTTTGGGAGCCGGGAGAGAAACTGACGGAATATATCAGAAAGATGCAGGGCCTGTCTTTGTGGGAATCCCGGGTGCAGCTTGGAGAGACAGAGCATATTCTTACACTGTCTACCTGCAATGGGGAGCATGACCTCCGGCGTATCGTGCAGGCAAAGAGGGTTTCGTGACAGCGGAAACTTTGCGACACGATGTCGCAAAGTTGGAGTATAAATATCAATTTGGGAGGAGGAATTGGATGGGCAGCCGTGCAGGGTCTAAAGAACTGATTGAATTAGGGGAACGCATCAGGAAAAGGCGGCAGGAAATACATTTATCGCAGGAAGCATTCGCAGAAAAAACAGGGATCAGCGTGAATACAGTCAGCCGTGTAGAAGGGGGACAAACGGCAATGTCCATAGAAGTCTTTAAAAAGATGCTGGAAGTCCTGGATACAGATGCAAATCATCTGTTAGGGGAGACTCCTTCTAAAGACAGGCAGTTTGACAAACTATTCTGCCGCATCCGGAACCTGAAAAAAGATGAGCAGAAGGTAGTTCTGCAGACTGTGGATACCATGATAGACGGGCTACAGAAGTGCAGGTAAGATAAATCCCCCATATCTGGGGAGAAGATGAAAAAAATTCCCCATATCTGCTGGGGTAAAACATGGTTTTGGCTGTTAAACTGATCATAAAGAAACAGTGACTGCTTTAAAAACCGGGAAGGAGGAAAATGACAAAGGAAGAAAACCTTTCTTATCGAAGAAGCTGTCCTTACGATGCCATGGGGGATTATTCCGTTTTTCTTGAAAATGAGGATAAGAAAAATAAAGATGGCAGAACAGAAAAATCTCATTCTGATCATTCGGATGGGAACAGGTAAAAGATAGAATTTTTTACAGGCAGTAAAAGGAGCTTCCGGCTCCCGTTAAAAAAAACGGGTGCGCCGGGAGCGAGTTTTACTGCCTTTTTCATTTTGGTAATTCCTGTGATAGTTCTCTTCCAGTGCAGCCGAAGCCGCAGGGCAGAAAGGTTAGAAAAGAATGCTGACACTATTGGATTTGAAGCAGATCATGGAGAAGCCACAGGAAAAGTATCCTCCATCTGCAAAATATTTGGAGAGTCAGGAAACGGGAATCGTCAAAAAGAAAATGGGAATGGAGGCGCAGCTTACCGTATATGGGAATGGTTATGCAGTGTACCGGATAAAAGACAGGTCAACAGTATTTTCTATTCATTCCTGTGGCGATTATGTGTATAGATCCTGTGGGAAATATGTGCGTATCAGGGGAGATGTATTTGATGGTCTTGAATGGTATATACGCTTGGTTCTTGAGGGAGAGGACAGGCTGTTCCATAACAGGGAAGTACAGGAACGTGAAAAAAATGTATCATATCATTCTGTTTCAGAAGAATGGAAGATCATGGAATGCAGGGATGTTTCCCCTCTGGAACAGATCATAAAAAAAGAAACCGCAGAAGAACTGTTAAATATACTCACAGAAAGACAGAGGGATGTGATCTGTCGGCTTTGCTACAGGGAAAAAACACAGAAAGAGATTTCGGAAGAACTTGGAATCTCTGCACCTGCTGTATCCAGAATTTTATCCCAGGCTGTACGGAGGATACAGAGAAAACGGGATAGAAACTGCAGGGGAAACGGGAAGGAAGGGGGAAACAGCCGTGAGAGGTAGGAAACCAAAAGAAAGGAAAAGCTATGTGCTCCGGATGGGAGACGGTACTATCGTGGAAGTGACCAGAGAGGTTTATCTGGAATGGTATCAGTCAAAACGCCGGGAGCGTTATCAGGATGAAAAAAAGAGGAAACACGGGGTATGCAGTCTGGAAGCACTTGGGGAGCCGGGATTATCCTCTGTGAATATAAAGGTAAAAGACAGCCTTGAAGAAACAGCGATCAGGAATCTGTGCATAGATAAGCTCAGATCTGTGCTGGATCATCTGCCAGAGGAAGATGTTTATCTGCTCTACCTTTTATATTTTGAAGAAATCACCGTGAAAGATGCTGCACAGCTTTTTGGATGCAGCCGGAAAACCATCCAGAACCGGCGTAAGAGGATTCTGGATGAGCTTCGTGGATTGCTGCAGGGAATGGGGATAAAAGGGGGTAATTTCTAGAAAAATATTCTAGGCAACCTTGGGGAAATGATTTCTATCAATTCTACCAATGTATAACCGGTAAAAGATAAATATTAAAAGGATTGGAAAAATTACAAAAGTTCTCTGTTTGTAAAGCTTTTATGATATACTGGTTATAGTGGTTACTAAGGAGGAAGGCATATGGAATTATTAATAGTACATTTAACTGATATACATGTAAAAGATGATGCTGATTTAGATGTGTTATTGCAAAGAATAGATTCTATTGGGGGTGCAATTTGTACACATATTACTGAACCAACAGAGGCAGAAGTTTTATTTTGTGTAACTGGCGATTTTGCACACTCTGGATTAGATAATCAATATGTAGCAATAGGAATGATTTTAGAGGAGATATGTTTATTAATAAAAAAAAGGTTTCCAGATGTAGGAATTCATCCTGTGTTTATTCCAGGAAATCATGATTGCGATTTTGATGATCCAAATGAAAAAGTAAGAGAGACGATGTTAGCTTCACCTATATTAGATATTAAACAAGAAGAACAAATGAGACTTTGTACAAGTATTCAAAAAAATTTCTTTGCATTTGGAGAGGAGTGGCATAAAAAACATGGTGCGATGTATTGCGATGATGACAAGATTCTTACAATTAATGAGCTGAATTTTGATAATAACAATATTCATATAAAATTTCATTGCATTAATACCAGTTGGTGTTCAAAAAAGCATGAAGAAAAAGGAAAGATGAAAATAATAACTGGAAAGATGAAATTGGCATCGGATAATCTTCCAGATAAAGGAAGAGATGATATAGTTATTACTATGATGCATCATAGTCCGGAATGGCTTAATTGGGATGATTATGATGCTTGGAATGAGTATCACAAGAAATATTCAGATATTATCTTGGTAGGACATGATCATAGAGCAGAGTGTGTTCGCAAAACAAACTATGATAAAACAACAAATGAATTCATTATGGGAAATCAGTTGTATGAAAAAGATAATCCCAATCAAAGTGGTTTTAATATTTTAAAACTGAAAATAGAAGAAAAAACTATGCAGGAGTGTTTTTTTACATATGAATGGAATGGAATTATTTATACCAAGAAGATAGATACAGGATATCACCCATTTGTAAAAAATAGATTTGTTGGTTCTGGCATAGAATTAAAAGAAGAAGTAATAGAATATATAGAAGACATTGGATTTGATATCATAAATAAAAATAAGAGAGAATTAAAATTGTCAGATGTATTTGGTTTTCCAACACTAAGAGAGGAAAGAAGGAAGGAAACAAGATTCTTTAGAGATATGCAAAATCTTATGAAGTATATTGAAAAGAAGAAGTTTGTTTCTATTCGTGGACAGAAAGAATATGGAAAAACTGCACTATTAAAGCAATTATTTAGAGAATATCATAAAGAGAATAAATTTCCAGTTTTTCTTGACATTACCAAGATTAATACTGCTGATGGGGAAGAACTAAACAGAATAATTGGACAAAGGTATGTAGATACTTATGAAAATGTTAGCGCTGATGCGATGTTGCAGAAAGCATCAGAGGAAAAGGTATGCTTGATTGATGGATTTGAAGAAATTCGTCTTACAGATAAATCAGCTAAGAAATTCTTGCAGTATCTCACAAGTAAATTTGGGATTGTTATTATTTCAAGAAACCATAAGTTAGATTTAATTAATCCGTTAAGTTATGTGGAAATGAATGATTTCATAAAATCTACATTTACTATTTTGATAATTCAACCAGCCCGTAGATCATATATGGATAGAATTATTTCTAAATGGATACAAACTGGAGAAGGTTTGGATGAAAATAGCCCAGAGTTTGATGCTAAAAGAAAGGCAAAATATGCTGAGATAGGTACTGTAATGAAAGGTAATTATTTCAATGGAACTCCTATTGATTTATTACTGGTTTTATCATATCTGGAACAGAATCAACTTACACAAATTGATTATAGTAGATATTCTTTTATTTATGATAGTATGATTCTTACTAAGTTGAATACCATTGGAAATAATGAGGCCCAGACGATATCAGTCTGAACTTCCTGTAGAATTATCTCTCGGTTGCAAGGAATCTTTATAAAAGCGGATTTGCCACTGTTTTAAGTGTTAACTCTCGAGAGATAATTATTTCTCATGTAAATGACTCCAAACACTCATAAAGCGCATGAATAA
>JALEHU010000007.1 GCA_022770365.1 Blautia sp. | reverse complement strand
GTGCACAGAACCAGGAAGTATCTGCCCGCCGCAGCCCCTGGAGGGGTTCCTCTTCCGCTGACAGTTAGCGTTTCACGGGAAGTTATGGGTTGAAAAATCCGGGAGGGGATTGGAAACGGAAGATATGGATTCATGGATTTTAAATCGACAAATGATTTGCTTACATGTCCAGTTCGAAAAGAATAATCTATACCGCCACTGTTAGCTGCAATCGATTGCAATGGCTACAACTGGTATAGAATACTCCATTGGCACAGTTTCGGATTGTGGTATCGGGTAATCCAGAAGAATCAGCAGTTGTTCTACTGATGGGAAATTTTCTTTTTTGGCAGCATGCAACCGATTTATTTTGTAAAACCAACCGTTTAGAAATGGAATGCTGATATTTTGTTCTATAGATCTGCCTGGATTTATCCAGAGGATTGGGGTTATTAACAACAATAGGACAACTAATATGAGAGTAGATTTCCTGTCGGCAAAGGCAATTCTTCCATGGAAAGAGTTGACTTCAAAAGGATATCTTGTAAAAGAAAAGAAATTTCCTATGTTATGAAACCAAAACGATATTTTGTTTCGAAAAGAAGCGTATACGTAAAAGCTAATTCCGTATTAACAACTGCATACATTAATAACTATATTCTCATAACGAAAAACAGTCCGTAAAAACTATCCGATCTATAATCCCTTCCCGGATTTTTCATCTTCTCTTCCAGTGAAACGCTAACTGACAGCGGAAGAGAGCCCCTGAGGGCCGGGCAGACATACCTTCGGTTCCGGTGCCTTCTGCAGGGGTATTAGAAGTACTTGGGCTGTGGATTTTTGCGTTGTGAGCGGGATTTCTGCTGTCTGAGCCGAAGGCGAGTTCAGAAATCCTGTTCACGCTTTTAGCAAAAATACACAGTCCTTAGTACTTCTTATGCCCCGAAGCCTGCACCGGAACCGAAGGTATGTCTGCCCGGCCCTCAGGGGCTCTCTTTCGCGTACGGTTTTTCACGCCTCCCCCCTCATAGAGTTTCGCACTGAACGGAAGTTCCGGAGAAATCCATAGCACAAAAACGCAAAAAATCCACACGGATTAATACAGAACTAACGTCTAATCATTAAAACCCGCTGTAATTACCTAAAGCCTTCTTTAATTCACCAAAAACATTTTTATTAACTAAAGCCCACTTTAATCTATAATATCGCTTGGGCGAAAAAGCAGATAAATGCAGCGTATCATCCTCTGATAAAAATAACTCTGCGATCATATTGTAAATTCACAATTATGATCAATATTTTTGAAAACTACTTGAGCTTTGCAGAAAAATGTGATATGCTAGGGAAAATTGAATAACGAAAACAACAGGTGACAGATTTTGTTCAGATAAAATGGACAATTCATGTATAATAGGGAAACAGGTGAGAATCCTGTACGATCTCGTCACTGTATTTAAGGAGTACAAGACTATGTGAATGGACACAGTCACTGGGAAACCGGGAAGGCTGTCTTGTATGTAGAATTATAAGCCAGGAGACCTGCCTGTTGTTGGTACGGGAACATGATGTTCCAGATCACGAGTAATTGATTGTACCGGTCAGGAAACAGAAGTCTGTTTTTTCGATGCGATCCTTTTACCCTATGGTGAGAGGATTTTTTTATTTTGCAGAACGAAGAAACGAAGATATTTTTCAGAGCAGACAGGAAAAATGCAAATGTCTGGTCATGCTGCCGTACCTTATGAGACCTGCTGATGCAAAACTTAAGCATACATCAGAAACACAATATTTCTCATAATTAAGGAGGAGACAAGACATGAGAAACAAAACATTTAGAGCACTTGCATTAGGACTTTCCGCAACCACATTTATGATGATGGGCACTGTACCGGCTTTTGCTGAGGAAGAAACAGCTGTAGAGGCAGAAGCCGAAACAGAAGAAACCGATGCTGCAGAAGAAGGAGCAGATGCAGATCAGGCGGCAGCTGACAATGTTGCAGCTCTGATCGATAAGATCTACGTTCAGGAAAGAACAGAGACGACTGATGATGACTGCAAAGCTGCAAAAGAAGCGTGGGATGCCCTGACAGATGCCCAGAAAGAACTGGTAGAAGGCGAAGAGGCAAGTCCGGATTATTTCGGACTGGACACAGGTGATGCTTCTGCGGATGACGCACTGAATCAGGATGAAATCGGTGAAAATGAACTTCTGGTAGTAAGCTTTGGTACTTCGTATAATGGCAGCCGCGTGGAAGATATCAAGGGAATTGAAGATGCTTTAAAAGAAGCTTATCCGGACTGGTCAGTAAGAAGAGCATTTACTGCTCAGATTATCATTAATCATGTACAGGCAAGAGACGGTGAAGCTATCGATAATATGCAGCAGGCACTGGATCGTGCAGCAGCCAATGGAGTAAAAAATCTGGTCGTACAGCCGACTCATCTGATGCATGGAGCAGAGTACGATGAAATGACGGAAGCTCTGGAAGAATATCAGGAACAGTTTGAATCAATTGCAGTTGCAGAACCTCTTCTCGGTGAAGTAGGAGATGACGCAACTGTCATTAATGCAGACAAAGAAGCTGTAGCAAAGGCTGTTACAGACGCAGCTGTAGCAGATGCAGGATATGAAAGCATGGAAAAGGCGGCAGAAGATGGCGTTGCATTTGTATTTATGGGACACGGAACTTCTCATACAGCAAAAGTAAGTTACAGCCAGATGCAGACACAGATGGATGAACTTGGGTTTGCAAATGCATTTATCGGTACTGTTGAGGGAGAACCGGAGGATACTGCCTGTGAAGCTGTGATCGATAAGGTAAAAGAAGCCGGTTATAAGAAAGTTGTTCTTCGTCCTCTTATGGTGGTTGCCGGCGATCATGCAAACAACGATATGGCAGGAGAGGAAGAAGATTCCTGGAAGAGCATGTTTGAAGCATCCGGAAACTTTGACAGTGTGGATGCACAGATTGCAGGACTTGGAAGTATAGATGCAGTAAAACAGCTGTATGTAGATCATACAAAAGCAGCAATCGATTCTCTGGCAGAGTAAAGGGAATCGCTATAAAAACTGTGACCGTTTTCGGATACGGATACCGGAAAGGAAAACAGTGATATCATCAAATAAATACTGCCCGGAATCCGTCCTGTGATTTCCGGGCAGTTATTGCAGGAGGATAAATCAATGAAAAGAAAAATCGTTATATCACTTACTGTATTGGCAATGAGCGCTTTCACAATGATGGCAGGCTTGAACTCAGTTATGGCTGAAGAGACTGAGGAAGTAACAGCACAGAACGAAGAAGCAGATCCTGCTGTGCCGGAAGATGGCGTGTACAGTGCGGAATTTGACACAGACAGCAGTATGTTTCATGTGAATGAAGCCAATGAAGGCAGAGGAATCTTAACTGTAAAAGATGGAGAGATGACATTGCATGTAAGTCTTGCTTCAAAAAGTATCGTGAATCTTTTTGTAGGACTGGCAGAAGATGCACAGAAAGAAGGGGCAGAACTTCTGGAGCCGACTACAGATACAGTCACTTATAGTGATGGAATAACAGAAGAAGTATATGGGTTTGACATACCGATTCCGGCTCTTGACGAGGAATTTGATCTGGCTCTGATCGGAACAAAGGGAAAATGGTATGACCATAAAGTCAGTGTTACAGATCCGCAGCCGGAAGAAACAGGAGAGGGAGAATTTCTGGAAGAACTGAATCTGGAAGATGGAATCTATACAATTGAAGTCAAAAATTCAAAATACAGAGTGATCCAGTCGGGAGGAGAAGAGAAATGAAAAGAAATTCCAAAAGGTTCCTGGCATTATTTCTGACAGCGGCAATGTCCATTACTCCGGCTGCGTATTCTTATGCTTCTGATCAGGAAGCAGCCACAGAAAGGAAGCAGGAACAGGAAACAGGGACAACAGAGAATACGGAGCAGAAAGCAGCAGAAGATACAGTTCCTCAGGAGGATAAATCGAAAGACTCTGAACAGGAAAAGAATAAAGAGACAGGGAAAGAAACTTCTTCTGACAGCACAGAAGATGGACAATCTGATGAAAAGAAAAAAAATGACACAGCAGATCAGGCAGGCAAAATAGAAGAAGAAAACCGTGCTGATCAGAAAGACGAATCAGAAGAAGAAAATCGTGTTGATCAGAAAGACGAATCAGAAGAAGAAAATCGTGTTAATCAGAAAGACGAATCAGAAGAAGAAAATCGTGTTAATCAGAAAGACGAATCAGAAGAAGAAAATCGTGCTGATCAGAAAGATGAATCAGAAGAAGAGAATTCCGCCAATCAGAAAGAAGGATCAGATAAAGAAACGTCTTCAGAGGAAGACAGTGCCGATGCTCCCATGCTCCAGAGCATTGTTGTTGATGATACAACGTATGAAGACGGAGATTATAACATTGACATTACCAGCTCTTTCCGGATGTTTAAAATTGCGAAAGTAACAGCAAATGTAAGTGGCGATAAGATTACGGTCACATTGGACAGTGCAAATAAAACGTATGACAGAATTTATCTTGGATCTGCGGCGGATGTGGACAAGAGCAGTTTTATCCAGGGAACGGAAAATGGAGAGGGATATCGTTATATTTTTAATCTTCCAGTAGAAAAGATGGGACAGACCATTACGTTTGTCCCGGGAAAATCATCAGATGGAAGCTGGTATACAACAAAGGAATGTCTCCTGACAGTCCCGAAGGTCATGACCAAAGAAGAAACAGAAGAGGAGCCCACACCCACTCCGACTGTTGAGCCTACACAGGCTCCGACGCCTGTTCCCACCGAAGTGCCGGCAAAAGAACCGGATGCATCCGTAGAGGAAGCGGGAATGAAGCTGGAAAAGGAAGACGGCAGCGAATTCAAGATGTTTGTCATCACAGAATCTTCTGCAAAATTATATGGTGATGAAATTGAAGTGACCATTTCCACGGAGAAAGCCAATTATGGAAAGCTTTATATGGGAAGTTTTACAGATGAAGATAAGAGCTCTGCAATTGATGGTGTTCTGAATGAAAAAGGCGGTTATACTTATACATTCCGGGTTCCGGCCGAGAAAGGCGGACAGAAGATTCCGATTTCTATCTGCAGTACATCCAGCGGCAACTGGTATACAAAAGGAGAATTGACGATTACGATTCCGGAACTGAAAAAACCGGAAGCAGAGCCGACGCCTGTTCCCACCGAAGTGCCGGCAAAAGAACCGGATGCATCCGTAGAGGAAGCAGGAATGAAGCTGGAAAAGGAAGACGGCAGCGAATTCAAGATGTTTGTCATCACAGAATCTTCCGCGAAACTGTATGGTGATCAGATTGAAGTGACCATTTCAACAGAAAAACAGAACTATGACAAACTGTATCTGGGAAGTTATACAGACGAGAATAAAGAGAATGTGATTACCGGCGTGCCGAATGAGAAAGGAGGCTATACCTACACCTTTACGGTTCCTGCAGAGAAAAGCGGTCAGAAGGTGAATGTGGCAATTTGCGCATTGGCCAGCGGTAACTGGTATACAAAAGGAGAACTTACACTTACGATTCCGATATTATCCAAAACTCCGGAAGAAATCCCCACCGTGACTCCGGTACCGACAGAAACACCGTCTCCAGTACCGACAGAGATCCCTTCTCCAGCCCCGACAGGAATCCCGACACCGGTTCCTACACAGAAACCTGATAAACTTGAAGACGGGAAATATACCGTTGATGTAGAATCCAATTCTTCCATGTTCCGCGTAATAAACTGTGAACTTACCTGCAAAAAAGGAAAAATGACAGCAGTTGTTACTCTTAGCGGTGTCGGATATGATTACCTATTTGCCGGAAACGCTGCTCAGGCTGCGGCAGCCGGAAAGTCTTCCTGGGTGAAATTTAAGGAAAACACAGAGGGACAGTAT
This sequence comes from Blautia sp., assembly GCA_022770365.1. GTDB lineage: Bacteria > Bacillota > Clostridia > Lachnospirales > Lachnospiraceae > Blautia_A. The sequence goes on along the minus strand of JALEHU010000007.1, from coordinate 19,168 downwards.
ACGTTCCAGATTCCGGTCACTGCGCTTGATGAAGGAATCAGTATCGCGGCACATTCGGTAAAAAGCGGCACCTGGTATGACAGAACCCTTACGTTTAAATCAGAAGGTATGGTAAAAGTGGATACAGAAAATCCGTCAAAACCTGTGGCTCCCACAGCAACACCGATTCCTTCACCGACACCGGTTCCGGATAACAAACCGGAAAATGAATCCACACATGAAGCTGACCTGAGTGGTTCTACATCTGCCGTGGATAATTCCACAAGCCTGCCCGATGGTGTGTATACACCAGATCGTTTTTCCTGGTCAGGAGGAAGCGGACGTACCAGCATTTCCTGCAGCAAGGTAACCATCAGCGGCGGAAAAGCCTATGCAACCATTTCTTTTAGCAGTAATTCCTTTATCTATGTGAAGGCGGGAGGAAATAAATATACAGGAGCCGGTACCTTTACCATTCCGGTACAGCTGAACCAGAACAATACGATTATCGGTATGACGACCAAGATGTCTGTACCTCATGAGATTACCTACAGTATTTTTGTATATCTGGCAGGAGCCGATAAAAAAGGAACAGACGGTACGGATACTTCCAATCCTTCTTCTTCAGACAGTATGATTTCCACAGGAAACCTGAAACTTGATGAAAAAGCTCCGGAAATCATCGGCCTGAATACAGTATCGGAAGAAACACTGGAATACGCAAAGTATTTTAAGATTTTCCATTATGAAAATGATATTACGCTCCTGGAAATTGATATGGTAAGCGATACAGACCGCACTGCAGAAACTCTGGAAGATGCAGGAGAGAATTCTGAAAAAGCTTCTGAAGCCGCTGAGACAGAGAAAGTATCAGCAGAGACTGGCGCTTCGGAAGAAGCTGCCGTAGCAACCGATACAACAGAAAAACTGTACGGCGGAAATGTAGTAAAATATCTGATCGTTCCGAATGATCAGGAAGTACCGGCGGGACTTGACAAAGATACAATTATTGTGAAGCAGCCTCTGGAAAAAGTTTACAGTGGTTCTGAGGCGGGCAAAGCCGTTCTTGAACAGCTGGAACTCCAGAATCTGATTGCCGTGGAGGGCGATTATACAGAGATTGAATTCCGGGATATCATTCAGAACAAATGTGATCTTGTGATTCTGCCGGCGGAGATTCTGAAGGATGAAGACGGAGAAAAAATCCTTGAGGAAACAGCACAGAGACTGTCACTCCTTGACATTCCGATGATCGTGGATCGTTCCGGTGACGAAGAAGACGATTTGGCTAAAGAAGAATGGCTGAAAGCATATGGTGTGCTGTTTGACTGCAGTGATCTGGCAGCAGAATTGATCAGCAAAGCAGAATAAGAAACAGAATTTTGAGCGAAAGCTGCTGAACCGGCAGCTTTCCTCTGAATCGGAGATGAAAAAAGAATGAAAAATAAGTATTTAACGAAGAAAATTCTAACAGCTGTGACAGCGGCTGTGATGATTGCTGGAACGGTACCATGTCAGGCTGTTTTTGCTGAGGAAAGTTCGCAGGAAGCTCCGGAAATCGATAGTCTGACATATGAATCAGAGATGTCTTTGGAATATGCGCAGAAATTCAAAATCTACAATTATGCAGATGATTACCGTTTGCTGGATATCAATGATGGAACGCGGTATCTGGTTGTTCCTTCGGATAAGGAAATCCCGGAAAACCTGGACAGCGATATCACCGTTCTTCAGATGCCCCTTGATAAAGTTTACCTGACAGCTACGTCTGTGATGTCTCTGTATGATTCTCTGGATGCTCTTGATCAGATACGGCTTTCCGGAACGCAGGCGAACGGCTGGTATATTGACAATGCTGTAAGTGCAATGGAAACCGGGGATATTCTTTTTGCGGGAAAATATAATGAACCGGATTATGAACTTCTGATCAGTGAGGATTGTGATCTGACGATTGAATCCACGATGATCTTTCATTCTCCAAAGGTAAAGGAAATGATTGAAGATCTGGGAATTCCGGTTCTGGTGGAATATGCTACATATGAACCTCATCCCCTTGGAAGAGTAGAGTGGATCAAGCTTTATGGCGTTCTCACCGGAAAAGAGAAGGAAGCGGAAGAACGTTTTCAAGAACAGAAAAAAATTGTGGAAGAAATGAATGACTTTCCGAATACAGGAAAAACAATCGCTTATTTTTACGTCAGCAGTGACGGGAAAGTGGTTGTCAGGGACTCCAGTGACTATATTGCACGAATGATTGAAATTGCAGGAGGACAGTATATTTACACGGATCTGATCAATGAGGAAAGCTCTCTTTCCTCCGTGAGCATGACACTGGAAGAGTTTTATAATAATGCAATTAATGCAGATTATCTGGTTTACAATGCAACCATTGACAGCCCGATTTCTTCCATTGATGACCTGCTCGCCAAGAGTGAATTGTTTGCAGATTTCAAAGCGGTAAAAGAGGGAAATGTCTGGTGTAATGATAAGAAAATGTATCAGTCTGTTGACCGGATCGGCGATGTAATACGGGATTTTCATCTGATTCTGACAGATGGTGAGGAAAGCCGGATGACCTTTATGAAAAAGGTGAACTGAGTAAACGGGTGCAATACAGAGTATGAATAAAAGATAGGATAGAAGAGCTGCAATGATAAATAAGAATGATATACAAGCTGAAACAACAAGTTTTCATATTGAAAATTTCAAAAGACGAACGCGGTACTTTATGGTATTTGCTGTGCTGGCAGCAGCTTTTTTTGCTATTATTGTGCTGAATATCAATACAGGAACCGTACATATTTCCGTTCCGGATGTTCTGCGCATCCTTTCAGGAAAAGTCAATAATGAAACAGAATATAATATCATATGGAAAATCCGGCTGCCCCGTATTTTTATGGCGGCAATATTGGGGGGAGCACTTTCTCTGTCCGGCTTTTTGCTGCAGACATTCTTTGCGAATCCTATTGCAGGTCCTTTTATTCTGGGGATTTCTTCCGGGGCAAAGATGGTCGTTGCCCTGATGATGATCGTGTTCCTTCAGTATTTCCAGTCATTTTCCTCCTATGCTATGATAGCATCGGCCTTTCTTGGCTCCATGCTGTCCATGGGATTTATTCTCCTTGTTTCCAGGACGCTTAAGAGTATGGCAACGCTGCTGGTTGCTGGTACCATGATCGGGTATATCTGTTCTGCTGTGACGGATTTTGTGATCACATTCGCAGATGATTCGGATATTGTCAATTTACACGGATGGTCACAGGGCAGCTTTTCCGGTATGAACTGGAGCAATGTGCGCATTTCTGTGATAGTTGTAGGAATTTGTTTTGCGGTTGTGTTTCTGATGTCAAAGCCGATTGGAGCGTATCAGATGGGAGAATCCTATGCACAGAGCGCAGGGGTGAATATCAAAGTTTTCCGGATCAGTCTGATTCTGCTTTCCAGTATTCTGGCAGCCTGCGTAACTGCATTTGCAGGACCGATCTCCTTTGTGGGAATTGCGGTTCCGCATCTGGTAAAAATGAGCCTCAAAACCTCAAAACCAATCGTTGTGATTCCGGGTGTTTTTCTCGGTGGTGCCGTGTTCTGTATGTTGAGTGATCTTATTGCGCGAATGGCGTTTTCGCCTCTGGAACTGAATATCAGTACTGTCACCTCCATATTCGGTGCACCGATCGTGATTATCATGATGCTGAGAAAACAGAAAGGAAACAAGCTATGACAGATTATTATTTTTGTACAAAAGACCTTGCCGTCGGATATCATAAAAAGGTGCTGATCCATGATATTCAGCTTGATATTGAACGAGGGGAAATCGTGACCCTGATCGGTCCGAATGGTTCCGGGAAATCGACAATTCTGAAAAGTATTACCCGTCAGCTGCAGATACTGGGAGGAAGTGTCATAATTGATGGAAAAGATCTGAAATCTCTTTCACACAAAGCGTTGTCGCAGCAGATGGCAGTTGTATTAACGGAGCGTATCAGACCGGAACTGATGACCTGTCAGGAAATTGTGGCAACAGGAAGATACCCTTATACAGGCCGGCTTGGTATTCTAAGCCGTGAGGATGAAGATAAGGTGGATGAGGCGATGCGGGCAGTTCATGCACAGGAACTGGGCAGCCGTGATTTCAATGCGATAAGCGATGGTCAGAAGCAGAGAATTCTTCTTGCACGTGCCATCTGCCAGGAACCGGATATTATCATATTGGATGAGCCTACTTCTTTTCTGGACATCCGTCATAAACTGGAACTTCTTTCCATTCTGAGAAATATGGCAAAAGAGAAAAAAATCACAGTGATCATGTCACTCCATGAAATTGATCTGGCCCAGAAGATTGCAGATAAAATTATCTGTGTAAAAGGTGATACCATTGCTCATTTTGGTTCGCCGGAGGATATTTTTAAGGAAGAGATTATCCGGGAACTGTATGAAATAAACAATGGGTATTATGACCCGGTGTTCGGGAGTATTGAACTGCCGAAACCGGAAGGCAAAACAGATCTTTTTCTGATTACAGGCGGCGGTACAGGGATACCGGTATTCCGGAAACTGCAAAAGGAGAATATACCGTTTGCAGCCGGAATTTTGTATAAGAATGACGTGGATTACCGCGTGGCAAGGGAACTTGCCTCGGAGGTAATTACGGAAGAAGCGTTTCATGAGATCAGTGAGAATTCTTATAAGAAAGCGCTGGATGTGATGAAATCATGCAGCAGAGTAATCAGTACCGGAGTTCCCATCGGCAGCTGTAACCGGAGGCTGGAACACCTGATCAGAGAAGCAGAGCATATGGGAAAGTTTATGGTTATGTAATCATGAATGTTTCACATTTTTCCACGGTCCGTTGTGGTAGAAACATACAGAAAGTGCGGTAGCGACAGACCATCCGATCGGCCATGCGCACCAGATTCCCGTTGCGCCAAGAGCTGTCTTTGAGAGCAAAACAGCAAGAACAACGCGGAGAATCAGATCTGTAAAAGTGGACACCATGAATCTTTTCATAATGCCAGCGCCTCGCAGAGTGCCATCAGCAACAAGTTTGGCAGAAACAACGAAGTAGAACGGTGCCAGAATGCGCAGGAAGAGGATGCCGGTCTGAACAGCTGTACCTGTGGGAGAATCCATAAACAGGTACAAAAGCCAGCGCCCTGCAAAGAAATATAACAGGCACAGAGGAAGGCTCAGAAGCCATACAAGCTTAATTCCGGCGCGGAAGCCTTCTTTGATTCGTCCCGGCTTTTTGGCTCCCATGTTCTGAGCGGTATAATTGGAAATACCATTGCCAAGAGTAGTAAAAGAAGTGATCACAAGGTTATTGAGTTTTACTGCAGCAGCATAACCTGCGATGACACTTGCTCCGAAGCTGTTGATCACACTCTGAATAACAATATTTCCTACAGAAATGAAGCTCTGCTGCAGGATACTGGGGATGGCGATGGATGCGACCTTCCGGAAAACCGGCAGGGAAAACAGCGGTATGTGTCCGGTGGTCCTGATGGATTTTAAACGGCGCAGCACCACTGTAACGGCAAGGATACAGCTGGCTCCCTGACACAGGAATGTAGCCCATGCCACACCTGCCACACCCATATGAAGGACAGTGACAAAAAAGATATCCACCGCGATATTGACTGTGGAGGAAACTGCCAGAAAAAGAAACGGTGTTCGTGAATCGCCCATAGCAGAGAAGATGCCTGTAGCGATATTGTAAAAAAACATAAAGGGAAGCCCCCACATATAAATATCCAGATATAACTGGGAATCAGTAAGAATTTGTTCCGGAGTATTGATGAGACTTAATAGTCCCCGGCATCCGGGAATGCCGGAAATCATCAGCAGCAGACAGAGAACTGCGCTGGAAATCATGGAGGTATATACTGCAGTTTTCATACCGTTATAGTCTTTGGCTCCGAAGAACTGAGACACGATCACCGAGCATCCGATATTGCATCCAAATGCAAATGCAATGAAGATCAATGTGATCTCATAGCTGTTTCCTACAGCCGCGAGAGCATTTTCACCGATGAATTTGCCTGCCACAAGGCTGTCTGCAATGTTGTAGAGCTGCTGGAAGATGATACTGCCAAAGAGGGGCAGACAGAATTTCCAAAGTACATTTTCCGGCCTTCCGACCGTAAGATCCTGGTTCATGATATGTAAAATCTCCTTTTGAATGGATTGTTTTTTTCATCCTGTGGTATTATACTGATAATCATGTAATATGTAAAAGGTATATTTTATATATCAGAAATATCAAAATGATATGACCGGAGGCACCTGAAAATGGCAGTAACCTATGATTATTACCGAATCTTTTATTTTGTGGCAAAATACCGGAGTTTTACACGGGCTGCACATATTCTGATGAACAGTCAGCCAAATATCACCAGAGCAATGAACAATCTGGAGCAGGAACTGGGATGTACGCTTTTTCTGCGGTCTCACAGGGGAGTTTCCCTGACATCGGAAGGAGAAAAACTGTTTGCTCATGTGCAGTTAGCACAGGAGCAGTTTCAGGCAGCCGAAGCGGAGCTTGCCAGTGACAAAGCTCTCGGAAAAGGCTGCGTTTCTCTGGGGGTAAGTGAGATTGCACTTCACTGCCTGCTGCTTCCGGTTCTTCGCCGTTATCATCTTTCCTATCCCGGGGTTCATATCCGAATTACCAACTGTTCAGCACCGCAGGCGATTGCTGCGGTAAAAAGCGGACAGATGGAGTTTGCTGTGGTTACTATGCCGGAAGACCAGGATAAAACGCTTAGGGAACTGCCTCTTGTGGATGTTCAGGATATTGTGGTGGCAGGTCTGCAGTTCGCTGATCTGAAGGGGAAAACATTGAGTTTCGGGGAAATAATCGGATATCCGCTGATCTGTCTCGGAAGAGAGACCAAGACTTTTGAATTTTACAGCAGTCTTTTTGCGGATCATGGACTGATACTGGATCCGGATATAGAAGTGGCAGCGACAGACCAGATTCTTCCGCTGGTAAAAAATGATCTTGGTCTTGGTTTTCTGCCGGGAGCTCTGGCGGAAGATGCCATAAAAAAAGGAGATATTTTTGAGATTCATTTAAAAGAAAAAATTCCGGCACGGCACATCTGCATGGTCTGGGATCCCAGACGCCCCATTGGAATTGCCGCCCGGGAACTGGAAAAGATGATCCGTGAGGCGGCAATACTTCGGAAAAAGTAATACATCTGCTGGAATGTCTAAGACAGATGATGCAGGAAAGGCGATTTCCGGTGTTATTTGTCGGATAATACGCCTGTCTTTTTCATGAGCTCGGCAAGCTCCTGGTATTTACCTGTAACGTAACCGTAATTTTCCCGTTTGTGCGGAAGCTGACAGCCTGTGCAGTCTTTGATCCCTTTTTCTGTGATGCGGAAGCTGCCCCCGCATTTTGTGCCCAGGGCGTAAAGAGGGCAGTAACAGAACAGACAATTAAAATTATCAGGGTCTGCACCTGCATGGCAGGGAAAATACTCGCATTTTTTGTGACTGAAATAGGAATATTCTTTGTCTTCCCAGTATTTCTTTTCCATTGATATGTTCCTCCTGAAGAAGTTTCCATTGATATAAAAAAATCGACGTCAGATAACGTCGAAACGGTTTGCGGAGGGACGATCTGCTTCGGGGTAGACAATGCATCATTCAAATTTGCGGAGGGAATGAAAGCATCCGAAGCAGTATCGCCTGCCATTTAATCATGCCTTTTCAGGCAGCCGCTGAGAATGCGGCGTATAATTCATACGAACAGGCGAATTCCATAAAAAAATGCCTGCTTCCCAAAAAAAGCAGACAACGCCATGTGATTGCGGATATCACAGGTTGGTTGTTACACTTTACACGGAAGTTTAACCTCGCCATACAAAGCAGGTTTCCTGACTTCAGGATCATTGCTCATTCTCCCCTTCTCATACATTTGTACAATGGGATATCGAGAACTTGCTCCTCTGTTACAGTGACCGGATCGCTCAGGATTTTCACCTGATTCCCTCTTCTGTCCACCACGCGGATAGTGGACAGCACTTCATATGTTCAATATGGAATTATACTGGCATTATATTAACACTAATTAATGCTGTTGTCAATAATTATATCGCTATTTAGTTAATTTGGCTTTCACCGGAACTTTAAAACAAGGCGGAAGACAATGAAGGGGGAGGCGTGAAAAACTGGACGCGAAAGAGAAAACCGGAAGGCGGGCGCGGGAGCCAGGTGCGTTCTGTTTCGGGGCGGGCTTCGGGGCTTAAGAAGCACTAACCTTGCATATTTTCGCTAAAAGCGCGAACCGGATTTCTGAACTCGCCTTTGGCTCAAACATGCAGAAATCCGGTCCGCAACGCGAAAATCTGCAAGCTAAGTGCTTCTAAAACCCCTGCAGAATGCCCCGAAACAGAACGCACCTGGTTCCCGCGCCCGCCTTCCGGTTTTCTCTTCCGCTGGCAGTTGGGTTTCGCTTAAAGGGTAGGTGAAAAACCAGGAAGGGAATCGAGAGCGATAGAGCGTCTTTCCTGCATTATCGGAATATTGTCTCAGTTTGATAGATATCGGGTCTGCGCTGGAGTGTCAAGGATTCGCCGATGCTATTTTTAAGTGCCTTGGCTGGTTCACCCAGATCTAAATGAAAGGCAGTTAAGTATCAATATCTCCTGGCATAAAGGTGGCTTCTTAATGTCCATACTGTCTTAATGAATAGCCATATGATTTAATTGGAAATTGCAGTATGTACTAACCGCCTTCGATTCCCTTCCTGATTTTTCACTCCCCATTTAAGTGAAACCCAACTGCCAGCGCAGGAGAGAGGCGGGAGACCGGGGTGCGGAAGCGCTTACGTCCTGTTTCAGTGCACTCTGCAGGCGTCTTAGAAGTACTTGTCCCGTGGATTTTTGCGTTGCGGGCCGGATTTCTGCTGTTTGAGCCGAAGGCGAGTCCAGAAATCCGGTTCGCGCCTTTAGCAAAAATACAGGGGGCTAGTACTTCTTAGGCGCCGAAGCCCGCACAGAAACAGGACGTAAGCACTTCCGCACCCCGGTCTCCCGTCTCTCTTCTGCGCGTCCAGTTTTTCATGCCTACTCCTCTTTGTCTTCCGCCTTGTTTTAAAGCTCCGGCGAAAGCCAAATTAACTAAATAGCGATTTAATCATGTTCCTGTTCCGGCAGCAGAGACATTTTGCGGAATTCTTTTATTACCAGGACAATCGCCAGGATTCCTGCAGCGGCATCTGAGATGGGTCCGGCAAACATGACTCCGTCAATTCCCATAATAAGCGGAAAGACAATGAGCAATGGAACCAGAAAAATAATCTGCCTTGTCATGGAAAGGAAAACTCCCCTTGCAGCTTTGCCTATGGAGGTGAAAAAGTTGGATGTTACCGGCTGCAGGCCGTTAAAAAAGGTACAGAACAGGAAAATTCTGAAAAATTTCACAGCAAATTTATAATAGAGCTCGTCACCGCTTCCGAACAGGCTGATAATCTGTCTTGGAAAAAACTGGAAACAAAGCACCCCGATGACAGCGACAACGGTGGCAGCGCCTGCGGCTTTGAGATAAGCTTCCTTTACCCGGGAGTACTTTCGTGCACCGTAGTTGAAGCTGATGATCGGCTGGGCACCCTGAGAAAGACCAATGACCACAGACAGGAACAGCATATTTACCTTCATCACGATGCCGACAACGGCCAGAGGAATGTCACTTCCGTATTCGGAAAGTCCGCCGTAATGACGGAGAATATTGTTCATCAGAATCTGTACAACAGTGATGGCGAGCTGATTCAGGCATGCAGCAGATCCCAGTGAAACAATGGATTTCAGACAGGTAAGATCAGGTATGAAATCTTTTCTGTGAAAAGAGCCATCCATATATTTTGGCAGATAAATAAGAACCATAAATGCGGAAATAATCTGTCCGATCACAGTCGCCCAGGCTGCGCCACGGATTCCCCATCCGAATACAAAGATAAATAACGGATCCAGGATGGTATTGATGACTGCACCGGAAAGCACCATGATCATGGAATAAGTGGGTTTACCGTCTGCGCGGATCAGATGGTTGCCTCCTGTGGCGAGCATATAAAAAGGAAACCCAAGGGAAGTGATTCCCACATAAGCCAGTGAATAATCAAGGGTCTGGTCAGTCGCTCCGCATGCGAGAACTACAGGCTTCAGGAAAAAACGGATCACAATACAAAATGTAAAACCAAAAATCACAAGGGCACCAAAAGCTGAACCTGCGATTTTCCGGGCGCGTTCCTCATTGCCTCGTCCAAGGGAAAGATTAAAATTGGCGGCGCCGCCGATACCCAGGAGCAGAGCGATTGCTACAGTGATGGTTGTCATTGGAAATGCAACATTTGTTGCCGCGTTACCCAGCATTCCAACGCCCTGACCGATAAAAATCTGGTCAACGATATTGTACAGTGCACTGACTAACATGCTGATGATGCTTGGAATGGCAAATTTGCGAAGAAGGCTTCCCACCGGAACATACCCAAGGGGATTTCCGGCGCTTTTTTCAGTAGAATTCATAGAATTTCTCCTTGTATACTTATAACTGTTATCTTTTAGGATTTCGGGAGCACAAAGTGCGGAGAAATCCGTGTATCAGAGGGGTCAAAATACCTTTTGACCCCAACATCTTATCTTGTCTGTAAAAATACTTTCAGCTTTGGAATCTGGTTGTTATAAATCAGGTTCTGGGGAAACATGGCCTGATGGACAAATTCTGCCGCATAAGTAAAATCTCCGATGTGATCTGCGCCATGACTGTCACTGGATAATACAACAGGCACCTGATATTTGGCACAGCATCGGAGAATTTCCCGATTATTTGCTGTGGTGTCTCCGCGATACCCATAGGGAGCCAGGGAGGCTTCGTTGATCTCAAACAGAACCTGATGCTTTTTGGCGCATACAGCCAATGCTTCGTAATCCACCGGATAATGGGGATTATCACAGTGTCCCAGAATTTTAATATGGGGGTTTTTCATAGCATTGATATACGCAAGCGTGTTCTCCTTGCGTGATTTGCTGCGATAGTTCTGCGCGTGCATGCTGGCAATGGCGTAATCCAGCCGGGAGAGCAGCTCTTCTTCAAGATCTACATGTCCTTCAGTATCCAGAATATTCAGTTCGATTCCATATAATAAATCCACACCGAACCGTTTCCTGGGCGAAAATGTCAGGCTTCGGAAATAAGAAGGTGTACCGGCCGCCAGTGTTGCCGGACCGTGATCAGTAATGCCTAGCAGCTTCAGCCCTCTGGCGGCTGCCTGCTTTGTCATTTCTGAAATAGTACAGGTGGTGCCGTGGCCGCTTGCAATAGAATGTGTATGCATATCGGAAAGATACATGGTATCTGCCCCTTTCGTGATGAAATCGTTAAATAAAGTAAACAGGTAATGCTTATACTTATAATCGATAATTTTAGTATCGCAGAGAACGAATGGAAAGTCAATACAAAATGTAAAGTTGAAAACCGGAATTCAGAATAAAAACAAACAAAAAGCACAATAAAAAACAAACAAAAACCACATTTAGAAAAGAAAGATATGTTGGATTTTGTTGACATTCTGTATAATTGCGAGTATAATTAACGTTATATACATAACGGTTCCTGTACAGTGAAAAACGGGCGGTAATATGGTGAATCACAGTTCCGTTTTCTGTATTGAGTGTTATGAGAAAGGAGCAATGTGGATATGTTTATTACCACAGATATTCCCAAATCTTCCAGAATCACCAGATTAGTAGACGATCTGTATGCGAAGATGCCGGAGATCGAGTCTGCCAGAGCGAAGCTTATTACGGAATCCTATAAAGCTACGGAAGGCATGCCGGTCATTACAAGACGTGCGGAGGCTTTTGCTCATATCCTTCGTCATATTCCCATCATAATTCGTGATGAGGAATTGATCGTTGGAAGCAGCACACTGGCACCGAGAGGCTGCCAGACTTTTCCGGAGTATTCCTTCCAGTGGCTGGAGGATGAACTTGACACTGTTGAGACGAGGAGCGCGGACCCGTTTTATATTTCAGAAGAAACGAAAAAAGACCTTAGAGAGGTACATAAATACTGGAAAGGAAAGACCACCAGTGAACTTGCGACCTCTTATATGGCACCGGAGGCAATCAAAGCCATTGACCATAATATTTTCACACCGGGCAATTATTTTTATAATGGTGTGGGACATGTGACGGTCAAATATGAAGAGGTGCTTGCAATCGGATACGAGGGAATCATTGCCAAAGCCCAGGCGGAACTGGACCAGTGCCAGGTGGGTGATGGTGATTATGCAAGACGTTCCCGCTTTTTGCAGGCAGTGATCAAAAGCTGTCAGGCTGTCATCGAATACGCACAGCGTTATGCACAGCTTGCGGATGAGATGGCATCTCAGTGCAGTGATCCTGTGAGAAAAGAAGAACTGTATGTGATTGCGCAGAACTGCAGCCGTGTACCGGCTAAGGGAGCTTCAGGCTTCTACGAAGCATGCCAGTCTTTCTGGTTCGTACAGCAGCTCCTGCAGATGGAGAGCAGCGGTCATTCCATTTCCCCGGGAAGATTTGACCAGTATATGTATCCTTATTATAAGAAAGATATTGAGAATGGAAATATTACCAGAGAATTTGCCCAGGAACTGATGGATTGTATCTGGGTGAAGATGAATGACCTGAATAAAGTGAGAGACGCCGCATCTGCAGAAGGATTTGCAGGATACAGCCTTTTCCAGAATCTGATCGCAGGCGGTCAGAATAAGGATGGAGAGGATGTGACCAATGACCTTTCTATTATGTGTATTCAGGCATCCATGCATGTGCATCTTCCTATGCCGTCTTTATCGGTACGTGTGTGGAACGGATCACCTCACGAATTCCTTATCAAGGCTGCTGAGCTTACCAGAACAGGAATCGGCCTTCCGGCGTACTACAATGATGAAGTGATTATTCCGGCGCTTCAGAACAGAGGAATTCCTCTGGATGAGGCACGTGAGTATAATATCATCGGATGCGTGGAACCTCAGGTTCCCGGAAAGACAGATGGGTGGCATGATGCCGCGTTCTTTAACATGTGCCGTCCGCTGGAGCTTGTATTTGCCAATGGTATGGATAAAGACGAGCTTGTGGGAATTCCTACCGGTGATGTGACGGAGATGACGACCTTTGATGAATTTTACAATGCTTATAAGAAACAGATGGAATACTGCATTTCGTTAATGGTAAATGCAGATAATGCCATTGACGTGGCCCACGCACAAAGGTGCCCGCTTCCGTTCCTTTCCAGTATGGTGGACGACTGCATTGGAAGAGGAAAATCTGTACAGGAAGGCGGTGCGGTTTATAATTTCACCGGACCGCAGGGCTTTGGAGTTGCCAATATGGCAGATTCACTGTATGCCATCCGCAAGCTTGTGTATCAGGACAAGAAAGTTACCATGGAGGAATACAAGGAAGCTCTGATCTGGAACTTTGGCAGGGGATTTGACCGGCAGACCATTACAGAAATGACAGTCTCCATTTTGAAAGAGATGCAGTCGAAAGGCAGAGCTGTAGATCAGGAAGCGGTTTCTTCTATATTAAATGTGGTTATGAATATGAAACCTGCACCGGAGAAAAAAGTAAGATATGAAGAAATTCACAATATGATTGAGGAAGTTCCGAAGTTCGGCAATGATATTCCGGATGTGGATTATTTTGCAAGAGATGTGGCATATACATATTCCCGCCCGCTGGAAAAATATAAAAATCCCCGCGGCGGACAGTTCCAGGCCGGTCTTTATCCGGTATCGGCCAATGTGCCCCTTGGCGGACAGACAGGCGCAACTCCTGACGGTCGTTACGCGCATACACCTGTTGCGGACGGTGTTTCACCATCAGCAGGCAAGGATGTGAACGGACCTACGGCTGCGGCAACTTCCGTATCCCGCCTGGATCACTTTATCTGTTCCAACGGTACATTGTTTAACCAGAAGTTCCATCCGTCTGCATTGTCAGGAAGAGAAGGGCTGGAGAAATTTGTTGCACTGATCCGTTCCTATTTTGACCAGAAGGGCATGCATATGCAGTTTAATGTTGTCAGCCGTGAGACACTTCTGGATGCACAGGAACATCCGGAGAATTACAAACATCTGGTAGTACGTGTGGCAGGTTACAGTGCTCTGTTTACCACCCTGTCCCGTTCTCTGCAGGATGATATTATACGACGTACCGAACAGGGCTTTTGATCTTTTGAATGATTTTTGTCTTTAATGACATTGACAGGAACCGGGCGGGGAGTCTGCCCGGTTCCGGAAAGGGAAATTATGGATTATCTGGATACGAAAGGGAGAATCTTTGATATCCAACGCTATTCTATTCATGATGGACCGGGGATCCGTACCATTGTATTTCTGAAGGGGTGTGTCCTCCGGTGCCGCTGGTGCTGCAATCCGGAGTCACAGGAATTCGGGATACAGACCATGAAGGTACAGGGGAAGGACAAGGTGATCGGACGGGATGTGACGGTTGGAGAAGTACTGGAGATTGTGGAGAAGGATCGCCCTTATTATTATCGCTCGGGCGGAGGTCTGACCCTCTCAGGGGGTGAATGCCTGTGCCAGCCGGAGTTTTCCAGAGATCTTCTGCACGCGGCAAAGGAGCGCGGAATCCATACGGCAATTGAGAGTATGGCATGTGCACCCTTTGAAAAGATAGAAATGCTTTTGCCGTACCTGGATATGTATCTGATGGACATCAAACATACGAATCCGGCCAAACATAAAGAGTTTACAGGAAGCTCCAATGAACTGATGATGGAAAATGCGAGAAAAACCGCACTGTCCGGTCAGACGAAGCTGGTCATTCGTGTGCCTGTGATTCCGACTTTTAATGATACTGTGGAAGAAATAAAGGGGATTGCCGGTTTTGCTTCCGCATTGCCGGGGGTCAGGAAAATCCATCTCCTGCCTTATCACAGACTTGGTCAGGATAAGTATGACGGACTTGGAAGAGAATACCGGATGGAGGGAATTCTTCCTCCCTCGAATGAAAAAATGGAAACACTGAAAAAGGCAGTACAAGCAGTCTGCGGACTGGACTGCCAGATAGGAGGATGAACTATGACATCTCTGAAAGGCGTAAAAATTTATTATCAAAAAACCCGGTATGTGAATTCCAAAATCCGGCAGAGAGTACCTGAAATTATGGAATATCTCCGGGAAGATGGGGACGTGATGCCATGGGAAGAAAAACCACAGAAAACCAACAAAACAGACAATATAAAAACCAACAAAAAACAACAGTAAAAACCCAATAAAAACAACACGAAACAACAAGATGTTCTTGACAAATCGTGTTAAAAGGAGTAAAATCTCCATAGAAACAAAAAGAAACCAATAAGCTTAAGGAGGAAGAAAGCATGGTAAACGAATTTGAAATTAAGAAACAGATTTGCGACATCGGAAGGAGAATCTACAACCGCAACATGGTGGCTGCAAACGACGGTAACATTTCCGTCAAACTGAATGACAATGAATTCCTTTGCACCCCGACAGGTGTATCCAAAGGATTCATGACTCCGGAATACATCTGTAAAGTTGACAGAGAAGGTAATGTTATTCAGGCTAATCCTGGATTCAAACCGTCTTCTGAAATCAAAATGCATATGAGAGTATACGATAAGAGACCGGATGTGGGATCTGTTGTACATGCTCATCCAATTTATGCAACATCTTTCGCAATTGCAGGCATTCCGCTGACACAGCCGATCATGCCGGAAGCAGTTATCTCTCTCGGATGCGTTCCGATCGCTGAGTATGGTACACCTTCCACAATGGAAATTCCGGACAATCTGGAAAAATATCTTCCATACTTTGATGCAGTTCTTCTTGAGAACCACGGAGCTCTTACCTGGAGTACAGACCTGAACGCTGCATACATGAAGATGGAATCCGTAGAATTCTATGCACAGCTTCTGTACCAGACCAAACTTCTGGGCGGCCCGAAGGAATTCGACGAGAAAAATATCGAAAAACTGTATGCAATCCGTCGTAAATTCGGTATGCCTGGCAAACATCCGGCAAGCATCTGCCTGAACAAAGACGGCAAGAACTGCCACAACTGCGGCGGCGCATGCCACAGCGAGGAATACAAGAACTTCCCGGGATATCAGTATGATTTCGTTGGCAAAGACACAACAGCAGCTCCATCAGCAGACGCTGAATTAGTAGCAAACATCACCAAACAGGTAATGGCTCAGCTGGGAATGAAATAAGAGAATCACTGCAATATAAAAGGAGGACAATCTCATGCCAATCAGTGAAAGCATGGTACAGGAAATTGTACAGGAAGTAATGGCAAAAATGCAGATTGCTGACGCTCCGGCCGGGAAACATGGCGTTTTTAAAGATATGAATGATGCGATCGAAGCTGCCAAAAAAGCAGAACAGATTGTAAAAAGAATGTCCATGGACCAGAGAGAAAAAATCATTACCTGCATCCGTAAAAAAATCAAAGAAAATGCAGAAATCTTCGCACGTATGGGCGTTGAAGAAACAGGAATGGGTAATGTGGGCGATAAGATTCTCAAACATCACCTGGTAGCTGACAAGACTCCTGGAACCGAAGATATTACAACAACTGCATGGTCTGGTGACAGAGGACTTACTCTGATCGAGATGGGACCATTTGGTGTTATCGGAGCGATCACTCCGTGCACAAACCCCAGTGAGACCGTTCTGTGCAATACCATTGGTATGCTGGCAGGCGGAAATACCGTTGTATTTAATCCGCATCCGGCAGCTATCAAAACTTCTATTTACGCAATCAATCTGGTGAACGAAGCTTCTCTGGAAGCAGGCGGACCGGACAACATTGCCGTAACAGTAGAGAAACCTACACTGGAAACAAGTGACATTATGATGAAACATAAAGATATCCCGCTTATCGCGGCAACCGGCGGCCCTGGCGTTGTAACGGCAGTACTTTCCTCCGGCAAGCGTGGTATCGGCGCAGGTGCAGGCAATCCTCCTGCACTGGTAGATGAGACCGCTGACATTCGTAAAGCTGCTCAGGATATCGTGAACGGATGTACCTTTGATAATAACCTTCCGTGTATCGCGGAAAAAGAAATTGTAGCAGTTTCTTCTGTTGTAGATGAACTGATGCATTATCTGATCACCGAGAATGACTGCTACCTGGCTTCCAAAGAGGAACAGGATAAACTTACAGCAGTAGTTCTGGCAGGCGGTAAACTGAACCGTAAATGTGTAGGACGTGATGCAAGAACCCTTCTTTCCATGATCGGAGTTGATGTACCGGCGAATATCCGCTGCATCGTATTCGAAGGACCGAAGGAACATCCGCTGATCGCAGAAGAGCTTATGATGCCGATCCTTGGCGTTGTAAGAGCAAAGGATTTTGATGACGCGGTAGAACAGGCTGTATGGCTTGAACATGGCAATCGCCATTCCGCACACATCCATTCCAAGAATATTGACAACATTACCAAATATGCGAAAGCAATCGACACCGCAATCCTTGTTAAAAATGCACCTTCTTATGCAGCTCTTGGATTCGGAGGAGAAGGTTATTGTACATTCACCATCGCAAGCCGTACAGGTGAGGGGCTTACAAGCGCAAGCACCTTTACCAAGAGAAGACGCTGCGTAATGTCTGACAGTCTTTGCATTCGTTAATGAGGAGGAGAAGAACACCATGGATATGAGTAATATTAATATTGAAGAAATCGTAAAACAGGTTCTCTCCGGCATGACAGGAAATGCTCCTGCAGCATCGGCAGCTCCGGCTCCTGCAGCAGGCGGCGCTATCCCGAAAACCGCAAGAGTAGCAGTACTTACAGAAAAAGAGCATTTTGAATTAAAAGAATACCCGATTCCTCCTCTTGGAGATAATGATCTCCTCGTAAAAGTAGAAGGATGCGGCGTATGCGGTACAGATGCTCATGAATTCAAGAGAGATCCATTTGGTCTGATTCCGGTAGCTCTGGGACATGAAGGAACCGGTGAGATCGTTGCAATGGGCAAAAATGTTAAAGTTGATACAGCAGGCAAACCTGTTAAAGTCGGCGATAAGGTTGTTACATGTATGATCTTTAAGGATGATCCTGAGATCACCATGTTTGATTTGAACAAAAAGAACGTAGGCGGTGCTGATGTATACGGACTTCTTCCGGATGATGATATCCATCTGAACGGATGGTTCTCTGATTACATCTTCATCAGAGGCGGAGAATTCGGCTCCACATTCTTTAATGTAAGTGATCTGGATCTGGATTCCAGAATTCTTATTGAGCCGTGTGCAGTTCTTATTCACGCAGTTGAGAGAGCAAAAACAACAGGCATTCTTCGTTTCAACAGCAGAGTTGTTGTTCAGGGATGCGGACCGATCGGTCTGATCTGTATTGCAATCCTTCGTACAATGGGTGTTCAGAATATCTGTGCAGTGGACGGAGAACAGAAACGTCTTGACTTTGCTAAGAGAATGGGCGCTGACATGACTGTAAACTTCAAAGACCACAAGGGAATTGAAGCTCTTGCAGGCGCTGTAAAAGACGCATTCGGCGGACATCTTGCGGATTTTGCATTCCAGTGTACAGGATCTCCTGTTGCTCATGCAAATATCTACAAATTTATCCGCAACGGCGGCGGTCTCTGCGAACTTGGTTTCTTCATTAATGGTGGAGATGCTACCATCAATCCGCATTTTGATATCTGTTCCAAAGAAATCACAATCGTAGGCTCCTGGGTATATACTTTAAGAGACTATGTTACCACCTTTGATTTCTTAAAGAGAGCAAAAGGCATCGGACTTCCAATGGCTGAACTGATCACAGATAAGTTCCCGTTAGAGGAAATCAACGAAGCTCTTAAGACAAATCTTGCAATGACAGGACTTAAGATCGCAGTAGTAAACAAATAGAAACTGTAAAGGTACGGTTACAATAAGTAATCCTGACAGTGAAGGAGAAGCAAGATGGCAGAAGCTGTAGGAATTTTAGAGGTGTTCGGGCTGACAACAGCATTCGTAGCAGCCGACGCCGGATGCAAGGCAGCAAATGTCCGCCTGGAGGTGTTCGACAAGAACAAGCCGGCCAACGCAGACAGCCTGCCGGTACCGCTTCTGGTCTGCATTAAATTCCGTGGAAGTGTAACGGACGTAACGGCAGCAGTGGATGCCGGAATTGAAGTTGCGAA
>JALEHU010000051.1 GCA_022770365.1 Blautia sp. | reverse complement strand
TTTTTGCCGTTCTTCGGTAGCATTACAAATAGTGTTTAAAACATTGAATATATCTAAAACATTATCATTGTACCTCTTTTTGCCGAGAATTTCAACTAAATCTTTAAATTTGTTGTAATTAAATGTCGTTTGAGACACAACGCAAATTTTTTGTTCAGGATCCGGAATGAAATTCTCTGCTTCAGTACTATTTTTGATCACAGTATAAGATCCATGTACCCATCCGCAGATTCCCCGGACCTCAGGGTGCTCAGCATCACCAATGATAATGATGTGTTTTCCTTCGCTGCTTTCCCTTTCTGCGATTCTGTGAATCTTCAGAACAAAAGGACAGGTGACGTCCACATATGACAAACCTCTTTCTTCAAGCTTATCATAAACAGCTTTGCCAACTCCGTGAGAACGGATGACTACTGTCCCGTTTTCCAGATGGTCCAGATCTTCTTCATTAATTACACGAACGCCCTTCCTGTCCAGATCAGATACCACTTCCTCATTATGAATAATTGGACCGAGTGTATAAATTGGTGCCGCTCCTGACTCAATCAGTTCATAAACTTTATCAACAGCCCTTTTTACTCCAAAACAAAAGCCTGCTGTCTTAGCTGTTTTTACTTTCATTACCGCTCCTTAATTCCCTGTTTTTTCATGAAAAACATTCAGTATCGTGCTTACCACTTCTTCAATTGTCATTTCGGAAGAATCCACCAAAACAGCATCCTCAGCCTGACAAAGAGGAGAAATTTCACGATTCATATCACGCTGATCACGTTCTTCGATATCTTTCTGAATTTCTTCAATATTGCATTCTTCCCCTTTTTCTATGAGTTCTTTGTATCGCCGTCTCGCTCTTGTTTCTGAGCTTGCCGTCAGATAAATCTTAACTGCAGCATCCGGCAGGATCGTCGTACCAATATCACGTCCATCCATCACAACACTCTGCGCTGCTGCAAGGCCTCTCTGCAGGTCAAGAAGTCTCGCACGGACACTTGGATTGGCCGAACTTACGGAAGCCATATTTCCAACCTCCTCCGTACGAAGATACGCATTGACATTTTCTCCGTTCAGAAGCACAATCTGCTCGCCCTGTCTGTATTCAATAGAAATATCAGCTCCCCGGCATTTGGATGCAATCTCCTCCGGTACAGAACCATTTACATGCTGCTGTATAAGATAGTAAGCCATAGCCCGATACATAGCTCCTGTATCCACATAAATAAAAGAAAGCTCCTTCGCCACTCTTTTCGCAATCGTACTTTTACCTGCTCCGGCAGGTCCGTCAATGGCAATATTATAAACCATTTCCATTCCTCCTTGTTATTCTTATTTTATGTGTTATTTCACTATCTTCCAACCGCATTCGCAGCAGCATACGCTGTGGACCATGCGATCTGAAGATTGTAGCCTCCTGTAACTGCGTCCAGATCAAGGACTTCTCCGATAAAGTATAAATGCTTCATCACTTTTGATTCCATCGTTCCCGGATTAATCTGTTTTACTGATACTCCTCCCCGGGTAATAATTGCCTCTTTGAATTCTCCCATACCCGTAATCGTGAACGGAAATGCCTTGATAAGATCTCCAAACTTTTTGCGCTCCTCCCGCGAAATCTCATGAATGACTTTCTCAGGAGAGATTCCTCCAAGTTCCAGTATAACCGGAGTAAGCGAGGAAGGGAATAACACACCTATGACATTTTTGAACTGTCTGTTTGGTGCTGCTTCAAATTCACGAAGTATCCGTGCATCCAGCTGCTCATGGGACAATGCCGGCTTAAGGTCAAGCCATGCAGACAATGTTCCTTTTTCCAATGCTTTTCCAATATGAGCGCTGGCGGACAGAATCATGGGACCTGTAACGCCAAAATGTGTAAACATCATCTCTCCAAAATCCTGATACAGTATTTTTTTTCCATTTTTAATGGTAAGTCCTGTATTTTTGAGAGACAGCCCCTGAAGCCTCGGAATATAGTCTTCCTTTGTTCTTAATGGTACAAGAGACGGCTTCTGTTCGGTCACGTTGTGTCCTGTTTCCTTGGCAAACCGGTAACCGTCCCCGGTAGAACCGGTAGACTGATAAGATAAACCGCCGGTTGCCACGATCACATCTTCTGCTTCCATCATCGTTCTGTCGCAAAGTTCCACACCCCGGGCTTCTCCCTCGTCAACCAGAATATTTTTTACTTCACAGTGAAGATGAATCTTTACCCCGGCTTTTTTCAGTTCACGTTCCAATGCCCGGATAATATCAGAAGAATGGTCAGACTCAGGAAACACTCTGCCGCCCCGTTCTGTTTTCAGAGGAACACCTGACTGTTCGAAAAAATCCATTACATCATGATTAGTAAAAGAATAAAATGCACTGTATAAAAACTTGCTGTTCGTCATTACAGCCGGAAACAGTTCCTCCACATCACAGGCATTCGTCACATTACACCGACCCTTGCCTGTGATGTACAGCTTCTTTCCCAATTTTTCATTTTTCTCCAGAAGATGTACTTCCAGTCCTCTTCTCGCTGCAAAAACTGCAGCCATCATTCCTGCCGGACCGCCTCCGACGACCAATACTCTTCCCATGATTTAATTTCCTTTCCAGAATCCGAAACTTATTTTACTATAGCAAAAAAAAATCAAAAAAACAAGCCCGCCGGAAACTCCCGACGAGCCTGTCATGTTCTTTTTACAATTTTTATACCGGATAAGCTCCGTTCTTGGTATCTGCCACAGTCTCATCCACTTTTGTCTGCTGTGCCTGACGGTATTTGAAGAAGTCAGTAGCAACCTGCGGGAACAGTGCATAGGACAGAACGTCTTCATCCTGCTCTTTGTACTGAGCCATTTCGCTTTCAAGCTTGTCAAGCTCATTGTCAATCAGATCTGCAGGACGGCATGTGATCGGTTCTGTATCACCGATACACTTCTTCTGAACCTCAGCATCAAATGGTTTTACAGTTGCACCATATTTACCGCTTAAGATATCTTTTGTTTCTTTTGTTACCATCTTATATCTCTCACCCATCAGGACATTGAATACTGCCTGGGTACCAACGATCTGGGAAGACGGAGTAACCAGAGGCGGTTCACCAAGGTCTTTACGTACACGCGGAACTTCTTCCAGAACATCGTAGAATTTGTCTTCTGCGTGCTGTTCTTTCAGCTGGGAAGTAAGGTTGGAAAGCATACCGCCCGGTACCTGATACAGAAGAGTCTTGATATTAACGCCCATGTTCTTCGGATTAAGAAGGCCGCTCTCCAGAGCTTCGTCACGCATCGGACGGAAGTAGTCAGCGATTTCTGCCAGAAGATTCTGATCAAATCCTGTATCATACGGAGTACCCTTGAATGTTTCCACCATTACTTCTGTTGCCGGCTGGGAAGTACCAAGAGCAAATGGAGACATTGCTGTATCGATAATGTCTACACCTGCTTCAACAGCTTTTAAGTAAGTCATGGAAGCAACACCGGAAGTGTAATGAGTATGAAGATCGATCGGGATCTTAACAGCTTCTTTCAGTGCTGTTACAAGTTCTGTTGCCTTATATGGAACGAGAAGACCCGCCATATCCTTGATACAGATGGAATCAGCACCCATATCTTCAATCTGTTTTGCGATTGTGGTCCAGTATTCCAGTGTATAGGCATCGCCCAGTGTATAGGAAAGAGCAACCTGTGCATGAGCTTTTTCTTTGTTTGCTGCTGTTACAGCTGTCTGAAGGTTGCGAAGGTCGTTCAGACAGTCAAAAATACGGATGATATCGATTCCGTTGGCAACGGATTTCTGCACGAAATATTCCACAACATCATCTGCATACGGACGATATCCAAGAATATTCTGTCCACGGAACAGCATCTGAAGTTTAGTGTTTTTGAATCCGTCACGAAGTTTACGAAGTCTTTCCCACGGGTCTTCCTTCAGGAAACGGAGGGATGCATCGAAAGTAGCGCCGCCCCAGCATTCTACTGCATGGTAGCCTACTTTGTCCAGTTTATCAACAATCGGAAGCATCTGTTCGGTGCTCATACGGGTTGCGATCAGAGACTGATGAGCATCACGCAGAATGGTTTCCACGATTTTTACAGGTTTTTTCTCAATTTCTGCCATAATGATTTTCTCCTTATATTATAATGATGGGGTCAAAGTCATATTTTTTCATGCAAGCATGAAACACATGACCTTTTGACCCTGGTATCATATTATTGAATAGAGACAACGGGAATTAAACCCCGAATATAGCCATAAAGGTTCCGGCTGCAACGGCTGTACCGATAACACCGGCAACGTTCGGTCCCATCGCATGCATCAGCAGGAAGTTGGTCGGATCTGCTTCCGCACCTACCTTCTGAGATACACGTGCTGCCATTGGAACTGCGGATACACCGGCAGAACCGATCAGCGGATTGATCTTGCCTTTTGTCAGCTTACACATGAGCTTACCGAGCATACATCCGCCAAACGTACCAAATGCAAACGCTGCAAGACCTAATACAACGATTTTCAGTGTGTCAACATTAAGGAATGCTTCTGCACTTGTGGATGCGCCTACGGAAGTTCCAAGAAGGATAACAACGATGTACATCAGTGCATTGGAAGCAGTTTCTGTCAGCTGTTTTACAACACCGGACTCTCTGAACAGGTTACCAAGCATCAGCATACCGATAAGAGGAGCTGTGGTCGGCAGAATCATGCAGACAACGATTGTAATAACGATCGGGAACAGGATCTTTTCCAGTTTGGTAACCGGACGAAGCTGATCCATTTTAATCTTACGTTCTTTTTCTGTAGTGCACATTTTCATGATCGGAGGCTGGATGATCGGAACCAGGGACATATAGGAATATGCCGCAACCGCGATCGGTCCCATAAGGGTGGTCTGACCGAGTTTACCAGCCAGGAAAATGGATGTCGGGCCGTCAGCACCGCCAATGATAGAGATTGCTGCTGCTGCCTTTCCGTTAAAGCCAAGAAAGATGGCAAGGAAATATGCCACATAAATACCCAGCTGTGCTGCAGCACCCATCAGGAAGCTGATTGGATTGGCGATCAGAGGACCGAAGTCTGTCATCGCACCAACACCCATGAAAATCAGGGATGGAAGAATACTCCATTCATCCAGAATATAGAAATAATGCAGAAGTCCACCTACTCCGTTGGACATTTCTTCCGGTGATGCCATAATATCCGGGTAGATATTTACCAGCAGCATACCGAAAGCGATCGGTACCAGAAGAAGCGGCTCAAATCCATGCCTGATGGCAAGATATAAGAACACGCATGCCACCGCGATCATCAGGTAGTTGCCCCATGTCAGATTAAAGAACGCTGTCTGATGAATCAGGTTGGACAAAGTTTCTGTTACATAAGACATTTGACTACCTCCCGTCCTAGTTCATTGTTGCTAAAGTATCTCCATTTTCTACAGAGGCACCTTCTGCAAC
>JALEHU010000123.1 GCA_022770365.1 Blautia sp. | reverse complement strand
GCAGGAATGACAAACCGCCTCGGCAGAGTAGAGGATGGCAATACAGTCAGTGACTTTGATAAAGAAGAAATTAAGAGACAGTTTTCGATCTCCACAACACTGATTCCGGTACCATGGAACAAGATGAAGATCAATGTTCTTGACACACCTGGATATTTTGATTTTGTTGGTGAAGTTGAAGAAGCTGTAGGCGCTGCAGATGCTGCAATCATCGTAGTTTCCGGTAAGGCAGGCGTTCAGGTTGGAACCCAGAAGGCATGGAATCTTTGTGAGAAATACAAACTTCCGCGTATGATTTTTGTAACAGATATGGATGTGGATGATGTCAGCTACCGTAAAGTTGTTGAAGAACTGACGGAATTTTACGGCAAGAAGATCGCTCCTCTTCATTTCCCGATTCGTGAAGACGGCAAATTCGTGGGCTATGTTAACGTTGTGAAACAGGCCGGACGTAAATATATTGACAAAGGTAAAAAGGAAGAATGTGATATTCCGGAATATCTGAACGAGTATCTTGAGAAATATCATGATATCCTGATGGAATCCGTAGCTGAGACCAGTGAAGAATTTATGGATCGTTATTTTGAAGGCGATGAATTCTCTGTAACAGAGGTTTCCGCTGCACTTGCCACCAATGTTCAGGAAGCAAGTATTGTTCCTGTATGCATGGGATCTCCTGTAAATCTTCGCGGTGTATCCAATCTTCTCGATGATATCTGCGGCTATTTCCCAAGCCCGGATAAACGCGCATGCAACGGTATTTCCCAGAAGACCAATGAGATTTTTGAAGCGAATTATGACTTTGCAAAAGCAAAATCAGCCTATGTATGGAAGACGATCGTAGATCCGTTCCTTGGCAAATATTCTCTGATCAAGGTCTGCTCCGGTGTTATCAAATCGGACGATACTCTTTTAAATGTTGACAAGGGCGATGAGGAACGTCTGAACAAGCTGTATGTTCTGGAAGGTTCCAAACCGATTGAAGTTCCTGAACTTCATGCCGGTGATATCGGCGCCATTGCAAAACTGAACAGTGTGCAGACCGGCGACAGCCTGGCTACCAAGGCAAACCCGATCGTTTATCCGAAGACAATGATTTCCACACCTTATACCTACAAGAGATATAAGGCAGTGAAGAAAGGGGATGAGGATAAGATCTCTCAGGCTCTTTCCAGAATGATGAGCGAGGATAAGACACTCAAGGTTGTAAACGATTCTGCTAACCGCCAGACACTCCTTTATGGTATGGGCGACCAGCATCTGGATATCGTTGTTAACAAACTGAAAGAACGCTATAAAGTGGATATCGAACTTTCCAAACCGAAGGTTCCGTTCCGTGAGACTATCCGCAAGAATTCCGACGTTGAAGGCAAACATAAGAAACAGTCCGGCGGACATGGTCAGTATGGTCACGTTAAGATGCGTTTTGCTCCGTCCGGTGATCTGGAGACTGCATACGAATTCGAGCAGGTTGTTGTAGGCGGTGCTGTTCCGAAGAACTACTTCCCGGCTGTTGAGAAGGGCCTTCAGGAATGCGTTCAGAAGGGACCTCTGGCTGCGTATCCGGTAGTTGGTGTGAAGGCTACTCTGTATGATGGATCCTATCATCCGGTAGACTCCTCTGAAATGGCATTCAAGATGGCTACGATTCTTGCATTCAAGAAAGGCTTTATGGATGCTTCACCGGTTCTCCTTGAGCCGATCGTTTCCATGCAGGTAACTGTTCCGGATAAATTTACCGGCGATGTTATGGGTGATCTGAATAAACGCCGCGGCCGTGTACTTGGTATGAATCCGGACCATGCAGGCAATACGATTATTGAGGCTGATGTGCCGATGCTTGAGATTTACGGATATTCCACAGACCTTCGTTCCATGACAGGCGGAAGCGGAGATTTCTCCTATACCTTCGCGCGTTATGAACAGGCTCCGAGCGATATCCAGGCTAAAGAAATTGAAGCAAGAGCAAGTAAGCTGGAAGGCAATGAAGAATAAGAGCTGTGATGCTTGAATACAAAATGAAAAAGCTCCAGTTGGGGGCTTTTTCTTATGTCCGGGAATATTTTGCGAATGAGATATGTTCTATTCAAGTTTAAAGTTTTTTGTCTGAAAAAATCGTACTCAGGAACAAAATGCATAAAAAGAACGCATATAGAAAAAGATAAAGATTATCAAGATGATGGATTACTATTAAGAAAAAAATTCAAGTATTCATTTATATACAACAATAGTAGGTTTGTATTAAAATAAGTACAGGATATTGCTTGACGAAAAATTAACAATACTATATATTGTTGATGTCACCAAAAAAGTTAAGAACAAGGAGGAACCTAATGAGACAGGAATGGACTTCTTTTAAAGAAGGAGTATGGGAGAAAGAAATCAACGTACGCGATTTCATTCAGAAAAACTACACACCTTACGAGGGAGACGAGTCCTTTTTGGCAGGACCGACGGAAGCAACGAAAGAATTATGGGCACAGGTTATGAAGCTTTCCGAGGAGGAACGCGCAAAAGGCGGCGTTCTTGATATGGATACCAAAATTATTTCTACGATTACCTCCCATGGAACGGGATATTTAAACAAAGAGAAAGAAAAAATTGTAGGATTTCAGACTGATAAGCCGTTTAAACGTTCCCTGCAGCCTTACGGCGGCATTCGTATGGCAGTGAAAGCCTGCGAGGACAATGGTTATCACGTGGATCCGCAGATTGTGGAATTCTTTACGAAACACAGAAAAACACATAATGATGGTGTATTTGACGCATATACCCCGGAAATGCGCGCATGCCGTTCAAGCCATATTATTACCGGACTTCCGGATGCTTATGGACGCGGACGTATTATTGGTGATTACAGACGTGTGGCACTTTATGGTGTGGACTGCCTGATCGAAGATAAGCAGAAACAGAAAGACACTACGAGAATTATCATGTACTCTGATGTTACAAGAGAACGTGAGGAGCTTTCTGAACAGATCAAAGCATTAAAAGAACTGAAAGAACTTGGAAAAATCTACGGATATGATATCGGAAGACCGGCTGCAAACGTGCAGGAAGCAATCCAGTGGCTGTATTTCGGTTATCTTGCTGCCATCAAAGAGCAGAATGGTGCGGCAATGTCTCTTGGACGTACCTCGACATTTATTGATATTTATGCAGAACGTGACCTGAAAAACGGTACATTTACGGAAGAAGAAATCCAGGAATTTGTAGACCACTTCATTATGAAGCTGCGTCTTGTAAAGTTTGCCAGAACTCCGGAATATAATGCCCTGTTCTCCGGTGACCCGACCTGGGTAACGGAATCCATCGGCGGTATGGGTATTGACGGACGTTCCATGGTAACCAAAATGTCCTACCGTTATCTCCATACTCTGGAAAATCTGGGGACTGCCCCGGAACCGAACCTTACGGTTCTCTGGTCAACCAGACTTCCGCAGAATTTCAAACGTTTCTGTGCAAAAACATCGATTATGTCTTCTTCCATTCAGTATGAGAATGACGATTTGATGCGTGTGACACATGGAGATGATTATGCGATTGCATGCTGTGTATCCTCCATGCGTGTCGGCAAGGAGATGCAGTTCTTCGGTGCCCGCGCTAACCTTGCAAAATGTCTTCTTTACGCGATCAACGGCGGTGTGGATGAAGTGAGCAGAAAGCAGGTGGGACCGAAATTCCGTCCGATCACATCAGAATATCTGGAATACGATGAAGTTATGGAAAAATTCCATGATATGATGAAATGGCTGGCAAGTGTTTATGTAAATACTCTGAATATTATTCATTACATGCATGATAAATACTGCTATGAAAGAATTCAGATGGCACTTCATGATAAAAAAGTAACCCGCTGGTTTGCGACCGGTATCGCAGGACTTTCAGTAGTAGCCGATTCTCTGTCTGCCATCAAATATGCAAAAGTGAAAACCGTCCGCGATGAAAATGGTATTGTAGTGGACTATGTTGTAGAAGGGGATTTCCCGAAATATGGAAATGATGACGATCGTGTTGATGAGATCGCATATGAGGTTGTCCATGAATTTATGCATTATATAAAAGGAAACCATACCTACAGAGGCGGTATTCCGACGACTTCCATCCTGACAATTACCTCGAATGTTGTTTATGGTAAAAACACAGGCTCTACACCGGACGGAAGAAAAGCAGGACAGCCTTTTGCGCCTGGCGCAAATCCTATGCATCACAGAGACAGCCATGGAGCAGTTGCTTCCTTAAGCTCTGTATCCAAGCTGCCGTTTAAGGATGCACAGGATGGTATTTCCAATACATTCTCCATCATTCCGGGAGCACTTGGCAAAGATGATGCCATTTTCTTTGATGATATCAGCTTTGATCTGGAACCGGACTGCGCATGCTGTGAACCAAACATGCCTGATGAAAGAGAAGCGGAATAAAGAATTGCTGAAAAAATGCGGCAGAATGAAAAAATAGCAATAAAATGACAGGAAGCTACAGAGAAAAGATATGGAGGAAATGAATGATGAATATTAGTGACGCACAGATTGATAACCTTGTAAATTTACTTGACGGATATGCGGAAAAAGGCGGCCATCATCTGAATGTAAACGTATTTACGAAAGACACTCTTCTGGATGCACAGGCTCATCCTGAAAAATATCCGCAGCTTACCGTACGTGTTTCCGGTTATGCGGTGAATTTCAACAAGCTGACAAAAGAGCAGCAGGATGAAGTTATTTCCAGAACTTTCCACGAAGGAATGTAATTTATGGAAGAGGAATGCAAAGTCTTAAAAGGCAGGATACATTCCATCGAGAGCTTCGGGACCGTTGATGGCCCCGGAGTTCGTTTTGTGGTGTTTTTTCAGGGATGTCCTATGAGGTGTCTGTATTGCCATAATCCTGATACCTGGATGCCGGACGGAGGTATTAAAATAACATCAGAGGAATTACTTGAAGAATACAGGAGAAATCAGACCTTTTACCGGAACGGCGGGATTACGGCAACCGGCGGAGAGCCGCTTTTACAGCTGCCGTTTCTTACAGAGCTTTTTACAAAAGCAAAAGAAGAGGGTATTCATACCTGTCTGGATACCTCAGGTATTGTTTACAGAAAAAGCCGTGATGAGGAATTTCAGAAGCTGTTTTCCTGTCTGGATCTGGTGCTTCTGGATATTAAGCACAGTACGGAAGAGGAGCATCAGAAACTGACCGGACAGAGTCAGAAGCATATCCTGGAGTTTGCAGATGCGCTGGAAAAAGCCGGTATTCCCATGGTTGTACGCCATGTGGTGGTTCCGGGAATCACAGATGGGGAAGATCATTTGAAGAGGCTGGGACACCTGATCGGCAGATACCGTAATCTGAAAGGGCTTGAGGTGCTGCCATATCATACAATGGGAAAGGTAAAATACGAAAAGCTCGGTATGACGTATCCGCTGGAAAACGTGGATAATTTGGATGCTGCTAAAGCAAAAGAAGCACGCGCAGTGGTTCTGAATGCAATCAGGGAAGTCCGTAAAAATAAGCGGGTGGAGTGAAAAAGCTGACATCATTATGGTGTCAGCTTTTTTGCAGGTTTGCGTAAAACTTCTTTTGGAGGTTCGATTTCGTTTGCAATGGTGTGTTCAGTAAGTTCGGAAAGTAGCCGTATTTTGCGGTTGATCAGTGGACGCATACAATTGGGAACGTGTTCTCCATGTGCACGGTGGATAGCAACGCATTCTTTGCAGTTGCCATGGTAACGGCAGGCCTTCTGACAGGGGCAATGATCTTTGTCTTCATATTCTTTGCGGAATTGAGAGGCAAATTCTTCCTGAATGCGCAGGCCTTCCGAACGGTTCCCTTTGTGAAATTCTTCCATTGCTCTGATTTCTGTTTCGTTTCCTTCAATTTTCATATGGAGTACTCCTTTATAGAATCTTCGTTGTCCATTTGCTGCAGTCCCATACATCGGAGACAATATCCTGATAAAACTCCGGCTCATGGCAGATAAGCAGAATACTTCCTCTGTATTCTTTCAGTGCTTCTTTCAGCGCATCTTTGGCATCCACATCCAGATGGTTGGTGGGCTCGTCAAGAAGAAGAATGTCCGGTTTCTCCAGAAGAAGCTTGCAAGCAGTACTTTGGTACGCTGACCGCCGCTCAGGTCGGTTACATCCCTGTCAAGGCCAATATCAAGAAGGCCGAGAGCCCTTGCCACCTCCTCCACTTTGGAATCGATCACATAGAAATCATGCATGGTAAGTGTATCCTGGATTGTTCCCAGTTCGTCCATCAGATTCATCATATCTTCTTCTGAAGCAGTTCCAAGAGAATCACAGATCTGATTCATCTTTTCTTCCAGTTCAAACAGATAGGAAAAAGCGGATTTCAGTACATCCCGGATGGTCATTCCCTGAGTGAGCACCGTGTGCTGATCCAGATAGCCCACACGTACATTTTTTGCCCATTCTATTTTGCCTTCATCAGGCATCAGTTTGCCTGTGACGATGTTTAGGAAAGTGGATTTTCCCTCACCATTGGCGCCGACCAGACCAATGTGTTCGCCTTTCAGCAGACGGAAAGAAACATCATTAAAAATAGCTCTGTCACCAAAACCGTGGGTCA
The DNA here is from genome assembly GCA_022770365.1 of Blautia sp. Lineage (GTDB taxonomy): Bacteria > Bacillota > Clostridia > Lachnospirales > Lachnospiraceae > Blautia_A. Next base: position 15,605 of record JALEHU010000123.1, on the reverse strand, counting down.
GATGCTCAACGTTTAAAATACTCATGTATAAACTCCTTTATTTATGGGTGTTCAGCCTTTTCGGTGTTACTCTATTTCTTTAAGTCCTTCAATATCCGGTGAAGCCATCAGGGAATAGTTGGTATAATACACCACGAATCCCGGTTTGGCTCCGCCGGGTTTTTTTACATGCTTTTTCTGGATATAATCAATTTCTACCTTGGGGGCTGTCCGACCTTTGGAATAATAGGCGGCAAGTCTCCCGGCTTCTTCAAATGTCCGGTCGGGCAGTTCTCCGTCGCGTGTTTTTACAACCACATGAGAACCGGCCATTTTTTTTGCATGGAACCACCAGTCATTGCCGGTGGCAAATTTAAATGTCAGTTCATCGTTCTGATAATTATTTTTTCCCACATAGATATCGAATCCGTCACTGGAAATGTAATGGAATGGTTTTGATTTACTCTGCATTTTCTGGCCTTTTTTGCCGGAATAATGTTTTTTAATGTACCCGTATTCCGTAAGTTCTTCCTTGATCTGAGAAAGATCGCTCTCAGCAACTGCAATATCCAGTGCATTGGAAATGGATTCCAGATGTTCGATTTCACTCTCGGTATCTGCAATCTGCTCTGTAAGTGCTTCCTCTGTACGCTTCAGCTTGCCGTAACGTTCAAAGTATTTTTTTGAGTTTTCCGCCGGAGTAAGCGTCGGATCAAGGAGAATGGTGATTTCTTCATTGGTATAATAATTGAGAGCCTGAAAAGATCTGCATCCTTCTTCCAGTCCGTATCCATAGGTGTTGATAAGTTCTCCGTATACTTTATATTTATCCTTCTTGGCAGTATCCTTCATCTGCTTTTCCTGAAGGATCAGTTTTTTGCGGTTGCGTTCCAGCGCGGTCTGCACAATACGCCGAAGATCAGACGATTTCTGACGGATGCGTGTAATGGTATTTCGGGACGCATAATAAGTTTCCAGCATAGAGGAAACGGTATCAAAATCTTTGGAATGATATTCCGGTCCGTATTGGGTGAGAGGAAGTACAGAGTATTCCACCGGTTCCTCTCCGCGGTAAATGATATTCGGAGTAAACTCTTTTTTAATTACCTGTTCCATCAGCCTGCGGAAAGTGTGATATAGATGCACGCCTGCAGTCTCATCCAGTGACTGGGCTGCCTCGCTTCCGTCAATGGAGGCGCGGTAACAGATTTCTTCTGCTATGACCGGGCTTAATCCGGTGAGAGAAGTATAGAGAGCCTTGGAAATATAGCAGGGCTTTTTGCAAACGGTTTCCAGAAAGGCTTCTTCCGTGACGGTGAGAGGATCCAGTTTTTCCTGTGTCTTGGGGATGAAATATTCTCGTCCCGGCAGTACTTCCCTCACAGAACTCATATGAGAAGAAACATGTTTGATACTGTCGAGGATCATGAGGCTGTCATCGCAGAAAATAATGTTGCTGTGTTTGCCCATCAGCTCCATGATCAGAACTTTTTTGCATGGATCACCCAGCTCGTTCAGATGTTCCAGCTCGAATTCCACCACACGCTCCAGACCGGGCTGGCTGATTCGGGAAATACGGGCGCTTCCGATATGTTTGCGAAGCAGCATGCAGAAATTAGGGGCGGTAAGAGGGCTGACCTTGTTTTTTTGAGTAAAATATATGAGCGGAAGGGAAGCACTGGCAGACATGAGAAGCCTGCATTGTCCGTGTGAGCCTTTTCCTGTGATGAGAAGCTCGTCTGCTTCCGGCTGGGCGATTTTATTAAAGCGGCCTCCGCCTAAATAAGTATTTAATTCCTGAACCATTGCAGCAATGGTAATTCCGTCAAATGCCATGATAAAAATCTCCTTTTGCGGTTCTATGAATTATTCGCAGAACATTATAACATATTAAAAAAGGGTTTGACTAGGGTTTTAGAATGAACTATAATAAATCTGTATGTAAAAAAAGTAACAGTTCAGATTATCAGGACTGTTATTGAAAAAATCATTTACAAAGAGAGAAAAAATATGATAAAAAGTATGACAGGCTTCGGACGTGCCGAAGTGGTAACAGAGGAACGGAGAATCACCGTCGAATTAAAATCTGTCAATCACCGGTATCTTGACCTTAATATCAAGATGCCGAAGAAACTCAGCTTTCTGGAAGGCAATATCCGCAGCCTGATGAAAGAATATATGCAGAGAGGTAAGGTGGACATCTTTATCACTTATGAAGATTACACCCTGAACCGCGTGGCATTGAAATACAACCGCGAGCTTGCGGGGGAGTATCTTGCCTGTTTTAAAGAAATGGAAGAGCAGTTCGGTCTGGAGAATGATATCAGAGTTTCTGCACTTTCCAGATGTCCGGAAGTACTTACGATGGAAGAACAGTCACTTGATGAGGAACAGCTCTGGACTTTCCTGGAAGTTCCCCTTCGGGATGCATGCATCCGGTTTGTGGAGACAAGAAACCGTGAGGGTGAGAACCTGAAGAAAGATCTGATCGATAAGCTTCACGGTCTGGACGAGAAGGTAGGACTTGTAGAGCAGCGTTCACCGGAAGTTGTTCGGGCTTATCGTGAGAAACTGGAAGCAAAAGTTCATGAACTTCTTGAAGATGCGCAGATAGATGACAGTCGTATCGCTGCGGAAGTGGTGATCTTTTCAGATAAAATCTGCAATGATGAAGAGACGGTACGTCTGCGCAGTCACATCAGGAATATGGAGAAAATTCTCAATGAAGGTGAAGGAATCGGCAGGAAGCTTGATTTCCTTGCACAGGAGATGAATCGTGAGGCGAATACGATCCTGTCCAAATCCAACGATCTGACTGTGTCGAACATTGCCATTGATTTAAAGACAGAGATTGAGAAAATCCGTGAACAGATCCAGAATATTGAATAATGATCATGTTCCGGCAGGAAACGGATCCGTCGTTTATAACAGTGAGTTAACAGGAGAAAGAGATTAATATGGCCAAGCTTATTAATATTGGTTTTGGAAATGTTGTAAATTCAGACAAAATCGTGACAGTGGTAAGTCCTGATGCAGCCCCGGTGAAACGAATGGTGCAGAGCGTTAAGGGAACCGTTTCTCTTGTGGATGCGACCCAGGGGCGCAAGACGAAAGCAGTGATCATCACATCCGATGACCACCTGATACTTTCCGCACTTCAGCCGGAGACAATAGCCAGACGTTTTGCAGAAGTATATGATTTCGAAGACAGGGGAGAAGGACATGAATAAAGGAATTTTAGTTGTAGTATCCGGCTTTTCCGGAGCAGGCAAAGGCACTGTGATGAAAGAACTTATGAGAAGGTATGATAATTATGCCCTGTCTGTTTCTGTCACCACCAGAGCACCCCGGCCCGGAGAGGAAGACGGGAGAGAATATTTTTTCCGTACAAAAGAGGAATTCGAGCAGCTGGTCCGGGAAGATGCACTGATCGAATATGCCGGATATGTGGATAATTATTATGGAACACCGCGCTCTTATGTAGAACAGAAGCTGGAAGAAGGGAAGGATGTCATACTGGAAATAGAAATCCAGGGTGCCATGAAAGTAAAAGAAAAAAATCCGGAAACGCTTCTTGTTTTTGTCACACCGCCGACTGTGGAAGAACTGAAAAGACGACTGGAAGGCAGGGGCACAGAAAAGGCAGATGTGATTGCATCCAGACTGAGCCGTGCCGCAGAAGAGGCAGAAGGTATGGACGCATATGACTATATTCTGATAAATGACGACCTGGATGAATGTGTGGAGAGAATGCATGCACTTATCCAGAGTGAACATTTCCGAATGAGCCGAAATACGGAATTTATTAATAGGATCAAAGAGGAATCCAAAGCATTTAATAAATAAAAATGCTTTTTCCAATACAGGTATCTTTGAAGATACCGGACAATTATAACAGAAAGTCATGCAGGGCATATGGCCTATGAAAGGAGAACCATATTTATGATACATCCATCTTATTCAGAATTAATTCAGGCAATCAACAACAACAGTGAAGAAGACGACAATACTATTATGCTGAACAGCCGTTATTCTCTGGTGCTTGCCACAAGCAAGCGCGCCCGTCAGATTATCGGCGGAGCAGAGCCGATGGTAGAGGGAGCAGCAGGTAAGAAGCCTCTTTCTGCTGCCATTGATGAATTCTATAAAGGTAAAGTTAAAATCATTGCAAAGGCTCCGGAAGAAGAGACTGCTGAAGAAACAGCTGCACAGGAAGCCGCGCAGGAAGTTTCAGAAGCTGTGGAAGAGATGGCTGAAGCTGTACAGACTGAAGAAGAAACTGAAACAACTGAAGAAGCATAAATCATCAAAGGCTGCTTGAAGCAGCCTTTATGCGCATTAGGAGATATTATGAAAATATTTTTTGTTTCCCTGGGATGCGACAAGAACCTGTCGGATTCCGAAGAAATGCTCGGACTTCTTACAAGTAACGGGCATGAAATCGTAGATGAAGAGGAAAAAGCAGAAGCAATTATTATCAATACCTGCTGTTTTATTAATGATGCCAAGGAAGAAAGTGTTGAAACGATACTTGAGATGGCGGAATACCGCAAATCCGGCAGCTGCCGAGTTCTGATCGTTACCGGATGTATGGCACAGAGGTATAAGCAGGAAATTCTGGATGAACTTCCGGAGGTGGACGCTGTACTGGGAACTACTTCTTACGAAGACATCCTGAAGGCTATTGAGGAGGCGGATGCAGGGAGAAGATATCAGGAATTTAAGGATATCAATTATCTGCCGAATGCAGAAACACACCGTGTTCTCACAACCGGCGGACATTATGGCTATCTGAAAATTGCTGAGGGCTGCGACAAACACTGTACCTACTGTATTATTCCAAGCCTGCGGGGAAGATTTCGCAGTGTTCCCATGGAACGCCTTCTGGCACAGGCAGAAGATATGGCGCAGCAGGGCGTGAAGGAATTGATCCTGGTCGCTCAGGAGACTACTGTTTACGGCAGGGATCTCTATGGAGAGAAGTCTCTGCACCGTCTGCTGAAGGAATTATGCAAAATCAGAGGGATCCGCTGGGTCAGAATCCTGTATTGCTACCCTGAAGAAATATATGATGATCTGATCCGGGTCATGAAAGAGGAGAAAAAGATCTGCCATTATCTGGATCTGCCCATTCAGCACGCAAGCGGCCGCATTCTGAAACGTATGGGCCGCAGAACTACTCAGTCGGAACTGCGGGAAATTGTCACAAAACTTCGAAGTGAAATTCCTGATATCATTCTCCGGACAACTCTGATCACAGGTTTTCCGGGAGAGACAGAAGAAGATCATCAGGAACTGATGGAGTTTGTGGATGAAATGGAATTTGACCGTCTTGGAGTGTTCACCTATTCTCCGGAAGAGGATACGCCGGCAGCTGCGATGCCGGACCAGATACCGGAAGAAGTGAAGGAAGAACGCAGGGACGAGCTGATGGAACTTCAGCAGGAAATTTCACTGGACAAGGGAAATGACCGGATCGGTCAGGTGATGACTGTAATGATCGAGGGCAAAGTATCAGGAGAGGGCGCTTACATTGCACGGACGTACGGAGATGCACCGAAGGTGGACGGATATATTTTTGTACAGACAGGTGAACTTCTCATGACAGGAGATTTTGCCAGGGTCCGTGTGACCGGAGCTTTGGAATATGATTTGATAGGAGAGTTGGCTGATGAATACACCGAATAAATTAACTGTAGGAAGAATGATACTGGTTCCGTTTCTTGTTGTTTTTATGCTGACAGGATGGGGCGGCGAATGGAACCGTTATATTTCAGCAGTCATTTTTATTGTTGCCAGCGTGACGGACTGGTTTGACGGATATCTGGCAAGAAAGAACCATCTTGTTACTAATTTTGGTAAATTTATGGATCCTCTCGCAGACAAACTACTGGTATGCTCAGCCCTGATCTGTTTTATTGAACTCGGCAAACTGCCGGTATGGATTGTCATTATCATCATCGCGAGAGAATTTATTATCAGCGGTTTCCGTTTGATCGCCGCTGAAAACGGCGTTGTGATCGCGGCCAATTACTGGGGTAAGTTCAAGACCGTTTCACAGATGGTAATGATCATTCTGCTGATTCTTGATTTTGGCGGCGCTTTTGATGTGATTGAGACGATATTTGTCTGGCTGTCACTGGCATTGACCGTGATTTCCCTGCTCACTTATATAATACAGAACAGAAAAATTCTCTCTATGCAGGAATAATCTTCACTTCAGAAAGGAAGGAAAAATATGATTACAGAGCTGGTTTCTGTAGGTACAGAAATACTTTTGGGAAATATTGTAAATACGAACAGTGCATATCTTTCAGAAAAGTGTGCGCAGCTTGGACTTTCCGTATATTATCAGACTGTTGTAGGTGACAATGAAGAGCGGATGAAAGCCACTATCAGAACGGCGCTTGACCGCTCAGACATTGTGATTCTTACAGGCGGCCTTGGACCTACGGAAGATGATCTGACAAAAGAAGTGACAGCGGAAGTGATGGGAATTCCTCTTGTAGAAGATCCACACAGCCGTGAGCTTCTGGAAGCTTATATGGAGCAGTATAAGAACAACAATTCCCAGAGAAGAATTACTGCTAATAATTATAAACAGGCAATGGTTCCGCAGGGGGCACTTGTGCTGGATAACCATAATGGAACGGCGCCGGGACTGATCATTGAAAAAGACGGCAAGACAGCAATCCTTCTTCCCGGTCCTCCTAATGAAATGAAACCGATGTTTGAGGAAGAAGTTTTTCCTTATCTTCGAAGGAAACAGCCTGAGATTATTTATTCTCAGATGATAAAGATCTGCAGCATCGGAGAGAGCCAGGTGGCTGATGAGATCCGGGATCTCATCGAAAACCAGACGAATCCTACCATTGCTCCTTATGCAAAAACAGGCGAAGTGCATCTGCGCATTACTGCAAAAGCCGAAAATGAAAAGGACTGCCGTAAACTGATCAAACCTGTGGTACATGAACTGAAAGGCCGTTTTGGAAAAAATATTTTTTCTACGGATGAGAAGAAAACACTGGAGGAAGCAGTTATTGACATGCTCAAAGATCAGGGACTGACACTTGCTCTGGCAGAATCCTGTACCGGCGGTGCTGTTGCATCCAGGATCGTTAATGTGCCCGGAGCATCCGAAGTTTTCGGCCATGGCTTTGTTACATACAGCAATCGTGCAAAACGGAAATTCCTTGGTGTCAAAAAATCCACTCTGAAAACTCATGGAGCCGTTTCTGAGAAATGTGCCAAGGAAATGGCTAAAGGAGGCTGTTTTGTTGCCAAGTCTGATATCTGCCTTTCCATTACGGGAATTGCAGGACCTGGCGGTGGTACGGAAGAAAAGCCGGTTGGCACTGTCTTTATGGGATGCTGCTATAATGACAAAGTAATTGTCAGGGAATTTCATTTTACCGGTAACCGCATGAAAATAAGAGAACAGACGACTGCCCATGCTCTGGCATTTCTCCGTGAATGTATGCTGGAAGGAGTCACCCGTAAAGAATAACAGAATGAAACAGATGAGCTGTCCTTAAAGGGTCGCACTGCGGCGGAGAGGAATTCTATTGCTGAAGCAATCCGCCGCAGGCGGAGAATCCTGCAAAGCAGGATTCTTTCTTATCCGGTCAGCGTATCATTTTCATCAGGTTTACGATTCGGTCAAGTCTGGCTGCCTCCTGTGGAGATTTCCCCATTTTAAGGACTTCAATAATAGTTGAAATTTCCTGTGAGGAAAAATTCAGACCTTTATTTTTTCCCTGGGCAGCGGCGCTCATAAGAAAGGGCAGCATATCTGAAGCGCTTTTGCCATTGCCCTGTTCAGCAAGGTTCTGTAAAATATCCAGTTTGCTTTTGTCCATTCCTTTCAGTCTGGGATTGTCTTTCCAGTCTTCGCTCACTTCACTCATAATATTTCCTTTCTAAAATATACATTGTTATTTATATACTGTTATTCACGCATCATCTGCATCATCTGGACGACAGCCATCATGTTGAGCATCTGGTCCAGATTTCTGCGGCTTTCTCCGTAACAGTATCTTCGGATATCCTGCAGCATGGAGAGAATATCCGTGCTCTGTGCAGGCGCAGAACAAATTTCCATTTCCTGGCTGGCGGATGAAAAAAGTGACGCTGTATTTGCAAGCTCCTGAATTTTGGTATACAGAGATATAATCTGGCGTCCGGAAGGCGGAAGATAGGGAATGGCAGCCTTCAGCATCTGGCAGCGGTCGGTGCTCACCATCTGATCCAGAGTGGTCTGGCCGATATAATCCTGTTCTTCGGAAAAATTTTCAGAAGAATTCATGGAAGCCTCCTTTTTTATGAATATGCATTTCATCCATAATGTATGACAGTCCGGCATGTCCTGACATATGATATCAGAGGAAAACTTTTTCTGGAAAGGATGAAATCGAAATGGAGGAAAAAAAGCACAGGCTTGTTATACAAGGAAACTCTGTCTATGAACTGGATCTGGAATGTCTTAGAAAAAAGAAAGAAAGAGAGAATGAAAAACTCAGTAAAAATAATAATAAAAAAACAGATGCATGGAAAAAGGCAGAGGGATAAATCCTCTGCCCTTTTATATTGGGAATCAGCAGCAGCCGCAGTTGTTGCCAAAGCCATTGCCGCACAGAAGCAGCAGTACAATGATAATCCAGCAGCAGTCTCCATTATTGCCGCATCCGCAGTTATTGCCGCCCCAGTTGTTGTTGCCGCATAAAGCGAAGAGAATGATGATCCACAGAATGCAGCTGCAATTATTATGACCAAAACCGAACCATCCGTTGGAACAGTTATTATCACACCCGCATCTTTCACATCTTTCTTCAGAACATCCACAGTTTGTTGCAGCTAAATCACTCATTGAGAAATCCTCCCGAAATTGTTTTACACTCCATACTATGAATGGGACAGGCAGAGAGTTACAATGGAAAAGGTTGACACATATAAATAATTCTATTATAATATAAAACAAATATGTAATAAAATTGTAATTGATGAAATGAATTTGACATATTTCGACTAATGTAGCAGAAAGAGGAATCAGTATGAAAAAAGAAACGTGGAAGAAACTGATGCGGGTATGCCTGCTGTTGCTTCTGGTATTCGGTATAAGTACCTTGATGCCTTCTATGGCGATAGAAGCGAAGGCTGCTACTGCCGGATTCAAGACAGTGAACGGGAAGACTTATTACATAAAGTCCAATGGACAGAAAGCCAAAGGGCTTGTGACGATCAGCGGCAGGAAATATTACTTTGACGAAAAAACAGGAGTTCAGCTTAAAGGCTGGCAGAAGGACAGTTCCGGAAAACTGATCCGTTACTTTACCAAAGGCAAGGGATATATGGTCACCGGTTTTCTGACAGACAGCTCAGGAAATACACGCTATTTTGATACCAAAACAGGCCTGATGGCGAGAGGATGGATGACAGACTCCAAGGGCTATAAATATTACTTTTCAAAAGGTGCGGGAATTATGGCCAAAGGCTGGCTCACAGATTCCAAGGGACAGAAGCGTTACTTCAGTCAGTCTACCGGCAGAATGCTCACCGGATGGTGGAAGTCCAGCGCCGGTAATTACCGGTATTTCAAGAAAGATACTGGCGTGATGCTCACCGGAATTCAGAAGATCGGAAGCTATTATTACTATCTGAATAAGAGCAATGGCATTCGTTATCAGAAGAAGGGCTGGCTTACAGTCAGCGGCAAAAAATATTACTGCGCGACTACAGACGGTAAACTGAAGACCGGCTGGCTGACTCTGAGCGGAAAGAAGTATTATTTCAACAGCTCGGCTGTTATGCTGTGCAATACTTCCGGAGTAATCGGGGGCAGGCATTACGTATTTAATTCCAGCGGTGTTGCTACGGAAAGCAGTGCAGTCATTGTAAATAATAATGTTAAAGTATATGATTCCAAGAACAACAAATACTATTATATGGCTAAGGAATATGTAGAGCATGCCGGTATTGCTGACGGCAAATTACAGGATCGCGATCTTCTGGCTGCTCTTTGTGATTCGGAAGCTGGTGATCAGGGACTTGTGGGCATGGAAGCAGTTGCCCTCTGTGTTCTGAATCGTACGATCAAGTTGGATAAAGAATTTCCGTCTGAAGTCCGGATGGTTATATATCAGGCTCTGCATCAGGGAAGCAGCCTTGCTCAGTATTCTGTGATCAAGGATGGTGCATTTCTCAAACGTCTCAATGGCAAATGGTCTAACAAAACAAATGCTTACAAAGCAGCAGATGCAGCACTCAAGATATTTAACAATTACGTAACAAAGAAGACTCCAAGAAAACTGTCCGGATTCAAGGGGGATTTCAGGTATATGTACTTTATGATGAATGAATCTTTTAAGAAACAGGCTCTGGATTTCGACAAAGTTGAGTATTTTGTATACAGGGATCATACATTTTTTGTTGACTGGATCAGCGGATAAATGAAAGAACATGATACATAAGAGGACTTTTCCCGTGAAAAGTCCTCTTTAAAAATCTCAGGCAGATATGAATGCAGATGCTGGTTGTTCTGTATAAAAGTGCCTGCGGTGATAAGGAGAATAATTATGCTTGTAAAAATCTATACAGACGGAGCAGCGCGGGGAAATCCTGACGGACCGGGAGGTTACGGAACAGTTCTTCACTATACAGATGCCAGAGGCAATCTTCATACAAGAGAATTCAGCCAGGGATATGTAAGGACAACCAACAACCGGATGGAACTGATGGCGGCAATCGTGGGGCTGGAAGCCCTGGTCCGTCCCTGTGAAGTAGAGCTGTATTCCGATTCCAAATATCTGGTGGATGCGTTTAATCAGCACTGGATTGATTCCTGGATCAAAAAAGGCTGGAAACGCGGCAAAAATGAACCTGTCAAGAATACGGATCTCTGGAAACGTCTTCTGAAAGCCAGGGAACCTCACAAAGTAACTTTCCATTGGGTGAAAGGACATGACGGACATCCTGAGAATGAACGCTGTGATGCATTGGCAACGACAGCGGCAGACGGGGATGATCTGATTGCTGATACCGGGATTGAATAATGATATGTCAGAGCAGGACAGTTACTTTTTCTTTAGGTATAATGCTTTTCTGCATTAAGTTGTTAAAATGAAAGTAAAATTTCTTGACAAATAAAACCAGTATTTGTATACTTGCTTTATTGAAGATTTTGAAGATTTCAAAATGATATGAAAAAAGCTTGGATGGGAAGAAGTAGCATAAGGAAAGCAGACAGAGAGCAGCCGGCTGGTGAGAGGCGCCTGGAGAACTTATGTGAATACATCCCGGAGCTGCGCACCGAAAAGACAGTAGGCTGCGACGGAGTGGCACACGTTAAAGTGCCGGAGTGATGAAATCGTCACTTACGGAGGCAGAGGATGCGAGTCTTCTGCGAATTTAGGTGGTATCGCGGGACCCGGTTCTCGTCCTAAAAAGGACAGGAACCGGGATTTTTTATACATGAATCCTGCGAGGCAGGATTCAATTTAATGATACAGGAGGAAATAAGACATGACAGTTTGGGAAGAACTGAAAGCCAGAGGCCTCATTGCCCAGGTAACTGATGAAGAAGAAATCAAGGAAATGGTAAATAACGGGAAGGCCACATTTTATATCGGCTTTGATCCGACCGCAGACAGTCTTCATGTAGGACATTTTATGGCACTTTGCCTGATGAAACGCCTGCAGATGGCAGGTAATAAACCAATCGCTCTTCTGGGAGGCGGTACCGGTATGATCGGTGATCCTTCCGGCAAAACTGATATGCGTCAGATGCTTACCCCGGAAACAATTCAGCACAATATTGACTGCTTCAAGAAACAGATGGAGCGTTTTATTGATTTTTCCGATGGTAAGGCACTTATGGTAAATAATGCCGACTGGCTGATGAATCTGAATTATGTTGAGCTTTTAAGAGAAGTAGGTGCACATTTTTCAGTAAACCGTATGCTTACTGCAGAATGCTATAAACAGCGTATGGAAAGAGGTCTGACTTTCCTGGAATTCAACTACATGATCATGCAGAGCTATGATTTTTATATGTTATATCAGAAATACGGATGCAACATGCAGTTCGGCGGTGATGATCAGTGGAGCAATATGCTCGGCGGTACAGAACTGATCAGACGTAAACTTGGCAAAGATGCGTACGCTATGACGATCACCCTTCTTCTGAACTCCGAAGGCAAGAAGATGGGCAAAACCCAGTCCGGTGCTGTATGGCTGGATCCGAATAAAACCTCACCGTTTGATTTTTATCAGTACTGGAGAAATGTGGATGATGCGGACGTTATCAAATGCCTCCGCCTTCTTACTTTCCTGCCGCTGGAAGAAATTGATGCGATGGCAAAATGGGAAGGCAGCCAGCTGAATAAGGCAAAAGAAATTCTGGCATATGAGCTTACCAGCCTTGTACACGGAGAGGAAGAAGCCAAGAAGGCACAGGAAGGAGCAAGAGCTCTTTTTGCAGGCGGAGCAAATACTGCGAATATGCCTAAAACAGAGCTCCACGAGGATGATTTTACAGACGGTCAGATCGATCTGATCACCCTTCTTGTAAAGACAGAACTGGTTCCTACCCGTTCCGAAGGACGCCGTGCAATTGAGCAGGGCGGTGTATCCATTGATGGAGAAAAGATAACAGATATCAAATATCAGATTGCAAAAGAAACACTTGAGGGAGATGGAATCGTCCTCAAACGCGGCAAGAAGAAATTTAATAGAGTTTATGCGAAATAACAGACACTAGGAGGAAAAAACAATGAAAAAATATGGAGTGAATGAACTTCGCCAGATGTTTCTGGACTTCATGGAAAGTAAAGGACATCTGGTTATGAAGAGCTTCCCGCTGGTTCCTCAGGGAGATAAGAGCGTACTTCTGATCAATGCCGGTATGACTCCTTTGAAACCATATTTCACAGGTGCAGAAATTCCGCCGAGAACAAGAGTATCTACCTGCCAGAAATGTATCCGTACCGGTGACATTGAGAACGTGGGCAAGACTGCACGTCACGGTACGTTTTTCGAGATGCTGGGAAACTTTTCATTCGGTGATTACTTCAAAAGAGAAGCGCTTCACTGGTCCTGGGAATTCCTTACAGAGGTAGTGGGGCTTGATCCTGACAGACTTTATCCGTCTGTATATCTGGAAGATGACGAAGCATTTGAAATCTGGAACAAAGAAATCGGTATTCCGAAAGAACGTATTTTCCGTTTCGGAAAAGAAGACAACTTCTGGGAGCATGGCGCCGGTCCGTGCGGCCCCTGTTCTGAAATTTATTATGACCGCGGAGAAAAATACGGCTGCGGTAAACCGGGATGTACAGTAGGATGCGACTGTGACCGTTACATGGAAGTATGGAATGACGTATTCACTCAGTTTGAAAATGACGGAAACGGCAATTATACAGAACTGACCCAGAAGAACATTGATACCGGTATGGGACTGGAGCGACTGGCTGTGGTTGTGCAGGATGTGGATTCTATCTTCGACGTGGATACTATCTGCTCCCTCCGCAACCTGGTATGTGAGATTGCGGGAAAAGAATACGGTAAGACATATAATGACGACGTATCCATCCGTCTGATCACAGACCATATCCGTTCCGCGACATTTATGATCTCTGACGGTATCATGCCTACCAATGAGGGACGCGGCTATGTGCTCCGCCGTCTTATCCGCCGCGCTGCAAGACATGGAAGACTTCTTGGTATTGAAGGTACTTTCCTTGCAAAATTGAGCGCTGAGGTTATCAGAGGATCAAAAGACGGATATCCGGAACTGGAAGAAAAGAAAGAATTTATCTTCAAAGTTATTACTAATGAAGAGAATCAGTTTAATAAGACCATCGATCAGGGTCTGCGTATTCTTGCTGAGATGGAAGAAGCAATGAAGGAAGCCGGAGTAAAAACTCTTTCCGGTGAAAATGTATTTAAATTATATGATACCTATGGCTTCCCGGTTGACCTTACAAAAGAGATTCTGGAAGAAAAGGGCTACGACGTGGATGAGGAAGGCTTCCATGCAGCAATGGAAGAACAGCGCACAAAAGCCCGTGAAGCCCGTGAAGTGACTAACTATATGGGAGCTGACGACACTGTATATGATGAAATCGATGTTTCTGTCACTACAGAATTCATGGGTTATGATCATCTCACATATGATTCAAACGTATCTGTACTTACCACAGATAAGGAAATCGTATCCTCACTTATGGAAGGACAGAGGGGTACTGTATTTGTTCAGCAGACCCCGTTCTATGCAACCATGGGCGGCCAGGAAGGTGACAAGGGTGTGATCGAGACAGCCAACGGCCGATTTGTCGTAGAAGATACCATCAAACTGCGAGGCGGTAAATTCGGTCATGTAGGATATATGGAGTCCGGAATGATCTCTGCAGGTGAGACGGTAACTCTGAAAGTTGATGTAAAAGGACGTAAAGATACAGAAAAGAACCACAGTGCGACACACCTTCTTCAGAAAGCCCTGAAGACCGTTCTTGGTTCTCATGTAGAACAGAAAGGTTCTCTTGTGACTCCGGACAGACTTCGTTTTGACTTTGCGCATTTCCAGGCAATGACAGAGGAAGAACTGTTAAAGGTGGAAAATCTTGTCAATGAACAGATTCAGGCAGGTCTTGTTGTACGTACAGATATTATGGATATTGAAGAGGCAAAGAAATCCGGTGCAATGGCATTATTCGGTGAAAAATATTCCGAAAAAGTACGTGTGGTTTCCATGGGCGATTTTTCCAAAGAACTTTGCGGAGGTACTCATGTGGAAAATACCGGATCCATTATGCTCTTTAAGATAATCTCTGAATCCGGCATTGCAGCAGGCGTTCGCCGTATAGAGGCACTCACAGGAAATGCTGTTCTGGAATACTATAAAAAACAGGAAGCCGCTCTTCACGCAGCTGCAAAAGCTCTGAAGGCGAATCCGTCAGAAATTCTGGACAAGATTGCACATCTTCAGGGTGAAGTGAAGTCTCTCCAGAGCGAAAACGAGTCTTTGAAGAGTAAACTTGCGCAGGGTGCCCTCGGTGATGTTATGGACAAAGTGACAGAGGTCAAAGGTGTGAAACTCCTGGCAGCCAAAGTTGAGGGAGTTGACATGAACGGTCTTCGTGATCTGGGTGACCAGTTAAAAGAAAAACTGGGTGAAGGTGTCGTTGTCCTGGTAGCAGTCAACGAAGGTAAAGTAAATCTTCTTGCCATGGTAACAGATGCAGCACAGAATGCAGGTGCTCATGCAGGTAATCTGATCAAGGCAGTCGCAGCGATTGTAGGCGGTGGCGGCGGCGGACGTCCGAATATGGCCCAGGCAGGCGGTAAGAAACCAGAAAAAGCCCAGGAAGCAGTTGACGCTGCTGCAGGTATTCTGGAAGGACAGCTGAAGTAAACGTTTGCCCGATAACAGGAACGACGGTAATAGAACTTTTTTTCTAAAAAAAACCAAAAGTTGTTGACGAATACCAGCGCAATGATATATAATAACATTCGTGCAAGAAAAATACCCAGACAGTTGTATTTAAGCACAATCTACAACTGGAGGGAGGTTAGGTGTGAGTCTATGTCAAATGTAATCGTAAAAGAGAACGAGACTTTAGATAGCGCTCTTC
>JALEHU010000044.1 GCA_022770365.1 Blautia sp. | reverse complement strand
TTTAACAACATTATCAGTAAATCTATACTTGAAAGGAGTTTTAAAATGATTTATTCACGCGAAGTAGAAGAAATGTGCCCAGTTGCACAGGGCGTTCATCATGGCGCCGCTCCAATCCCGGAAGAAGCTAAATGGGTACAGGCTAAAGAAGTTAAGGATATTTCCGCTCTTACACATGGCGTTGGCTGGTGTGCACCTCAGCAGGGAGCATGTAAGCTGACTCTGAATGTAAAAGAGGGTATCATTCAGGAAGCACTTGTTGAGACCATCGGATGCTCCGGTATGACTCATTCCGCAGCTATGGCATCTGAGATCCTTCCTGGTCTGACTGTTTTGGAAGCGCTGAATACTGACCTTGTATGTGATGCGATCAACACTGCTATGAGAGAATTATTCCTTCAGATCGTTTACGGACGTTCCCAGTCTGCTTTCTCCGAAGACGGACTTCCGGTAGGTGCCGGCCTTGAGGATCTTGGAAAAGGACTTCGTTCTCAGGTTGGTACCATGTACGGAACTCTGAAAAAAGGACCTCGTTACCTGGAAATGGCAGAAGGATATGTTACCGGTATCGCTCTTGATGAAGATAATGAAATCATCGGATATCAGTTCGTAAGCCTTGGCAAAATGACAGACTTCATCAAAAAAGGCGATGATCCGAACACTGCATGGGAAAAAGCAAAAGGCCAGTATGGTCGTGTGGCTGATGCTGTTAAGATTATTGACCCGAGAAAAGAATAATTATTGTTGAGGAGGTAACGGAAATGGCTTTATTTGAATCATACGAGAGACGAATTGACAAGATCAATTCTGTTTTAAACAGTTATGGAATTGCTTCTATCGAAGAAGCTGAGAAAATTACAAAAGATGCTGGTCTGAACGTTTACGATCAGATCAAAGGCATTCAGCCGATCTGCTTCGAAAATGCATGCTGGGCATACATTGTCGGTGCAGCTATCGCAATCAAAAAAGGATGCAAGAGAGCAGCAGACGCAGCAGCAGCGATCGGTGAAGGTCTTCAGGCTTTCTGTATTCCGGGGTCTGTAGCTGATACCCGTAAGGTAGGTCTTGGCCATGGTAACCTTGGCAAAATGCTTCTGGAAGAAGAGACCGAGTGCTTCGCATTCCTGGCAGGCCACGAGTCCTTCGCAGCAGCAGAAGGTGCTATCGGTATCGCTGAAAAAGCAAACAAAGTACGTCAGAAACCACTGCGTGTCATCCTGAACGGTCTTGGAAAAGATGCTGCTCAGATCATCGCAAGAATCAACGGATTTACATATGTGGAAACTGAATATGATCCATATACCAACGAAGTAAAAGAAGTATTCCGCAAACCATATTCTGAAGGCCTTCGTGCAAAAGTTAACTGCTACGGCGCTAACAGCGTTCCGGAAGGTGTTGCAATCATGTGGAAAGAGGGCGTAGACGTTTCCATCACCGGTAACTCCACCAACCCGACCCGTTTCCAGCATCCGGTAGCAGGTACTTACAAAAAAGAATGTCTTGAAAAAGGCAAAAAATACTTCTCAGTTGCATCCGGCGGCGGTACAGGACGTACCCTTCATCCGGATAACATGGCTGCAGGTCCTGCTTCCTATGGTATGACTGATACATTAGGACGTATGCACTCTGATGCACAGTTCGCAGGTTCTTCTTCCGTACCGGCTCACGTAGAAATGATGGGCCTTATCGGCGCCGGCAATAACCCTATGGTCGGAATGACCGTAGCCGTTGCGGTTAGCATCGAAGAGGCTGCTAAGGAAGGCAAATTCTAATTAAAAATCCTTTAAAATCAAGGGTTTAGGGGCTTTTGGGATATTCCCGAAAGCTCCTTTTTTCTGCTATGAGTTGCACATACTGAATCAGGAAGTAAAATTGAGAAGACAAAAGAGGTAGGAATATGCAGTTTGTAAAGAAATTATTTGCTCCGGTTGATATGACCATCGGAAGACCATGGGAAAAAATACTATTATTCACTATTCCCATGCTGTTAGGAAATATTGCACAGCAGCTGTATAACACGGTAGACAGTGTAGTAGTTGGAAAATATGTGGGAGATAATGCTCTGGCAGCGGTTGGAAGTGCGGGACCCATCTTAAACCTTCTTATTGTTCTGTTTGTTGGAATCAGTATGGGGGCCAGCATTATGGTTTCTCAATATTTCGGTGCGAGGGATAGAAAAGGTCTGTCCCACACAATTGGCAATTGTATTGTGCTGACGATCATAGCGTCTGTATTTGTTATGGTCGTGGGAATGCTGGCGGCAAGACCGCTGCTGGAACTGCTGAACACCCCGGAAAGCATCATTGACTGGTGTACTTCTTATCTGAAGATTCTGTTTATCAGTGCCGCCGGACTGGCATTTTATAATATTCTCAGCGGTGTTCTCAGGGGATTGGGAGATTCTGTCTCCGCACTGATTTATCTGGTGGTCGCCAGTGTATTAAACATCGGGCTGGATCTGGTTTTCGTGGCAAAATTTGGTCTTGGAGTAGATGGTGTGGCATATGCAACAGCCATTGCTCAGACAGTATCTGCTGTTATGTGTGCGCGCAAACTGTATTCCATGAAAGAACTTTTTGATATGAAGTCAGAGTATATACGCTGGAATCAGAAATATGCCATGGGAATTATCAGGCTTGGAATTCCTTCCGGAATTACGCAGGCGATCATGTCTATGTCCATGATCGCAGTACAGTCTCTGACGAACAGTTTCGGGGAAATGTTTATCGCTGCCAATGTAGTCGTAATGCGTGTGGATGGATTTGCCATGCTGCCCAACTTTTCATTTGGCACTGCGATGACCACATATGCAGGACAGAATGTGGGAGCAAAGCAGCAGGACAGAGTGTCTCAGGGAGCAAAACAGGGAACTATTCTTGCACTGAGCTTTTCTGCGGTGATTACAGGAGTGATTCTGCTATTTGGGAAACATTTGATGGGAATCTTTACCAATACATCGGAACTGGTAGAGCTGAGTATGAATATGATGTGCATTCTGGCGGCCGGTTATATTGCCATGGCAGTGCTTCAGAGCCTGTCAGGCGTGATGCGCGGCGCCGGTGACACCATGACTCCCATGTGGATTTCTATCGTACAGACGGTATGTTTACGTGTGCCGCTGGCATATCTGATGTGCTATATGACAAGAAGTACAGAATATCCCAACGGAAGACAGGAATGTATCTTTATCTCTCTGTTAACGGCATGGCTTCTGGCTACTGCGATCACCTGCATTTTTTATATGAAAGGAAACTGGAAAAACAAAGCTGTTACACAGGTATAAATGGATTCTGAGGAGTTTATGAGCTCATGGAACGGGAATATTTGGCTGATGAAAAGAGCCCTTAACTGGTGAAAACCGGTTTGGGGTTCTTTTTTTGTATGAGTATGGCAGTTGAATTCATTATCTACCTGCTATTCGCTTAAAAACCATATATCTTACATGAATATTTCAATTTTATTTCAAGAATTAAAAAGTATAATGTCTCCACGGTCATAATCGATTAATAAGTGACAGGAGACAGAAGGAAAATGAATCATTTACAGGAACTTGAAGCGGAAGCGATTTATATTATGAGAGAAGTGGCGGCAGAGTGTGAAAAGCCGGTTATGCTGTGTTCCATCGGTAAGGATTCTTCCGTGATGCTGCATCTGGCACGGAAGGCATTTTATCCGGAAAAACCGCCGTTTCCTTTTCTGCATGTCAATACAACCTGGAAATTTCACGAGATGATCGAATTTCGTGACAGGATGGCAGAAGAGCTGGGAATTGAGATGCTGGAATACATAAACGAGGAAGGCGTGCGTCAGGGAATCAATCCATTTGACCACGGATCTGCATATACCGATATCATGAAAACCCAGGCTCTGAAACAGGCACTTGATAAATATGGATTCACTGCTGCATTTGGAGGAGGGCGGAGAGATGAGGAAAAATCCAGAGCAAAGGAAAGAATATTTTCCTTCCGCAGCAAAGACCACAGCTGGGATCCAAAAAATCAGCGCCCCGAGATGTGGAAATTATTCAATACAAGAATTAATCAGGGCGAGAGTATCCGTGTCTTTCCGCTTTCCAACTGGACGGAAAAAGATATCTGGCAGTATATCAGGCAGGAGAATATCCCCGTCGTATCTTTATATTTTGCAAAACCCCGCCCGGTTGTGGTGAGAAACGGAAATATCATCATGGTGGATGATGACAGAATGCGGCTTCTGCCGGGAGAAAAAGTGGAGACAAAGATGGTGCGCTTCCGGACTCGATCTTTGCAGACCAGAAAAAGGCGCTGGAGCTGGATTCCAAAGTGGGCTCCAATGATGGCAGAATTGACTATTCCCTTCTTCTGGACGGACTGATGGCAGAGCGTGAACAGGGAATTACGATAGATGTGGCATACCGGTATTTTACCACAGACAGAAGAAGCTTTATTGTGGCTGATACTCCGGGACACGAAGAATATACAAGAAATATGGCTGTAGGTGCTTCCTTTGCTGCGCTGAGTGTGATTCTGGTGGATGCAGGCAAAGGTGTTCTTCTTCAGACCAGGCGTCATGCACGTATCTGTGCACTGATGGGAATCAGACATTTTGTATTTGCTGTCAATAAAATGGATCTGGTCAGGTATGACAGCAGCCGTTTTCAGAAGATAAAAAAAGATATCCGCATGCTCATGTCGGAGTTTGATTATAAAACAATTAAAATCATACCGGTTTCCGCAACAGAAGGAGACAATATTACGGTCAGGTCTGAGAAGATGCCGTGGTATACAGGCCCCTCTCTTCTTCAGTATCTGGAGACGGTGGATGTGTCGGAAGAGGACAGCAATGTGGGATTTGTCATGCCTGTACAGCGTGTCTGCAGACCGAATCATGAATTCCGGGGATTTCAGGGACAGATCTCGTCCGGTTCGATTTCAGTGGGAGATACTGTCACTGTTCTTCCAAGCGGAGAACAGGCAAAGATAAAAGATATCCTGCAGGGCTTTGATCATGTGGAAAAAAGCACCGGGGGCTATGGCGTGACCATACAGCTGGATTCGGAAATCGACGTATCCAGAGGCTGTGTTATGGTGAAGGACAGCAGCCTGACAGTGGGGAATCTGTTCACTGCATCTATTCTCTGGATGGACGATACAGACCTGACTGCCGGAAAAAACTTCCTTTTGAAACTTGGCACTGCACAGGTCCCTGCAGTTGTCATGAAGATTCTTCATAAAATCGATGTGAATTCCGGGGAAGCTGTGGATGCAGAAAAGCTCTCGAAAAACGAACTGGCGCAGTGCGAGATTTCTGTGGGAAGCAGAATCGTGTTTGATGAGTTTTCCAATAACAGAGATCTGGGAGCTCTGATTCTCATTGACCGTGTCACCAATATGACAGCTGCCTGCGGCGTTGTGCTTCATGAAAACAGCAGGGAGAATAATCTGACCTGGCAGAATCTGGATATCACACGGGAACTCAGACAGGCGCATCTTGGGCAGAAAGCCTTTACCATCTGGATGACGGGTCTTTCCGGCGCAGGAAAATCCACAATCGCCAATGAGCTGGAAAAGCGGCTTTTTGCCATGGGAAAACATACCATGATTCTGGATGGAGACAATATCCGCATCGGTCTTAATAAGAATCTCGGTTTCAGCCAGCAGGACCGCATCGAAAATATCCGGAGAATCGCGGAAGTTTCGAAACTGATGAATGATGCGGGACTGATCGTCATTACTTCCTTTATTTCTCCATATCGGGAAGACCGCAGAAATGCGAAAAAGATCATCGGAGACTGTTTTGCGGAAGTATATGTCAGCACACCTATCGAGGAATGTGAAAGAAGAGATATCAAGGGTCTTTACAAAGCTGCAAAAGAAGGAAAAATCGCAGATTTTACCGGTATTACCAGCCCGTATGAGATTCCGGAAAACCCTGATATCACGGTTGATACCAGTGCCCATACACTGGAAGAGTGCGTAGAGCAGATTCTCGGAAAACTGGATTACTATCTGAAATTTTAGAAAGAATCATTTGTCCGTCCTGCAGACTGTCAGGCGGATTGGAGGAAATTATGAAAACGCTTTATGTTCATATCGGTGCGCCGAAAACCGGCACAACATCGATTCAGAAATTCTGTCAGGAAAATAAAGAAATACTTGAGAAAAAGGGATATTGCTATCCGAAATTTCCATGGAAATATCAGGTGCCGCCAACAAGAAGAAATGCACTGTTTCTGTACAAAGAGATATATGACGAGCACGGAAACCGTATGAAAGAGGAAGAAGCACGAAGAGCTGCAGGAGGCTTTCGTATGGTTTCGGAGCTTTTTGGAACATTTGAAAATGTGATTCTCTCGGATGAGATCCTCTGGCACGCATTTTACAAAAGAAAAAAGACCATCTGGAAGGAACTGCGGGAAGAGGGAGAAAAAAACGGATATAAGGTGAAAATCATTGTATATCTGAGAAGGCAGGATGAATATGTCAGCTCCTGGTGGAACCAGATTATTAAGACCGGTGCCAAGACACCGCAAACAGGTTATGAGATGATTACCTGGGAGCAGTACAGTTCCAAAGTCCCAAAATCCATGCATCTGGATTATTTTTCCGCCCTTGAGGAGATTGCATCGGATCTTGGCAGAGAAAACATTATCGTCCGCAGGTTTCAGGTAAAAGACTTTTTCGGAGGCTCTATCCAGACAGATTTTCTTCACTGCCTTGGACTTGAAGCGACGGATGAATTTCTGATCGAGAAGGAATATGTAAATCTGAAACTATCAGGAAATGCCCCGGAAATTAAACGGATCCTGAATACGATTCCGGGTCAGACCAGTGAGGAAAAAAGCTTTTTCAAAAATGTCCTTCTGGACTGTTCTCCGGTATTTCAGCAGTATTATCCATGCCAGATGTTTTCTGCGGATGAGGCCCGGGCATTTGTCAGCAGATTTGAGGAAAGCAACAGGCGTGTTGCACAGGAATATCTGGGAGAAAATGAAAGCTCACTTTTTGCCGGGGAATTTAAGCAGGATGAAAAATGGGAGAAAAATAATCCCTGCATGCAGGATGATATGATCCGTTTTATGGGGGAAGTCAGTCTGAATCTTCTTGGAAGGGTCAATGAGCAGCAGCAGGAAATTGACAGGCTGCGAAGAGAAATGGACCGCATGAAAAGTGCAGTGCGCAATCCGCTGAAGTGGATCTGGAAGCGGATTCGGACAAAATTGGGGTCGTCCACATGAAAATCGGAACATTTGCAGGAATTATGGCAAAGGTGGGATGCATCGGTTTTGGAGGGGGAAGTGCTCTGATTCCGGTCATCGAAGATGCTGTAGTCGGGGACGGCAAGCTGGACAGTAAAGAAAATTATGATAAGGATGTTGTTGTGGCAAGCATCACACCGGGTGCACTTCCTGTAGAAATTGCCGGTGCACTGGGACGGAGGAATTTCGGGCGAAAAGGAATGGTCATCGGAGCAGCGATGATGGCGCTGCCGGGAGCTCTGGGAGCGCTTCTGATGTTCACACTTCTGTCTGCAATGCAGTCTGTGGTGCTGCGGGAAATCAAAATTGTCTCTGTGGGAATTTCTGCCTTTATTATATCTCTTCTGATCCAGTACATTACGAATGTGGTGAAACAGGCCGGACAGGAGAGCAGGAGAAGGCTCCTTAAGACGTACTTTGCCATCACTATAGTATTTATTCTGAACTGCGGGAAAAATCTGTACAATCTTCTTGGAATTGACAGGAAACCGATTTTCGGATTTTCATCGCTTCAGATTCTTCTTGCGGTGTTTGTCATTGCGGCGATCCGGGGGATAACGGATATGCGCAGATTCAGATCCCGGAGGATGCAGTCATTTGATAAAAAGAATCTGACAAAAGATCTCATTGTCTGGGTGCTTTTTGCTGCGGTATTTCTCATTCCGGTTCTTTTTTACAGTGCCGCGGCGCTTTCCTTTGCCGGAAAGGGATGGATCTCGGCATGGATTTCCTTTGGCGGCGGAGATGCATATCTGACGATTGCCGACGGACTGTTTGTGGAAAGCGGCATACTCAGTGCAGAGATTTATTATGGACAGATTGTCCCGGTGGTCAATATCCTGCCCGGATCCATTCTGTGCAAAACGCTGCTGGGAATCGGTTATTATATGGGATACAGCCTGAAGGGATCTATATTTGCCGGAATCCTTTTCGGGCTTGTGGGATTTGCAGTGAGTATTGCGGCATCCTGCAGTTCTTTTGGCATTGTCGGCTATCTCTATGATTCCATGGCAGATTCGGAAATCTTTTCTTTTGTGAGCAGATGGATCAGGCCGGTGATCGCAGGATTCCTTCTGAATATTATGCTGTCTCTCTGCTGCCAGAATAAGGGGGCTGCGCAGTATACGGATTTGTCTGCAGGGATGATCCTTGTTGTGACAGTGGTACTGGCTGTGATAAATTATCTGCTGGAAAAAAACGGAAAAATCAGAAAATACCAGCTGATCCTTCTTGATCTTCTGGCTGCAGTGGTGCTGCTTTGAGATTCTGGATTAAAAGAAATGCGGGTCAATCATTTTTTCAGCTATCTGTTCCCGTGTAACGACCTGATTCTGGTTGGAAAGAAGATATTCCAACAGCTGGAATTCCTTTTTGGACAGATTTGTGGAAAGGTTCCGGCTTTTGTTAAAAATATTACAGGTATTCAGATCCAGATTCAAATCTCCACAAGACAGAAGATAGGTGTTTGAGGTGGTCTGACGCCTGACAATTGCGCGGACTCTCACGAGGAGCTCCTTGAACTTGAAGGGCTTTGTAAGATAGTCATCTGCTCCGTACTCAAAAGCGGTGACCTTATCATCCAGTTCTGACATTGCAGAGAGGACAATGATGGGAGTGGTGTTCCCTTCTCCGCGAAGCTTCTGCAAAACCTCAAAACCGTTCATTCCGGGAAGCATCAGGTCAAGAACTGCAGCATCATAAATACCGGAAGAGAGGTACTCATATCCCTGGTTCCCGTCACCTGCAATGTCAGCAGTAATCTGTTCTTTATCAAATTGTGAGACGAGTGTATCGGCAAGTATATAAGAATCTTCAATGATCAGGATGCGCATAAATATCCTTTCTGTTACTGACTTGCGCAATTCAAAGATCATTTATCGGGCGGTCAGTAATTTCAGTGTTTTCTTGATTATTCTGCATAAAAGCTTTTATGTGCATTAAATTTATCATAACATAAAATAACAGAAATTGAAATTTAAAATTACAAAAATGTTACAAAAACTATATTTCCAGTCATTGTGATGTATTGTATCTTGAGGACATATGGTTAATCTGAGTTGATAATTCGGGAGGCAGAATAGGGAATATTAAGAACATCAGGAAGAGAAGGAAGGGGTGCTTGCCCTTTGTTTGATAATGACTATACGTGAGAAAAGTGATGTAATTGTTATGGATTTGAAGAGTATGTGAAAAGATATTCTTTAAGTATCAGGGCGGCTTTATGGGCCGCCTGAATACTATCCCCTGAATATTGATTCCACGTAAGAGCGCATTTCATCTCTGGATTTTATATTTCTGGCACCTTCGATCACGTTTTTCTGTTCTGGTTTCGGAAGTTTTGCAAACCGGTTGAGTACGTCAGAATGCATAGCAAGTTCCATGGTGAAGCCGATGGGAAGTTCTTCATTGTCGATCATTATCATCACCTCCGGGACCATCTTTTCGCGGCCGGCTTGATTCGGGAAGAGGTTCCGTGATCCAGGAATCTTTCGGCAGATCAATTTCCGGAATATTTCCGTCATCATAGGAGCTTTCAGAAGGCTTGTTTTTATCAGGCATAAAAGGACCGTCCTTTCTTTGGGTAAGATTTCTGAAACAGATTTCCCGAAATTAGGATGTACAGATATTAGAATAATATGTATTGGTTCGGTAATCTATTTTTTTATATCATAAAGAAAGTTGTATTGTAAATTTGAAGATGAATCGGTATAATGAACAAAGGACAGATTTGTCAGATGCTGAAACATAAAAGCATGGGGCGGACTGTATTTTGATGAATATTTAAATACCGGAGATAACGAAAGTGGAAAAAAAGAGCTTTTATAAATCATTTTTTGCCATGTATGTGGTTCTTGTACTGCAGAATGTCATATCGTTAAGTGTCAATCTGGCGGATAATCTCATGCTTGGCTCATATAGTGAGACTGCGCTGTCCGGTGTGGCAGCTGTCAACCAGATTCAGTTTGTTTATCAGCAGCTGCTTATGGCAGTTGGCGACGGTGTTGTAATTCTCTGCAGTCAGTACTGGGGCAAAAAACAGACAGAGCCTATGAGGAAAATTGCTGCCACAGCCATGCGTACAGCGCTGGCCATTGCTGTAATTCTTTTTGTCCTGGTCAGTCTTTTTCCGGGGAAGGCCATGAGCTTTTTTACCACGGATGCAGCTATTGCACAGCAGGGAATGATTTATATCAGGACGATTCGTTTTACCTATGTTTTCTTTGCTGTGACAATGATCCTGCTGGCTTCCATGCGCAGTGTGGAAACAGTGAATATCGCGTTTTATCTGTCTGTTTCCACACTTGTGATCAACTGCTGTATTAATTATACCCTGATCTTTGGACATTTCGGAGCCCCACAACTGGGAGTGACAGGAGCAGCGATCGGCACACTGACTGCCCGTATTGTGGAGTGTGCCGCAGTGATCTTTTATGTTTGGAAAAAAGACAAAAAACTGAATCTTCGCATGAGTGATTATTTACACAGAGACCGTATTCTCGGCAGGGATTACTTCCGGGTAAGTCTTCCCATGATGTTTATCCAGAGTTTATGGGGGCTTAATAATGCACTCCAGACGGCTATTCTGGGGCATATGACATCCATTGCGATTGCAGCCAACAGCGTGGCTTCCACTCTGTTTCTGGTGGTAAAATCTACGGCAGTAGGGGCTGCCTCCACCGCATCCGTGATCATCGGAAAGGCAGTAGGAGTCGGGGACATGGATGTTGTAAGAAAATATGCGGTCCGGCTTCAGAAAATGTTTCTTGTGATTGGTGTTATTTCCGGAATACTGCTGTTTTTCCTCAGAATCCCGATCCTGTCTCTTTATGATCTTTCACCGGAAACAAGAGAAATGGCCAATGCATTTCTGATCATCCTCAGTGTGGTATGCATGACAATGTCTTATCAGATGCCGGTCAATAACGGGCTGATCCGCGGAGGCGGCAATCCCATGTTTGTGGTAAAAATGGACCTGATCAGCATCTGGGGAATCGTGATCCCGCTGTCGCTTATTATGGCGTTTGTGGCAAAAGCTTCACCGGTTGTGGTGATCTGCTGTCTGAATGCAGACCAGGTGTTTAAATGTGTTCCTGCATTTCTGGAAGTAAACTACGGGCACTGGGCCCGGAAGCTTACAAGAAACTAGCGGGATATGCCGACAAAAACGTCTGTTTATTCAGGTGATAATAAGAATAAAGAATAACATATATGCATAAGAACAGGATCCTCGTTTTCATCTGTAAAAACGCGGATCCTTTCCTTTTAACCCATATATACGGTTACATGATATTCGGTCTTTCCTTCTTCCATCGGAATCAGGCTTCCTTCGGTTTCTTTGCCGTCAACGGAAAGATATCTTACGCCTTTCTGTACGCCGTCAGGTTTCTTTACATACCTGCAATAAAAACGGATTCTGCCACCGGACCCTCGGAAGGGCCGGTAGTCTGGAAGGATTCTCCCGGCTCCTGTGAGAAACAGTTCAGGTTCAGGCAGTCATTCCAGTATTCTTTAAATGAGCAAAGGCGGCCTCTACCTGCTGCGTGGTGGAGAAATGCTTCAGAAGCTCATGGGCACCTGTTTTGCGGATGACATTGGGAGCTTTCCATTTCTGTTCTCTGACTGCATCCGGGAATGCGTTGCCCTGGTTGTTCTCGAGGAAAACATCGCGGCTGGTATCAAAGCCTTCAACAGGAGTATTTACACTGAAAAAGCTGTAATGGTTTCTGGTATATCTGATCCTGTCCAAGTATATCGTAGCCGGTGTGGCACTTGGCGGTGTGAAAGGCTGATGCTTATCAGGAAAAAATAATTACAGATAAAAACTCCGTATCAGATAAAATACCTGTGCGGAGTTTTTTATATGGATATATTTCCGGTGTACACAGGCTCGATTCTTTGTTATAATGACCTCGTATATAGTTTCGTTATTTCGAAGCCGATGTACGAGGGCAGATGAAATGAAAAAATCAGGAGATTTGCGGTAATGGATTATCAGGAATTGATTATTTTTACTATGGAAATGCTGGGCACAGTTGCTTTTGCTGCCTCAGGAGCGATGGTGGGAGTCGGCAGGAGAATGGACATTTTTGGAGTCGGCGTACTTGGCGTGATTACTGCTGTAGGCGGAGGTATGATCCGCGATTTGGTTCTGGGAATTATTCCGCCGGGAGTGTTTCAGAATCCTGTCTATGCACTGGTGGCCACGATCACATCCTGCTTTGTATTTGGTTTGATGTATCTGAAAAGAGAGATTCTGGAAGGGAATTTCCGGGTTGTTTATGATAGAATCATGCTGATTATGGATACTATAGGACTGGGCATTTTTACGGTAGTGGGGGTTAACACGGGGATCCGTCAGGGTTACACGGATAATACGTTTTTGCTGGTGTTTCTGGGAACCATCACAGGTGTGGGCGGCGGCCTTCTCCGTGATATGATGGCAGGAGTTCCGCCGTATATTTTTGTACGTCATATTTATGCATGTGCGTCTATTGTGGGGGCAGTTGCCTGTGTGTATATATATAGAAGCTTTGGGACTCTGAGTGCAATGATCGTTTCATGTGCAGTTGTGATCCTCATTCGGTATCTGGCTGCCCACTATCACTGGAATCTGCCGAGAATGGACTGGGAAGGAAATTCAACAGAAAAATAATCAGGAGGAATCGTTATTGAAAAAACGTGTATTGTCAGCGGCGTGTGCAGCAGTGATGGCAGGAATCTTGTCCATTTCTGTTCCTGCCGGAGCGTCTGATACAGAAAGCAGTAAAAAAGAAGCAACAGCAGAAGATACAGACATCGAACAGCAGAGTGACAAAGGGATGTCAGAAGAAGAGAAATCTTCAGAAGGAAAGGTCCTGAATATTTATGCATGGAATGAGGAGTTTAAAACTCGTATGCAGGAGTATTACCCGGGCTATGAAGCTGTGGATGATACAACAGGAACGATCGGAGATGTCACAGTTAACTGGAAGATCGTTTCCGAAGGTACGAAGGAATATCAGCAAAAACTTGATGAAGCTCTTTTGAATCAGAAAGAGGTGCCGGATGACGAAAAAGTGGATCTGTTCCTTGTGGAAGCAGAATATGCGCGGAAATATGTAGAGACAGATTATGCCATGGACATTGCTGAGCTCGGAATTACAGAAGAGAATACAGCAGGGCAGTTTCCCTATACAAAGGCGTATGTGACGGATGCAGACGGAAGACAGAAAGGCACGGCATGGTATGCCTGCCCCGGTGTTCTTATTTATAACCGTGAAATTGCAGCAGAAGTTCTTGGAACAGATGAGCCGTCAGAGGTGCAGAAATCTCTGTCCGACTGGGATACATTTCTGGCAACTGCGGATGCCATGAAAGAGGCAGGATATACCATGACTGCTTCCGTATATGACACCTATCGTGTTTTTGCGGAAAATGCTTCCGGAGGATGGATGAACGAAGATGGTATTCAGGTCGACGAACATATGAAAAAATGGGCGGAAATGTCAAACACCATGGTGGATAACGGCGAGACCGGAACATCGGAAATGTGGAGTGATGAATGGAGCAAGGGATTTTATCCTGACGGCAAAGTATTCTGTTATTTCGGACCTTCCTGGTTCTATGATTATTATATGGACAGCGACGAGGATGGAAGTGTGGCGAACCGGGGCGGATGGGCTGTGACGGAAGGACCTGAGAGCTTTTTCTGGGGAGGTACATGGATCTGCGCTGCCGAAGGCACGGACAATCCGTCTCTTGTGCAGAATATCATACTGAAGATGACTTGTAATAAGGAAGTGCTTACCGGGATCGCCGGTACTTCAAAGGATTTCGTGAATCACGTAAATGTGATGAAAAATTATACAGAGGATGAAGCTTTTTGCAGTGAAATTCTTGGAGGACAGAATCCGGTAACGCAGCTCCTGAACTGTGCGAAATCACTGGAATGCGGGAATGCTTCAGGCTATGGTGTGATTTTTGACAGTGAATTTCAGAATGCAATGAAAGAATATTTTTCGTAAGGACAAAAAAGAGAAGCTGCAGATTAGGCGAGTGTTGTTAGGGAACCAACAGAACTACTAAATTTCTTAACAACAGACGGCTAAGGGACACGGGTTTTTCAGCACAATGCACGAAAGGCACATCATTTTACGGTGATGTGCCTTTTTCGTACCCATTTTTCCTC
>JALEHU010000028.1 GCA_022770365.1 Blautia sp. | reverse complement strand
TACGTGACTTTCATCCGCAACCGGTCCCAGATTTCCTTTTTCCCAGACACTGTAGAACGCTCCGAGGGCTTCATCTGATGCGGAAGTCGGAAGCTTCATAACAAGATCTGCAGCACAGTCTCCGGAGCAGCTATCCAGAGTTTCGTGCCCCTGAACTCGAGTTTCAGGGAAAATCCGTAGTTTCGTGCCCCTGAACTCAATGTTTCTGAGTAACGGCTTCCTTACCACAGTTACCTATGTAATTCCAAAGAACTCTATATTTACTCATTGTACTTTCTCCTATAAAGCCTAATTGTATTGTAATGGTAACAGGCGGCAATGCTGTAGATTCGCATCGCCGCCTGCATTTTCGTTTATCAGAAAATCTGACCTTCGAGTTTTAGTTTTTCTTTAGCAGGAAACTCTTTATCGAATTCTTCTGCTTTTTCTTCGTCCACAAAGTAGCATTCGGGTGGAGCGTACTCGCCGGTAATGCCATCAAGATAGCCTTCCTCCAACTCTTCACAGAGGAAGAACGATGCATCTGCGCCATCGGGCAGTCCGTGGTACCGAATGCCGAATTTGCTTGCGTGATCAAAGCCGCTTTTACCGTAGAAATCGATATTTCCCTCAAAGCAAAGCGCTTTGATGCCAAATTCTTTTGCGCGTTCTAAAGAATAATCCAGCAGTAATTTGCCGTAACCCTGTCGTTTCCATTCCGGCGCTATGCAAATCGGTCCCATTGCGGCAATGGGGATCTCCCTGCCGTCATCCGCCTTAATAGCCGCTCGCACAAACACATTCTGTCCGATGATTTTGCCGTCCTTTTCCAAAACGAACTTCAGTTCAGGAATGAAATCGGGGTAATTTCTCATCTGATTCAGAACATAATGCTCCAGACAGCCGGGACGATAAACATTCCAAAATGCTTCTCTTACTAAATTCTCAACCTCTCGTTGTTCTTCTTTTCTTTCTAAACGAATTATAATGTCATTTTTATTCATTGTTTTTCCTCCTGAAAATTGTTGACCGCAATATGGGAGGTTTGCGTGGAAATTGTATTTACGCCAACCTCCCGTCAGCGCACAATCTCCGGTTGCATGATTGTTTTCTTCAAAAAGCAATCTCCTTAAAATATTATTATAATCAAGCCTTTCGGCAGATTATCTGTGTATATACAAAATCAATTCGGGATCTGCACCGTTTTCGCTGTATGTGCAGATAAGAATAAAGTTTTCTCTTGCGATCACGCCGAAGCAGGTTTTCCCACTGTCGTCAAACAGATTTTTAACCTGTGCGCCGAGATACACTTCATCATCGTGTAAAAATTTGACCGTTTCTCCGCTCGGGAGTGGATATTCCAAATTGACAAAGCTTCCCACCATCGGATACAACTTCGTGACATTTTCCATTCCGTCTATATGCAAGGCATTGATTTCATCCATCAATCTGTTTTTGAAAGTTTGATAATTTTCCATGCCACCGGTAAGTATGTATTTTGCAATATAACACTGCTTCCCGAAAGGACAGCCGTTTGTTTCCGCACAGACGAGGCAGACCTCTTTTGAGGGACATTCGGCGCAGTTAGCGCCACAGATAGATTCTTTCATTATTTTTTCCATTTTCTGAATTTCATCAGCATCATCATGGCAGTGAAATCCTGCGTCAGCATCTCGGCGATCTGTTCATGAGAGAAATCACACACACCGGTGGCGCACAGAGCACCAATGCCGAAAGTGTGAATCCAAACGTGCTCGAACAGCGTTTTGGCGTTGTCTTTGCTCAAATCGTAGTCTTTTTGAAGTACATCCAGGCATTCATCGGCAACCGAACCCATAGTTTCGTGCCCCTGAACTCAATGTTTCTCACACTTTTCCTCTACAGTCGAGGTACGGACTATCTGCCGTTTACGTTTTTATTGAATTTTTGGACAAAAAACAGGTAGTTTTTGACACTACCAAAACAACTAAGGTGTGGCATTATGGAACAAGTGTCAATTCCTCATAGGTAAGGTACAACTGGTCTGAAAATGTCAGATTACTGGGAAATGACCTACGGGTGTCAATTCCTCATAGGTAAGGTACAACAACAGTATTTCTGCTGTCTTCTCATTTATATTACCTTTTTTTTCCTCTGCTTACAAGCATTTTCTTCCAAAAAGTCGGTCAATCTCCTTTTCATAACACTCTACAAATGCCTAAATTTAAAACTTTTCTATTATTTGCAAATAGAGGTCTGAGGTTGACCGACTTTTTAATCACTTTAACTGCAATAATTACCGAAATTACTTTTCGTTTGAGTATTTACTTCTTCTTTTTGAATAATGACCGGATTCCCATAATGACAGAACCGACTGCAAACAAGGCAAACACCACTTTTACCATCGGATTGTTATCTTCTTCTGCTGTATTGATTTTTTCGAATTCTTCTTTGTCCATTAATTCGTTCTTTACAGAAAGTCTGCCTTGCACTTCATAATAAGTAAGCATATTGCCTTGCTGGATACCGGCGATCGTGATTCCCTCCTCGGGATCCGGATCCCAGATTTTCCAGGATATCCGGTGGGCACCCTCATATTCCGGATTCACTATGGCATCAATCTCATTCAGGTTTTCAATTTCAGGAATTTCAGTGAAATAAAGCTGTGTTGTGAAATCCTTCAGATACCCATGTTCTTCCATTGCTGAAATCTGATCCTGCGTAAGATCTTTTTCTTTTACATCATGTACAGTAAGGTTCAGTCTTTTCACAAGTTCCTCATCCAGTTCAAATTCGCCTACTTTTATACATCCGTTCAGATGGGCAACTTCCCATCCATCGCCATCGGCGGTGGGGTCATCAATATTTTTCCATTCCCATTCCGTTTTGTTTTTGTTCCACTTAAGCTGGCTTACACTTCGAACTACATATGGTGACTCAAACTGAACACCTGCCTGAGGATCACGTGCTCCTTCCAGAACCTCCAAAAAACCAGAAACAACTACCAGTTTTCCCTCATTCTCCGGAAAGACAGCCGCATTGTCCGCATAAACGGCATCTTCCCACCGTAATTTCTTTGTTCCATCTTCATTTTCTCCGTATTCCAGGGAAGCAAATGTTCCATAACAGAAAAATGCCGCCAGCAGGAACCATACAATCGTACTTTTTCTTATTTTCATAATCGTTCACCCTGTTCTTTCAATTTTTTCATGTGACTCTTTCTTATCAGGAAATGATTGCAGCGATACTCACAAAGAATATGAGCAGCAAGGTCCCTGCCAGAAACTTACCGATCCCTCCTAAGTCGCTTATCACGGAAAAAATTCCCTCTTTCTTCTGTTTCTTTTGTTTTTTCTGTTTCTTTATTTTCTGTGTATCTTTTTGACTGTCAATCAAATGCAGTTTTCCACCCGGAAGTATTTCATACACGAGCGGATGCTCGTAAACCTCTCTTCGCATACCCTTGACCAGATAGATTAAAGAGAAAAATCCGGCAGTTACATACCAGGCGGCTCCATATTCCGGGCGGTATCCAGCCATAAATGATTCACCTTCACTCATTTCCGCCAATCGCAAAACAGCTGCTATGATGGCCGGCATCGATACCGTCAGAAAGATCTTTAACGCAGCCCTAAACCACCTGCCAAATCCGTAGAACCGGATTTTAACAGGGATATTGTTTCCATTGCCGTCAGGTTCAAAGAATACCGGTGTATTATCAAAAGGATTCTTAAGGATGTCCCGCTCTTCCAGTATTTTCAGCGTACCATTTTCTCTTTCGGCTTTTGCTGTCTGCGTGCGAAGCGTAATCCTCTGAATCAGGGAATGCCTTCCGTCGCCCATAATTCCAAAAAAGATACAGGCGAATACGAAACCGAATAAAAAGAGGGGAGTCCGGATTAAAATGGCAGAAGGAACCGGACAGTAATGTGGCAGCTATCGTATAAAGCAGCGGTTCAGCCATCCATGGACGGGATGTTTTTTTACGCTCTTTTGATACAGCAATCCGTCCGGTCTGTTCCTTCCCTTGTCACGGTTCCATAGACGGGCCCGTATACAAGATAATAGGGGAGATAATATCCCTTAAAATTTCCCATGCCGGAAACGATACTTCTTCCTTCCGGTGTATTCTCATGCTGATGTCCCCAATCCAGCATCCGCTTTCTTGCTTCCTCTTTTGTAATAAAAAATGGAATGATCAGATCCGGCATCTGTCCTTCATCGGAAAAGCTGTCATGAACCAGTCTGCTTCCGCAAAAATCGCATGTGACAGAAACCTCCCCTTCCGGAAAGATTACATGCACTCCACATGATGGACAGGTACATTCCTCAAATTGTTCGCTTTCTGCCGGTTTCATTGAATTCTGTTTCTGTAATTCTCTCCAGTGAAGAACATCCTTTTTCGCTTCCTGAATCCCGGATTCTCTCCCGCAATGCGGACACCGATACGTCTGATGGAGGATATCAAACCCTGCAGGAGAACCACAGTGTTTACAGAAGATCCGGACCGGATCCTTATGTATCATTTCAGACACTGCTCTACCTCCCTGTTAAATTAATAAAGACATTACTGTCATCAATACGGCAGGATGTCCATCCAGTCCGGTGATCCGTCTTTTCTGTATGCGACAACAAAATGTCCCGTTTCCGTTCCGCTGAAATAATTTACAACAATCACATTATCTTCAACGATGATCTCATATGGCCAGTAAACATCATTATTATCCGGATCTGCCCACCAGAGAATTGTTCCATCCTCAGCGATTGCAACAATTTCTGCTCCATAATATCCTGCAGCATACATCGTTCCGTCTTCATCCGAGGCCAGGCACACAGAACCAGTAAGATGCAGCTCCTCGTAGGATCTTAACCATAATACTTCACCGGTTTCCATATCGATCATATGCAGTCCCTGAAGGGAATTGCCGATGATCACTCCCGGCCTCTCCCCTGTAACTGTAACAAAGGCATCTGTCGCAGTTAGTTCTGTAACCTCATTGACCCCTGTTATATAACCCCAGAGCGGTTCATTTTCGCTGTTATAACAGCCGACACAAAGGGTTTCTCCGTTGTCATAGGAACGTACAGCCACGACATGATACCGGTCATTACTGTAATTTAAAATTTCATTGCCTGAAGACATAAGTTCCTCATAGTACAGAATACTATTGTAAAAATATCCGTTGTCACTATACCGGCTATCACCTTCCCCGGAATAAATTTCATCGCTGAAGTATTCCAGATAATCAGAAAGGACATAACCGTACAGACCATTATATTCTCCAAATACGAATTCATCGGAATACCGCACACAATTGTGAACCAGAGCTCCAAGCGGGATTTTTATCAGACGATTGGAATTTACATCAGGATACTCCCTCAGTGACACCCATTCATTGCAGTTCACAACCTTCATAATTGTAAGAAGATTTTCTTCCCCTTCGTACCCTCCTTCATACTCATATTCCGATTCTGTATCGATACCATAGCCTTCCACCACGTCATAGGTTGCATCGTATACAAATGGAGCATCCCATGGAACACTTACCGTTCCGTCATAAAGAGAGATCATCGGTACCCATGTCAATACTTCTCTCTGAGAATCTTCAATGGTGACCTGACAGTCTGCGACGCATTCACTTACATTGCAGCGCAGGAGAATCGGTTCGCCGGAATCGCTGTGGTATAAAACCTCTCCTGCTTCGCCGCTGTAATTGTTGGATTCATCAATAATATATTCATGTACCGTCAATGAAGCCTTTTCGTCACACGGATAAATACAGTAAAGTTCATTGCCTCCCTCAATCTCTACAATGTTTGCGTCAGGAATTGTTTTCAGAAACGTGCATTCTTCTGCACAGCCGCTTAAATCCAGCACCTCTTCCAGGTAAGCACTGTCGGAAGCGATGTTTCCCGCTCCTCCATTTACATATCCGAGAAAAAGTACACCGCAGATGCTGCCTGTATTTAATGCGGTCTGCCTGTGAAGGGACAGATTCCGGTATTCTTCTGTTTCAACAGCAACAGTCGCTGTATCGACTGCACTGTCCGGTTCTGTCGTACTGTTCGTAACAGCTGAACCTTTCGTACCATTACTTACCTGTGCAAAAACGGAACTGATACACAGAATGCAGGAACCGATGAATACCCCTGTAAATATGAATATACTTTTGTGGGTTCTGTACCTGCTATTCCTTAAATCCATACATAAACTCAAAAATCTGGTCATTTTACCTTTCCTTTCATGGTAAGCATCAAACATTATTCTCACATGTCTGATTTTTTTCAGATCCATTATGATAAATAAATCAGTTCAGCCGGAGAATCAACTCCGGCTGAATCATTCAACTTAAGCATCCTTTTCACTCGAATCGATCTGCTTTTCAGGCGTCTCCTATTCGTTCGAACAATACCTTTTCTCCGTTTTCTTCCACACAGAGCATGCCATCTTCCGTCAATGTAAGAGTCTGGTTATCAATATGACCGATTCCGTTCTCGAATGTCCATGGGGCCTCCTTAACCTCTCCATTGTCCGTAATCTGTACGGTACCGTCTGCATTCAGTGTCATCTGCATTACCATGCCTAAATCAGCCAGATTTAATTCCATATCTTCTGCTACAATTTTTACTGCATTCCATACACCTGTGAAAGAAGCCATATCTCCTCCCGCAGCTGCACTTGGAGTCTGTCCCTCAGAAGACGTTTCTTTCTCTTCATCCAGTGTTTCCTGAACGGCATCCTGTTTCTCTGTGCCTGCGTCAGGTTTCTCTGCTTTTTTCGCCGGTACCATACTGCTGTCATATGTCACATCATACGGGGACATGAGTTCTATTACATCTGGTTTTTCAGGATCCAAAACCGTGCAGTCTTCTTTTATTACGTGACTTTCATCCGCAACCGGTCCCAGATTTCCTTTTTCCCAGACACTGTAGAACGCTCCGAGGGCTT
>JALEHU010000026.1 GCA_022770365.1 Blautia sp. | reverse complement strand
ATTATAACATGGAACGGAGAAAAGATGGTTGTCGTTAGCCATCTTTTTCTTTTTAAAAGATAAATTTCAGGGGCAGATGTGATCCGCATGGATCACATCTGCCCCTGTGTAGAACTATCTATTTCCCGACAGCCCCTTTTTTTCTTTGCCTGTGATTTTAGTATGGTATTTTGTGAAAGTTCATGTTATAATGGTGGCGCTTCACATTAGAAAAGGTTAAAAAAGGATACAATAAAATAAAGAAAGGCAGGAAAGATGATGCAGGTATTGTACAAAAGCACCAGAGGAAAGGAAGAAACTGTCACAGCTTCCATGGCTATTTTGAAGGGACTTTCTGAAGATGGAGGATTATTCGTGCCTGTCACCATTCCCAGGCTGGATGTGCCTGTGGAAAAACTGGCGCAGATGAGCTATAAGGAGACTGCATATGAAGTAATGAGCCGTTTCCTTACAGATTTTACAGAGGAAGAACTGAAAAGCTGTATTGATCATGCATATGACGATAAATTTGATACAGAAGCAATTGCACCGCTTCATGAGGCGAATGGCGTTTATTTTCTGGAACTGTTCCATGGAGCAACAATCGCCTTCAAAGATATGGCACTGTCAATCCTTCCTCATCTGATGACTACAGCAGCCAGAAAGAATCATGTAAAGAATGAAATTGTGATTCTTACTGCTACTTCAGGAGATACGGGCAAGGCTGCCCTGGCTGGTTTTGCGGATGTGCCGGGAACCAGGATCGTTGTGTTTTACCCGAAACACGGTGTCAGCCCTATTCAGGAAAAACAGATGGTAACTCAGAAGGGAGCCAATACCTGTGTCATTGGTATTACAGGTAATTTTGATGATGCCCAGACAGCAGTGAAGAAGATGTTTAATGACAAAGATCTTGCCGCGGAACTGGATGCATCCGGATTCCAGTTTTCTTCTGCCAATTCCATTAACATCGGACGTCTTGTTCCCCAGGTGGTTTATTATGTATATGCATATGCGGCGCTGGTCAGAGAAGGAAAGATCAAACCGGGAGACGAGATCAATGTTACCGTTCCAACCGGCAATTTCGGCAATATTCTGGCAGCATATTATGCAAAACAGATGGGTCTTCCGATTCATAAACTGATTTGTGCATCCAATGAGAATAAAGTTCTTTATGATTTCTTCAGTACCGGAACCTATGACAGAAAGAGAGATTTTATCCTGACATCTTCTCCGTCTATGGACATTCTGATCTCCAGTAATCTGGAACGACTGATCTATCGCATTGCAGGAGAAGACGCGCAGAAGTGCGCACAGCTTATGCAGGCGTTAAGTCGGGGCGGAGAATACACCATCACAGAAGAAATGAAAGCTCAGCTTGCAGATTTTTATGGTAATTTCTGCAGTGAGGGAGAGACAAGAGAAGCCATCAGTGCTACTTATTATGGAAGCAATTATGTGATCGATACACACACCGCAGTGGCAGCAGGTGTTTATCAGAAGTATCTGCGAGATACCAATGATCTTACACCGACAGTGATCGCTTCCACAGCCAGCCCGTATAAGTTCCCGCGAAGCGTTGTAGATGCTATTTCCGACAGATTTGAAGGCCTGGATGACTTTGGACTGGTAGATGCTTTGTCTGCTCTTTCCGGTGTGAAAGTACCGAAAGCGGTTGAAGAGATCCGTACAGCGCCGGTTCTTCATGACAAGGTAGTGGATGCGGCAGACATGCCGGATGCAGTAAGAGAATTCCTTGGAATCCGGAACTGAAAATATTTACCGGAAATCCGTCAGATCTGCATGAGAATGTTCATTTTGAAACGAAGTTATCATTGTGAAAGTATTGACATTTTTCGCTCAAAATGTAATAATAGAGCATGATTAGCAACTACACACTAATTGAAGAAAAGAGGTTAAATGAAAGATGGCAGAAATTAATTTAAGTAAGTATGGTATTACCGGAACCACAGAAATCGTCCGCAATCCTTCTTATGAAATGTTATTTGAAGAAGAAACAAAAGCTGATCTTGAAGGTTTCGAAAAAGGCCAGGTAAGTGAACTTGGTGCAGTGAACGTTATGACTGGTATCTATACAGGCCGTTCTCCTAAAGACAAATTCATCGTTATGGATGAAAATTCCAAAGATACTGTATGGTGGACTTCTGATGAGTACAAGAACGATAACCATCCGGCATCTGAAGAGACCTGGGCAGCATTGAAAGAAATCGCACAGAAAGAGCTTTCCAATAAGAAACTTTATGTAGTAGATGCATTCTGTGGTGCGAACAAAGATACCCGTATGGCAATCCGTTTTATCGTTGAAGTTGCATGGCAGGCACACTTTGTAGAGAACATGTTCATCATGCCTACAGAAGAAGAACTTGAAAACTTCGAGCCGGATTTCGTTGTTTACAATGCTTCCAAAGCTAAAGTTGAAAACTATAAAGAATTAGGTCTTAACTCCGAGACAGCAGTTGTATTCAATATTACAAGCCGTGAGCAGGTTATCATCAACACATGGTATGGCGGAGAAATGAAAAAAGGTATGTTCTCCATGATGAACTACTATCTGCCGCTGAAGGGCATCGCTTCCATGCACTGCTCCGCAAACACAGATATGAACGGCGAGAATACTGCAATCTTCTTCGGTCTTTCCGGTACAGGCAAAACAACTCTTTCCACAGACCCGAAACGTCTTCTCATCGGTGATGACGAACACGGCTGGGATGACAACGGCGTATTTAACTTCGAAGGCGGATGCTATGCGAAGGTTATCAACCTTGACAAAGAGTCTGAGCCGGATATCTATAATGCAATCAAACGCAACGCTCTTCTTGAGAACGTTACACTTGATGCAGAAGGCAAGATCGACTTCAATGACAAGAGCGTTACAGAGAATACTCGTGTATCCTATCCGATCAACCATATTGAAAAGATCGTTCGTCCGGTATCTTCCGCACCGGCTGCAAAGAACGTAATCTTCCTTTCCGCAGATGCATTTGGTGTACTTCCTCCGGTATCTGTTCTGACTCCTGAGCAGACACAGTACTACTTCCTGTCCGGTTTCACTGCAAAACTTGCCGGTACAGAGCGTGGTATCACAGAACCGACACCTACTTTCTCCGCATGCTTCGGACAGGCATTCCTGGAACTGCATCCGACCAAATATGCAGAAGAGCTTGTTAAGAGAATGGAACAGAGCGGTGCCAAAGCATACCTGGTTAACACCGGATGGAACGGAACAGGCAAACGTATCTCCATCAAAGATACCCGTGGTATCATCGATGCGATCCTGAACGGTGACATCCTGAATGCACCTACCAAGAAGATTCCGTTCTTCAACTTTGAAGTTCCGACAGAGCTTCCGGGCGTTGATCCTGCAATTCTTGACCCGCGTGATACTTATGCAGATGCTGCACAGTGGGAAGAAAAAGCAAAAGATCTTGCTCAGAGATTTATCAAGAACTTTGCTAAATATGAAGGAAATGAAGCTGGTAAAGCATTAGTTCCGGCTGGTCCTCAGTTATAATATATCTATTGTTTCACTCATTATGGAGTGAGAGAATAAGCTGAGTATAATCGGGTGTGAGTATATCACACCCGATTTTTGCCTGATATGCACAAATTTTCCTTCACAGAAATCGCATTTTCTGTTGAAAAACGGCATATACTAGAGTATAATAAAAACATGAAAATTCCTGGGATGTTCGAGGCCCCTTTTTATTTTGAACCTACATCGACATAAAGGGACTCCAACATCGCAGCTCGGATGTCAGACCTCTCGTCGTGGCAGGCAGAAGAGTTGTTGAGGACACCCACCTAGCATCAGCTAGGCGTCAAAGAGAAGGG
>JALEHU010000012.1 GCA_022770365.1 Blautia sp. | reverse complement strand
AAGTGTAGCTCCGGCTATCCGTGTAGACATGCAGGCTTACTTCGATGCAGGCAAGACCGCTCCTGCACTTGAGTTTATTACTCCTGTAAAAGGATCCACCTGTGAACAGATCACCACATCCGCAGCTCTTGGCCAGATCGACGGAGCAACAGCAGCTCAGATGTATGATGATGACTGCAAGAAATCAGCGGTACAGCAGGGTCTTGGATGGGAATAATCTCACAAAAGAAAACGAATATTACTGACATGATAGAAAATGAATCAGCCGTCCGTTTTATGCGGGCGGCTGTTCTGCTGCCTGGGTATGGTGAATTTTCTATGATATTGTTTTGAAATTTCTATGTTCATAGATTGTTCACTTTTGTATAATAATTGCATAAAGAGAAATGAGCGCAGAAAGATAGAAAACTGTGCAGCAGGAAAGGAGATACAAAAAACATGAAAAAATCAGCAGTAGCAGTTTCACTCGCTGCAGTAATGGCTCTTGGCTCTGTGCCGGCAACTGTATTTGCAGAGGAAGGAGCAAAACCATATGAGGGCGTAACACTGAATATGTGGATGAGCGTATCCGAGTATCAGGACGGTACCAAAGCAGTTCTGGAAAAAGCAACGGAAGAACTTGGCATGGAATTCCAGGTTGAGATCAACCCGGGCGGTACAGAGGGAGATAACATTATTAAAACCAGATGTGCATCCGGTGATCTTCCGGATATCACCAACTACAATTCTGGCTCTCTGTTTACTGCTTTGAACCCGAAAGAGCATTTCCTTGATATCACGGATGAGGAAATGACTCAGAAATTTGATGATACTTTCATCAGCTGTGTGAGCCAGGATGACCGTGTTTACGGAGCACCTTTTACTACCACACAGGCAGGTGCAGTTGTATACTGGAAACCGGATTATGAAGAACTGGGATTGGAAGTTCCGAAGACATGGGACGAATTTGTATCCAACTGTCAGGCGCTGAAAGATGCAGGAAAAACTCCGGTATATCTTTCCGGCGGGGACACCTGGACCACACAGGTTCTGTTCCTTGGTGACAACTACAATGTATTGGCAAAGAATCCATCTTTCGCAGATGATTTTACTGCAGGTACCGCAAAATTTGCTTCAGATGAAGGTGCTCTTGCAAGCTGGGATAAATATGCGGATCTGGTAGATTTCTACAATGCAGATTCTACAGCAGCAAAATACGAAGATGGTCTTGAAGCAATGGCAACAGGACAGGCTACACACTGGTTCATCCTTACTCAGGTTGTTCCGCTTATGATCGCAGCTCATCCGGAAGCAGAAGAGAATATCGGTGTATTCGCAGTTCCTGGCGATGACGCTGAAAACTGCGGACTTACTGTATGGGAGCCGAATGCATGGTATATCAACAAAGACAGCGCAAATACAGAAGCAGCACTTGCGTTCCTTGACTTCTGGTATCAGGAAGAAAACATGGATCTTTATATTAATACCTATGGTGCAAACGGACCGTCCTGTATCAAGGGATATACACTTCCGGACAGTGTAGCACCGGCAATTCGTGAAGATATGCAGGCTTATTTTGACGAAGGAAAAACAGCACCGGCACTTGAATTCCTTACTCCTGTAAAGGGATCTACCTGTGAACAGATCACCACATCCGCAGCTCTTGGTCAGATCGACGGTGCAACAGCAGCTCAGATGTATGATGATGACTGCAAGAAATCTGCAGTTCAGCAGGGTCTTGGCTGGGAATAATTTCCGAACGGTAACCGTACGAAGCAATGGCCGCCTGTAACAGCAGACGGCCATCTTAATTAAGGAGGATGTTATGAAAACCAAAACTAAAAATAGTAATTTATACTCCTTC
Source organism: Blautia sp. (assembly GCA_022770365.1). Taxonomy (GTDB): domain Bacteria; phylum Bacillota; class Clostridia; order Lachnospirales; family Lachnospiraceae; genus Blautia_A. The sequence continues at coordinate 30,258 of JALEHU010000012.1, read as the reverse complement.
TGGTTCGTAGTTCCATCACTCGCCATTTTTAGTATCTTTTTCCTTTATCCGATCGTGACATCCCTGTATTACAGTATGACAGTATGGAATTTTGATACGGCAACATTCTGCGGACTGGATAACTATAAGATGTTTTTCTCAGAAAACTCGCTGAGTTCTTCCATTGTACATACACTGATCTATGCATTCCTGACCAGTGGACTGAAAGTTATTATCGCCTTCTTTATTGCTATTTTCCTTACCAGCAAGATTCGTACAAAGGGTTTTATCCGTTCGTGTGTATTTTTTCCGAATCTGGTTTCCACGATGGCTGTTGGTCTTACTTTCTGTGCGTTGATGCATCCTACCAAGGGACTTTTTAATATTGCTCTTCAGGCAATTGGATTTTCACCGATCAACTTCCTTGGTGATATCAATCTGGCTCTCTACAGTGTTATTGCAACAGATGTGTGGAAAGGTCTTTCTATTTCCGTCGTTATTTATATTGCAGGCGTGCAGTCTATTGATAAGACTTATTATGAGGCTGCATCCATTGACGGAGCCAATGCATGGCAGCAGCTGAAAAGTATTACCTTTCCTCTGGTTGCACCGTCACAGAACTCCATTATCATTCTGTCTCTGATCGGCGGTCTTCGTACTTTCGATCTGATCTGGGCTATGACCGGAGGCGGCCCCGGTTTTGCAACAGACGTTATGGCATCCGTTATCTACAAAGAATACGCATATGGATTCTATGGACTGTCTACTGCGGGTAACGTGATCATGCTTGTACTGATCTCGTGTATTGCATTCCCGCTTCAGCATTTCCTTATGAAGAGAGAGGAGGCAATTCAATAATGAAAAAAGAAAAAAGAATGATATGGATCGGAGATATTCTGGGCGTTATTGTAACGGTAATCGTCTTTATCATACCGTTCTATTTCATGTTTGTGAATTCTCTGAAATCACAGCAGGAAGCAAATCTTTTAAATATTGCATGGCCTTCCGAACTGCATTTTGAAAACTATAAAGCGGTATTTTCCTATGCAAATTATCAGCTTCTGACTGCATATAAGAATAGTATAATACTGACTTTGTTTACGGTTATTGGTCTGATTTTTACCGGTGCGATGGCAGGATATGTAATCCAGAGACGTAATGACCGTATCATGAAAACCATATCCTGGGTGATCATGCTTGGTCTTATGATTCCGGCAGCGATTCTTCCTACCATTAATCTTCTGCAGAAATTACATATCTATAAGACCATGTTTGGAATGGTTATGGTAGAAATTGCTCTGCAGACGCCATTTACGATCATGCTGTTCCGTGGATATATGGCCTCCATTCCGACGGAACTGGAAGAGGCGGCAAGAATTGACGGATGTAATCCCTGGCAGGTATTTATTCAGATCATTAACCCGCTGTTGAAACCGATTCGTGCAACTGTTATAATTTTAACAGCAGTAACAACGTTTAATGATTTTACCAATCCGCTGTATTTTCTTCCGGGTGCTGAAAATACAACTGTTCAGCTTACACTTTACAACTATAAAGGACAGTTCTCCAGCAGCTATAACATGCTGTTTGCCGATATTATCCTGATCACCATACCTATGTTGATTCTTTTCATTTTCTTTAATAAGAGAATTGTCGATGGTATGGTTGCAGGTTCTGTCAAAGGCTGATACTTTTTCTCTGCAGGTTTCTGCGGTATTTTGATATGCCGGTAATCTGCAGAGAATTTTCGCATATGGGCAAAGAGTGTGAGAACATAAAGTGCAAAATGGTCCGGGATACATGCATGAAGGAGAAAGAAATATATGAAATATCAGACCAAATTGACGGTATGCTATGCGACTATTGCCCTGATCTTAAGCCTCACACTTGGGATTATCGTATATAAGATCAGCATGGATTACGAAGAAAAGCGCCAGGAGGAAAGCCTGTCTGTAACGTCCGCACAGCTTGTCTCACAGATGGATGAGCGTTTGCAGAGAATGGATGCGATCATATACTATATTTTGTCAGACGCTGATATGCTGAGCGGAATAGAGACACTGGGGATTGTTTCAGAAGGAAACGTCTCCAGTTCTTATGCGTTGAATGCACTGACAAAACTGAGTATCGGTTTTAATACGGAATATATTATCCGGAATTCTTATCGTACTGTTTTTTTTAACCAGCTTGGAGATCTGGTCAGCAGCTATAATGCCAATATGGAAACGCTTACCCTGTCGGAAAATTTTACCACAGAAGATTATCCTTATCTCAGAAAAGCAGAAGAGGCAAAAGGTAAAACAGTTCTTATAGGTGCTCATAAGGATGAATGGGGCAGAAAGGAAGGCCCGGTGGTCTATTCTGCCATGAAGGCACTTCAGGGATTTCAGATGGGATATATTGAGGTAGAAAATACCGCGGAAAGTCTGGGTACACTTGAAGTGGCAGATCCGGGAGCAAATTTTCTGATTATCACAGATGGTACGGATTTGCTCTATTCCAGCAGTGGTGATTATACAGAGGGAAAAGATTATGAAATGATGACACAGATGGGAGAAGGAATTTCAGAAGAGATTCCGGGAATCATTTCCTGTAAGGCAAACTCTTATGTATATCCATTCAGCGTTGTCGTGTATACAAAAGAAAAAATTGCCGAGTCCGGTAGAGTGGCGATTCTTGTCATGTCCACGCTGTCTGCGCTTGTGATGTTTGCGTTCTGTCTGATGCTGATTTCTATCTGGTCATACAAACTGACACAGCCCATCCGTGAACTTCGGAAGATGATCGAACACACCAGTCTGGAAAATCTGGATGTACAGAACGTACAGACCGGTTATGGTCTGGATGAAGTGGAGATGCTTGCGGAGTCTTATCAGGCAATGACAGAACGGCTCAGTCAGGCTGTGGATAATGAGAAACGATCCATGATGCTGCAGATGCAGGCGCAGTTTGATGCTCTGCAGGCGCAGATCAATCCGCATTTTCTGTATAATGTGCTGAATATCATTTCCAGCCGCGGGATTGAAGATGAAGATGATATGATCTGTGATATGTGCGGATCTCTCGCAAATATGCTCCGTTATTCCACAAATAACAAAGAACGATATGCCCGTGTGGATTCCGAGATTCAGTATCTGGATAATTATCTGTTTCTTTTAAAAGCCCGCTATGGAGATAGAATCAGCTTTTCTATTAACATGGATCCTGAGGTACGAAGCCAGATACTGCCCAAAATGACACTGCATCAGTTTATCGAAAATACACTGAACCACGGCTATAATCATACAGATCAGAAAATGGAAATCCATGTAGAAGGTAAAATGTATGAGGATCACTGGGAGATCAGAGTTAAGGATAATGGTGAAGGAATTGAAAAAGAAAAATTAGAAGAGATCAATGGCAAAATACGAAGGATACGTGAAAAACTGGAGAAACGAAGCGGAACCATGGAACTGGAAATCGGCGGGATGGGTATTGTCAATACCTATGCCAGATGTTACCTGCTGTACAGTAACAATTTAATCTTTTCCATTGAAAATCTGTCGGAAGGAGTGGAAGTAACGATAGGAGAACGATTGACGCAAAAAGGTTCTGAACAGTATCCATGAACCAGAGCAGACCAACAGTCAATGGTTTATGGAAATCGAACATAAAAACAGAGGGAGAGAAAGAGGATGTATCGGGTATTGGTTGTCGATGATGAACCGCTTGCACAGAAATCGGTTTGTTCGATCATAGAGAAAAGAAGTAAAAATTACAGAGTGATAGAAACAGCGGAAAACGGACAGGAGGCACTGGAAAAAGCAAGAAAGCTTGTACCGGATCTGATTATCTGTGACATAAAGATGCCGCTTTTATCCGGCGTTGAGCTGTCTTCCATTATACGGGAAGAATTTCCGGAAATCTGTTTTATTATCATCAGCGGATATCAGGACTTTGAGTATGCAAGAAGCGCGATCCGTTCAGGGGTGACAGATTATCTGCTGAAACCCATTGTACCTGCGGAACTGCTGAAAACACTGAAGTACACGGAGACAAAGATCAGAGAGATTCACTATAAGGAACGCAACAGAATTCTGCGTACACTTGGAAACGGGGAATCAGTGGATATGGCAAAAGTTAAGCGATATATGCCATATGAACAGTATTATGGTGCGATCTTAAGGACGAACGGTCTTCCCAGACGTTTCTCCATGGACAAACGAAGAGAGATTTATTCGGATATTCACGAAAGTTATATGATATTCGGCCGGGATGAGATGGAGTCTCTGTGCCTGATTCCCTGCGAACTGGTTGCGGAAGGGGAATTTCTGCACTATCTGAATAAGCTTCAGAAGCAGCAGAGCGCATCCAACTATTATACGCTGATTTATGACAGCCGTCCGTTTACGGTGGATAAACTTCAGGAAAAGATTAAGAATCTGTATCAGAACCTGGATCAGTGCAGCAGTGTTGGTGTGACGCAGATTTTGAATCTTGCGGAGAAACAGAATGTCCGTACAGATTCTACAGTGGAGATTCAGAAAAGAGAAAGTAAAGTTCTTACAAAACTTGAAACCGCGGCAAGATCGAAGAATCCGGAACAGATCAGAAACGAGATCAGACAGGGATATGAATTTCTGGAAAAAGATCATCCGCCGCAGCTCTGGATGGAAAATTTTACGCGGGAAGTGCTGGCAATTATGAGACAGTATGGACTGTGCAGGCTGTCACCGGAGGAAAGTGATTATCAGATGAATGATGCATTCTTTTATGCAACTTCCATACAGACGCTGGCAGACAGCCTTCTGGATGTGTTCCTGGATTTTGATAAAGAAGAACGAAGCAGCAAAGTTGATTCACAGGAATACTTTAATATGATCAGCAGTTACCTGGAAGAGAATTTGGGAAAAACCATTACGCTTCCGGAGCTTTGCCATCATTTCGGGATTTCACAGACGTATATGAGCCGCCTTTTCCGGAAATATTCGGGAAATTCATTTAACCAGTATCTGACAGAACTTCGCATGACACAGGCAAAAAAACTGTTAAGCGAAAAACCGGATATTCTGATCAAGGATGTGGCTGCAATCGTAGGATATGAAGATCAGTTTTATTTCAGCCGTCTGTTCCGTTCCTATACAGGTAAGAGCCCGTCAGAATTTCTGAAAGGGTTTAATGTGGAAGGATAGTGCAAAATACTTTTTGGTATCAAATTAGATAATGTAAAGGGGATAAACTATGTTGTACAAAAAATCAGAAGAACTCTCACGGGAAGTTTTTCGAAATCCGGGAAGTGAGTACAGAGGAACACCGTTCTGGGCATGGAACTGCCGCATGGACAAAGAAAATATTGACCGTACCATCCAGTCATTAAAAGACATGGGAATGGGCGGTGGTCATATTCACTGCCGTACAGGAATGGATCATCCTTACATGGGTGAGGAATTTCTCGGGCTTGTGAAGTATGCAAATGAAAAATTCAATGAAAACAATATGCTTACCTGGCTTTACGATGAAGACCGCTGGCCTTCGGGAGCAGGCGGCGGACTGGTTACAAAAGACCATCAGTACCGTATTCGCTTCCTGATCTTTACACCGGAATGTCAGGATGGAAAGGCGATTGTGGAGAGTGAGAAGAGATCCAGCGGACAGGCTGTCAGAAGCAATGAACGTACATTGCTTGCCCGTTATCAGGTTCTTCTGGAGGATGGGTATCTGATAGATTACGCCATGCTGACGGATCAGGAAACAGTAAAAGAAGGATGGAACGAATGGTTTGCTTATCTGGAGATTTCCGGAGACAATCCATGGTTTAACGATCAGGCATATCTGAATACGCTGGATCCGGCTTCTGTCAAAAAATTCATGGAAGTGACTCATGATAAATATGCAGAGATACTTGGAGACCAGTTTGGAGAAAATGTACCGGCTATCTTTACCGATGAGCCGCAGTTCTGCCACAAGCAGTGTCTTGATTTCGCAGAACAGAAAAAAGATGTAGTGATTCCTTATACAGATGATCTGGAAGAAACCTTTTCTGCAGTATATGGTGAAAGTCTTCTGGAGCATCTTCCGGAGCTGTTCTGGGAGCTTCCGGACGGACAGGTGTCTGTGATCCGTTATGAGTATCATGACCATATTGCAGAACGGTTTGCCGGTGCATTTGCAGACCAGATCGGCGGATGGTGCCAACAGCACGGAATCGCACTCACCGGACATATGATGGAAGAACCTACCCTGAAATCACAGACTGCAGCACTGGGAGAAGCGATGCGTTCCTACCGCTCCTTTGATATTCCGGGAATTGATATGCTCTGTGACAGACGTGAATTAAATACAGCAAAACAGTGTGAAAGTGCAGTTCATCAGTTTGGAAGAGAGGGAATGCTCAGCGAACTGTATGGCGTGACCAACTGGGATTTTGATTTCCGCGGTCATAAGCTTCAGGGAGACTGGCAGGCAGCCCTTGGCGTGACAGTCCGTGTACAGCATCTGACCTGGACTTCCATGGCGGGAGAGGCAAAACGTGATTATCCTGCTGCCATCGGTTATCAGTCACCCTGGTATCAGGAATATTCTCTTCTGGAGGATCATTTTGCCCGTGTGAATACGGCGATGACCAGAGGCAAGGCGCATGTACGTATCGGTGTTGTGCATCCGGTGGAATCTTACTGGCTGTACTGGGGACCAAAGGAACAGACTTCCGGTATCCGTGAAGAGATGGACGCAGACTTCCGTCATCTCACAGACTGGCTGTTATATAATACTATGGACTTTGATTTCCTCTGCGAATCACTTCTTCCGTCACTGACCGGAGAGGAGAATGGAGTAAAGACAGGAGGAGGTTATACTGCGCTGAAAGTGGGAGAAATGGCATATGATGTGATCCTTGTGCCGAACTGCCGTACACTTCGCAGCACGACCCTGGATATTCTGGAAAAATTCGTTCAGGCCGGAGGACGTGTGATCTTTACCGGTGTGATTCCGTTCCTGGAAAATGCCCGTCCTTCCGAGAGAGGAAAAAAACTTGCAGAACAGGCAGAAATAGTTCCGTTTGGACGTCTTCCGCTTCTGGATGCACTGAATGATTTCCGTGAAATTGAGATTCTTGAAGCAGATGGAACGGCAAGCACGAATATTATTTACCAGATGCGTGAAGAAAATGCAGACCGCTGGCTGTTCCTTGCCCACGTAAACCGTACAGAGAAACCGGAGAGCGCCTATTTTGATCACAGCGGTGTAATGACCAGAAAGAGAAATGTGGACCTTCCTGTGAAAGAAGATCTGACAATCACGATTCGCGGTGAATGGGATGTGACTCTGTATGATACGTTGACCGGAGAAATCTGTAAAGAAGCCATCCTCTGGAAAAACGGAAATACTGTTTTGAATAAAACCATGTATGACCAGGATTCCCTGCTGCTTCATCTGGAGCCTGCAGGATGTGCAGCGTCTGTTCCATGCAATGCTGAAAATCATGAAGATATTGCGGAAATGGATGACAGAAAAGAGAACTGGAAAACAGTCCGTATACCTGGAGAAAACAGGGTGAAATTCTCTGAACCGAATGTAAGCATGCTGGATCTTGCGGAATATCGTTTTGATCATGGAACATGGCAGGAGGAAGAGGAGATTCTGCGCATCGACAATCTTTTCCGTGAGAAACTCGGCTATCCTATGCGTATGGAAGCGTTTGCGCAGCCATGGACAAGAAGCGCCTCCGAACCGCTGGAACATACACTTTCTCTGAAATATACACTGGATTGCCGCTGTGAACTTGAGGGATGTCATCTGGCTATGGAAAACGGACCGGAAGCACGGATCCTTCTGGATGGCCGTGAGGTTGTAAATCGTGAAGACGGATGGTTTACCGATCACTGCATCCGTACCATCCCGCTTCCTGTACTGAAGGAAGGAAGTCATGTTCTTCAGGTGGAAATTCCGTACAACAGCAGAACCAATATTGAAAATCTGTTCCTTCTTGGAGATTTTACCGTAGAGATCCGCGGAAGCCGTCAGATATTAAAAGCTTCTGAGAAAGTTCTGGCATTTGGCGATATTACACGCCAGGGATATCCGTTCTATGGCGGAAATGTGACTTATGAGATTCCGTTCCGTTCTGAGGGCTGTGAATATGCGGTGGATGTCACAATGTTCCGTTCTCCGTTTATTAGCGTGACTCTTGACGGGAAGAGAAAAGGCTGGATTGCTTTTTCTCCGTACAGCTGTGATCTTGGTAACATTCCGGAAGGTGACCATGTTCTGGAAATTACGGTATTTGGAAGCCGTATCAATACATTTGGTACAGTACATAACTGCAATCAGACAGAAACCTGGTTCGGACCCAATGCATGGCGTACTACAGATGAAGAATGGTCCTATGAGTATCAGGTGAAACCGGTGGGAATGCTGAAGGCACCTGTTTTAAAGAAAAGATAATGGAATGTTTTTGCACAAGATATGGAAATGAACATATCGGGTTTTGAAGTAAAACAGAAAGGTACAAGATAACGATGAGAATTAATCATTTAAAGGTGAATCACCTTGTCAATCCGCTTGGATTCGACCTGGCTGAGCCGACGATCTCTTATGTTGCGGAAGAGACTGAAGCAGTAAAACAGGTCAAATCTCAGGTACTTGCTGCGCTGGATGAAAATTTCTCTGAAATTGTGTTTGACTCCGGTGAATCGTCAGAGATTGTCAGTACCGCTTATGTTCTGCCGATGGAACTGAAACCGGAAACGAGATATTACTGGAAAGTACGGGTATGGGCAGAAAACGGAGAAACAGCAGAGAGTGATACAGCATGGTTTGAGACTGCAAAAGCAGGAGAGTGGAAAGCAGACTGGATCACACCGGCTCTTCCTAAAGAGGTTCAGGCAGTCCTGATGAAAGAACTGGAAATCAGTAAACCTGTAAAAAAAGCCAGGATGTATATGGTGGGTCTTGGCGTTTACGAACTGTATCTGAACGGACGCAAACAGGGAGATGAAGTGCTCCTTCCGGGGCTTTGCGATTTTGATACCTGGATTCAGTATCAGACCTATGAAATGGAGCTTGCACAGGGCAGAAACCATATTGAAATTGTTCTTGGTGACGGCTGGTACAAAGGCTGGTACGGCCTGAGGCAGACTTCAGAGAATTACGGTGACCGTCTTGCTGCCATTGCAGAACTCCATATTACTTATGAGGATGGAACAGAAGAAATCATCTGTACGGATTCTGCCTGGAAGGCGCGTAAAAGCCAGGTGGTCTACAGTGGTATCTATCCGGGAGAGATTTATGATACAACGTTGGATACAAGCGAGATTTATGGAACCGAGGTAATCAATCTTGATAAAGATAAACTGAGTCCTCGTTTAAGCCCGCCGATCACAATCCATGAAAGACTGAAACCAATTGAAGTGATCCATACACCTGCAGAGGAAACCGTTCTGGATATGGGGCAGAACATGGTAGGATGGCTGAGTTTCCGATGCAGTGCACCAAAGGGGACAAAACTGTTTTTCCAGTTCGGCGAGATCCTTCAGGACGGCAATTTCTACAACGACAATCTGCGGACAGCAAAAGCGGAGTTTACCTATATTTCAGATGGTACGGAAAGAGTCGTAAGGCAGCATTTTACATTCTACGGCTACCGCTTTGTCAAAATCACCGGATGGGATGGCGAGCCGGATCCGGAAGATTTCAGAGGTCTTGTGATCCATTCGGAAATGGAAGAACTGGGACATATTGAGACTTCTGATCCGCTGGTGAACCAGCTGGTACATAATGCAAAATGGGGGCAGAAAGGCAATTTCCTGGATGTTCCTACAGATTGCCCGCAGAGAGATGAGCGCTACGGATGGACAGGCGATGCCCAGATTTTCAGCGGAACAGCATGTTTTAACATGGATACCTATGCATTTTATACAAAATACGGCAAGGATGTTTATGCAGAGCAGAAGAAGCTGGGCGGAAGTGTGCCGGATGTCGTTCCGGTTGCCAATTATCCTGGAGATGCTTCAACTGCATGGGGGGATGCAGCGACTATCATTCCGTGGAATGTATATCTTCATTATGGTGATAAGGGGATTCTTGTCCGTCAGTATGAAAGCATGAAGGACTGGGTCGACTATATGAGACGTGAAGATGAGAAATACGGCAGCAAATATCTGTGGCAGAGCGGATTCCACTATGCTGACTGGCTGGCGCTGGACGGAAATGTGGAAGGTGGTGTCTATGGTGCGACGGATCCGTTCCTGATCTGTTCCGGCTATTACTATTATTCCACAAATATCGTTGCAAAATCGGCCGCAATTCTTGGAAAAGAAGAAGATGCTGCTTATTATAAAGACCTTGCGCAGAAGATTCATGATGCGTTTATCAATGAGTATTTCACACCGTCAGGACGTCTGTGCGTGAATACCATGACTGCTCATGTAGTGGCGCTTTATATGGGGCTTACTCCGGATTTTGCATACGAAAAGACCTGCGCGGGACTTCTGGAACTGCTGAAGAAGAATAAGTATCATCTGAATACCGGTTTTGTTGGCACGCCGTATCTCTGTCCGGTTCTGTCTGAAAACGGAATGAATGATCTGGCATATCAGCTTCTGATGGAAAAAGGTTTTCCGGGATGGCTGTATGAAGTTCTGATGGGCGCGACTACCATCTGGGAGCGCTGGAATTCCGTACTTCCAAATGGAAAGATCAGCGGTACCGGTATGAATTCCCTGAACCATTATTCCTATGGCTCTATTGTGGAATGGATGTACCGTTATATGCTGGGAATCCGCCCCTGCGAAGAAGCACCGGGATTTAAGAAATTTACCATAGCACCTGCACCGAATTACCAGATCCGCCGGGCAAAAGGCTCGTTGCGTTCTGCTGCAGGTACCATTCGCAGTGAATGGGCAATTGAAGGAAAAGAACTTCACTTCCGGTTCACTGTACCCTTTGACACTCAGGCTGTGATTGTTCTGCCGGATGCGCAGGAGGCTGTCATTGCTGCTCAGACGGCCGGAAATGACAGGATCCTGTCTGTGATACAGAAAGGCGGTAATGTGGAAATAACTGTCTCTGCAGGCTCCTACAGCTTCGTATATGAGCCGACAGTGCCATGCCGCAAGATTTATTCTGCAGACTCGCCAATGGAAGAACTGGAAGCAAATGAGAAGACAAAAAAGATTCTGGAAAGAGAATATTACTCAATTGTGAAAAAACTGCCGTTTAAGGATGAGCTTTATACCCTTCAGGAACTGATGAACGGACCGTTTACCAATGTTCCATATGAGCAGCAGAAAAAAATTGACAGACTTCTCCGTGAAGTTGAATAGAATATCAATAAAATAATAAAAAACAGGAGTTTCCCCGTCGGGGCAGACTCCTGTTTTTTATTAGTTGTACTGAATATTTTCAAGTGGAACAAGATACTGTTCTCTGCGGTTTTTCTCTTCTGCCAGATAGGACTGATCCGCGGTGGAATGGAGCTCATGCAGATACTGATGATGATTCTGCATAATTTCTTCATTATTCATTCCAAGGATGAGCATCGCAATACTGGAACACTGATCAGCAGCACGTTCCAGATGAGTGAGGATGTCCATAAAGATAATGCCGGAATTAATGTTGCAGATTCCCTGGCAAAGCCTTGTAGTATGGCGATTTTTAAGAAGAAGGACCATGTCATCAATAACTTCTTCCAGCGGTTCGATCCGTCGTACAACAGTTTCGTTTTCTGTCTCAAGGCTCTCAACTGTAAGACGCAGTATTTCAAGGACAGCGTCTCCGAGAATTCCAAGTTCTTTTTTCGCACCATCAGAGAAGCTGAGCTCAGATTCTTTTAATTTCAGGGCCATTTCAACAAAATTTGTGGCATAATCTCCAATACGCTCTACATTGGGAGTACACTGCATCAGCATGTTCAGCTGTCTGTTATCGGATTCATTCTCAATATTCTTGGAAAGCTCAATCAGATAGTTGTCTGCCTTGTCTGTGAATACGTCGAGACGTTCCTCGTATGCATTGATGGTATTTGTCCGATCTTCATCATAGTACTGGAACTGCTGCAGACTCATTTCTACATTGTTTCTGGCGATATTTGCCATGGAAGCGAGTGATTTTGTGACTTCGCTGAGCGCCAGAGCCGGAGAAATCATGATTTTCGGATCAAGTGCTGCAAGTTCCGGATAGGTTTCTTCTTTGACAGGGTCGTCTTTGACAAGCTTGCAGGAAAGATTTACAAGAGCGTTGGTAAATGGCAGAAGAACGATGGCAGTAACAAGGTTAAACAAAGTCTGGAAGTCTGCAATTCCTCCGCTGTCCACAATACTGCCCCAGAGTCCGCAAAAAGCACCTGCTTTGTGCAGAAGGGACATGCCAATCATAAAAAGCACCGTACCGATACAGTTGAACACAATATGTACCACACCGGTACGTTTGGCATCTTTTGAAGATCCGATGGAACAGACCATAGCGGTAGTTACGCAGGTTCCGAGGTTGATGCCCATGATGATCGGATAGATCAGGTCAAAGGTCATGACACCTGTGGAGGACAGTGCCTGAAGAATACCGACCATTGCAGAAGAACTCTGAATGATAACGGTCAGGATCAGACCAGTAAAAATACCAAGAACCGGCATGTCGGTAAAATACGACAGAATATTTACAAATGCATCGGATTCTGCCAGCGGTTCTACAGCATTTGTCATGGAAATCAGGCCGGTAAAAAGAATACCGAATCCAAGGCAGATCATACCTGTGTTTTTCGTGGCATTTTTCTTGATGAACATAACCAGGATAATGCCGACAACAAGGGCAAAAGGTGCCAGAAAATCAGGTTTAAAAAATGAGAGAATGGAGCCGCCGGAACTGTCAATATCCATCAGACGGATGATCTGGGCAGTAACCGTGGTTCCGATGTTTGCGCCAAGGACGATGCTGACCGCCTGTCGGAGATTCAGTATACCTGCTCCAATAAGGCCGACTGTAAGGACGATTGTTGCCGTGGAACTCTGGATGATAGCGGTGACAATGGTACCGGTAAGAAGCCCGAGAAGTACATTATGCGTCAGTTTGCCGAGAAATTTCTTGAGTGCTTCACCGGATCCCTGCTTCAGGCCGTCGCCCATGATTTCCATTCCATAGAGAAACATGGCCAATCCGCCCAGCAATTTGACCAGCGTGATAATCGTGTTCATTTTGCGTAATTCTCCTTATCATATGTTTATGTGACTTTACATACATTTAACTCAGATTTAATGTACATTTTAACTATATGCAAATTGGAAGAAGATAGCAAGTAAAAATTTATTTTTTTCAGACGAAAATTATCAGGGCTATTTTCGTCAATTTAACCAAAACCTGGAGTTTACTTAGAATTTTCTTTCATTTACTTGCATGGTATTTTTTACGGTGCTATAATCTTTCTGGAAATATCTGTATTTACAGCAGTAACAGAAATTGCCGCCTGCATGGCGGGATATTAATCTGCTGCGTGTGTTTTATATTATTTATTCAAAGGGGATAGAAAGAGATGGAAACGTATGAGATTTTTAAGGATTTAGCGATCATTCTGATCTCAGCAAAATTGTGTGGGCTTCTGGCAGCAAAGCTGAAGGCACCTCAGGTGGTGGGGGAGATTATTGCAGGTCTTCTGATCGGACCTTGTGTACTTGGTCTTGTGCAGCAGACAGAACTGATCACCGGTATGGCAGAGATCGGTGTTGTACTGCTGATGTTTTTTGCAGGACTGCAGACAAGCCTGAAAGATTTGATGAAGACAGGATGGAAAGCCCTGCTGATTGCCTGTGCAGGTGTATTTATTCCTCTTCTGGGAGGGTATCTTCTTTACAGCTGTTATTACGGATTTGCCCCGGGCGGAACAAGCCAGTTTTATTCTGCTGTTTTTACAGGAGTTATTCTGACTGCAACATCCGTAAGCATTACTGTTGCTTCTCTGAAAGAACTCGGGTATCTGAAATCTGAGACCGGTACAACAATCATGAGTGCGGCGATTATTGATGATGTGATCGGAATTATTGTTCTTACTTTTGTTGTGGGTATGAAAGATCCGGACAGCAAACCAGTGTCTGTTATCATCAGTACAGTACTGTTTTTTGTTGTTGCTGTTGTACTCGGCGTGATTATATACAGAATTTTCAAGTGGCTGGATAGACGTTATCCACACACTCGCCGTATTCCGATTTTTGGTTTTGTTCTTGCGTTTGCGATGGCCTATGCGGCGGAAAAGTATTTTGGAATCGCAGATATCACAGGAGCATATGTCGCTGGTATTATTCTTTGCAGTATTGATGATTCCGAGTATATTGCCAGAAAAGTTGACGTAAGTTCGTATATGATTTTCGGGCCATTATTTTTTGCAAGTATCGGTCTGAAAACAAATATTGATCAGGTAACTCCCTCTTTGCTTCTGTTCTGTGTGCTTTTTGTGATCGTAGGCCTTTTAACCAAGATCATCGGGTGCGGACTGATGTCAAAAGTCCTTGGATTTCATGGAAATGATGCCCTGAAAATTGGTGTGGGAATGATGACAAGGGGAGAAGTTGCACTGATTGTTGCTCAGAAGGGACTGCAGGTAGGGATGATTGAATCAAGATACTTTACGGCTGTCATCTTTTTGATTATGGTATCTTCGATATCTACACCGATCGTACTTAAAGTACTGTACAGCAAAGATCCGGCGAAAGCTTCCTGATGAGTAATTCTGATCTGATATAAAATCAGTCAGGGGATAAGGATTTTTTTATAACCAAAGCGGCTTAAAAATGCCCGAACCATGCAGAGGTAAGATCTGCCGGTCCGGGCATTTTTGCAAAAAGAAAATTTATTTTCTGCGGTGAAATAAAGTGCGGCAGAAATTTTTCAGGCTTCTTCCCTGTCATTTGTGAGATTGAATCTGTCAAGAATATAGAAAATCAGGCTTAGGATCATGCCCACAATGCAGGCGAGCACCATTCCGGTAAGTTCTACGTTTCCAAATTTAACGGAAATTCCGGATAAGCCGGTAACAAATACGACAGATGTTAATGTCAGGTTTCTGGAACGGCCAAAATCCACTTTGGAATCAACAAGAATACGGATTCCGGAAGCTCCGATCATACCATACAACAGGAAAGATATTCCTCCGATGACCGGTCCCGGTACAGTCTGGATCAGTGTAGAAAGTTTGCCTACGAAGGAACAGATGATGGATAAAACAGCTGCGCCTGCAATAACTCTTACACTGTATACTTTTGTGACTGCCATAACACCGATGTTTTCTCCGTAAGTGGTGGTTGGGACGGAACCAATAAGGCCGGAGATCATGGTAGAGAGGTTGTCTCCCAGAAGTGACCGGTGAAGACCGGGATCTTTCAGAAGATCTCTTCCGACAATCTTACTTGTAACGACCTGATGACCGATATGCTCAGAGATGATTACCAGGATAACCGGCAGAATAATAAAGATAGCCTCCATATTAAATTTTGGAAGCTGAAAATTCGGAAGCGCAAATAACGGAGCGGATGCAACTGCCTCAAAATCCACGATGCCGCAGCACAATGCAGCAATATATCCTGCGATAACTGCGATCAGAATGGGAATAACGGATAAAAATCCACGGAAAAGAATATTTCCAAAAATTGCTACACCAAGTGTAACAAGAAATACAATGACATTTTTTGGATCGATCACCTCATCCAGCAGCCCGGCATTGCCTGCAGCACTTCCCGATAGTTCCAGGCCGATCAGTGCAACTACCGGACCCATAGCAGCAGGAGGCAGTACGATATCGATCCATTCAGAACCGAATTTATAAATGATAAGTGCTATTATGCATCCACAGAAACCGACAACAACAAAACCTCCCAGTGCATATTCGTATCCCATCTGGTTAATGACAATTCCCGCAGGTGCCAGAAATGCAAAACTGGAGCCAAGATAAGCCGGTGCCTTGCCCTTGGTGATGGCTATAAAAAGAAGTGTGCCGACACCATTCATAAACAGAACAATGGCAGGATTGATTCCAAAGATAAACGGTACCAGGACTGTTGCGCCAAACATGGCGAACATGTGCTGGATACTAAGCGGAATCAGAAGATTTACAGGTACTTTGTCTTCAACTTGAATAATCTTACGTTTTTCCATTGGTTTCTCCCTCTCAAATTTTTTCCTGATTATTCTATCATAATAAGCAGCATATGGGAATATGAAAAACACGGAAAATCACCTGAAAAAACTATTTAGTTCAGTAGGCTTTCGCCGGGATTTTAGTACAAGGCGGAAGCCTAATAAACTAAATAGCGATTGCGCATAATTGGCAAATAAGATATAATGATTTCATATTTGTTCAGCGGTTTATTTACTCACGCCTGTCGGGCGGTTATGTTGGTTTTAGAATGCTGTATGGGCTTATGGAATAAGAACAAAGCGGGTGTTTTTATGGATAATAATGAGAAAAAAATATATACGATTGATGACATTGCGCATGAGCTTGGTGTGAGCAAGACTACGGTATCAAGAGCCATATCAGGCAAGGGACGGATCGGGCAGATGACAAGAGAGCGTGTTCTAAAATTTATCGAAGAACATGATTACCGCCCGAATGTTCTGGCAAGGGGACTAGCCCAGAAGAAGACATATAACCTTGCCCTGCTTCTGCCAAAGGATTACGCTGCCACAGAGTTTCCTTTCTTTAAGGATTGCATGAATGGTATCTGCGAGGCTGCATCTGAAAACGATTATGATATCATTATTTCCATGCTGGGAGAAAATGATCTGTCACAGCTGCAGAGACTGATATCCAACCGTAAGGTTGACGGTGTGATCGTGAGCCGCGCAACCGGAAATTCCGCAGAGCAGCATTATCTGAAAGAGAATCATATCCCTTTTGTAGTTATCGGACCGTCACCGGATTCGGATGACGCATCTGTGGATAACAAAAACCGGGAAGCCAGCGAAGAGCTGACCAGCATTCTTCTGATGAAGGGAATCCGGAGACTGGCTATATTTGGTGGAAGAGAAGATTATAATGTTACCGGAAGCCGATACAGCGGTTATGTGGATGCGCATAAAAAAGCAGGCATATACCTGGATGAATCTCTTTCATTTATGAATATGGATGACCAGCTTAAAGTATCATGCGCAGTGGAAAAAGCACTGCAGAAGCAGACGGATGGAATCCTCTGTATGGATGATGTGATATGTACGATGGTCTTAAATTGTCTCCGTGAAAAACGAATAAAAATTCCGAATGAATATAAAGTGGCAAGTCTTTATGACAGCAGAAATCTGGAATACAATAATCCCTCCGTCACCAGTGTACGTTTTGATACAGTAAGACTTGGAAGGATTGCCTGCATGAAACTTCTGAAGCTTCTGGGAGAAGAAGTAGAAGAGGACACTGCGCCGCTGAGCTATCAGGTGATTCTCAGAGAATCGACACAATCAGCAGACATAGCTGTTAAGAAATGAGCCGATGCAAACAGATGGATAATGATCTGTATTGCATCGGCTCATTTTTTTGCTGCCGGAGAAAGAAGGTAATGATTTTAGAAAGCGCAAACGAATGCGCAATTAACATTTGATAAGGACAACTAAGTTGCACAATATGATTAAATAAATAATTCAAATTTGTACGAAACTATCTAATTGACAATAATAGTAGAAAAGAATATACTAAAAGCAACAAGAACAATCGGTTGCGCATATTAACAGGAGTTTTTTTAAAATTATTACGGGACTGAAAAGGAGATCTGAATATGAATTTTAAAACGGATAAATTACTCCATGGAGGGGACTATAATCCGGAGCAATGGCTGAACAGGCCTGATATTCTGGAGCAGGATATCAATATGCTGGAGGAATCCGGCTGTAATGTGGTAACACTGGGGGTTTTTTCATGGTCAACACTGGAACCGGAAGAAGGAAACTTTCAGTTCGGCTGGCTGGAAGAGATTATTGAAAATCTTTACAGAAAAGGAATCTCCACAATACTTGCAACACCTTCCGGCGCAAGGCCGAAATGGATGGCTGACAAATATCCGGAAGTACTTCGGGTGGATGATACCCGACGCAGAATGCTTTTCGGGGAACGGCATAATCATTGCTATACCTCCCCTGTATACAGGGAAAAGACCGCAATGATTAACAGGAAGCTTGCAGAGAAGCTTGGCAGCCATCCGGGAGTGATTTTATGGCATATTTCCAATGAGTATGGAGGAGAATGCCATTGTCCGCTCTGTCAGTCGGCTTTTCGCAAATGGCTGAAAGAGCGGTACGGGACTATTGAAAATCTGAATGATCAATGGTGCACAACATTCTGGAGCCACACTTATCAGAATTTTGAACAGATTGAAAGTCCGTCTTTGATCGGGGAAAGAAATCTCCATGCCCTGAATCTTGACTGGAAGCGATTTGTGACATATCAGACAGCTGACTTTATACGACATGAAGTTCAGGCACTGAGAGATGGAGGAAGCAGCCTTCCTGTGACGGCCAATCTGATGTATTATTATCAGGGACTTGACTATTTCAAAATTGCGAAAGAACTGGATATCGTTTCCTGGGATACCTATCCTACCTGGCATAAGGAGGAAGTCATTGAAACAGCATATGATAACGGCATGTGTCATGACCTGATGCGTTCACTGAAAAGAAAGCCGTTTTTCCAGATGGAATCCTGTCCGACTTCCACCAACTGGCAGAGTGTCAGCAAACTGAAGAAGCCGGGAGTTCTGTTTGCCCAGTCCATGCAGGCGGTTGCCCATGGAGGAGAAGGTGCTCTATATTTTCAGGTACGTCAGAGCAGGGGAGCTTCTGAGAAATTTCACGGTGCAGTGATCGATCATTATGGCGGGAATGATACAAGAGTATTCAGGGAAGTATGCAAAACAGGAGATGCCATGAAGCGGTTATCCCAGCTTGCCGGAAGCACTGTAAGAAGTAAAGCAGCCATTGTGTATGACTGGGACAGCCAGTGGGCGATGGAGGACAGCCAGGGCCCTAGAAACAAAGGACTTCATTATCTGGAAGCAGTTCAGAAATTTTACCGCGGCTTTCGACAGCAGGGGCTGAATGTTGATCTGGTGGATATGGACTGTGAGATAGATTCTTATGAGATACTTGCACTTCCTATGGTCTACATGTTTAAAGCAGGATTTGCGCAGAAAGTCCGCACCTTTGTGAAAAATGGAGGTGTGCTTGTGACAACTTACTGGTCAGGAATCGCGGATGACACGGACAGATGTTTCCTTAAAGGAACGCCTCATGATCTGATGGATGTACTTGGAATCAGAAGTACAGAGATTGACGGTCTTTACGACTGGGAAGAAAATCAGATGGTTCCAACAGAGGGAAATGAACTTGGTCTTACCAGATCCTATACGTGCAGATACCTCTGTGATCTTGTGGAGATGAGGGGATCAAGGGCACTGATGACATATGGCAGTGATTTTTACAAGGGTTATTCTGCGCTGACGGTAAATGATTACGGGAAAGGCAGCGCATGGTATGTTGCGGCAGACGGTGAACAGTCATTTTATGAGGATTTCATCAAAGCGTTGCTGAAACACTGCAGCATATCCGGCGCAGTGGGATGCGATATTCCCCGTGGACTGGAGATTACCACACGGGAAAAAGAGGGCGTGCGGTATTATCTATACCAGAATTTTGGAACGGAACCGGTAAGGATTCCCATACCCGAAGCAGATGTGGAGTGTATCTATGGTGATATGGAAAAAGAGCTTCCGGTTTACGAACTTGTTGTGTTAAAACAAAAAATTTAACATGCCGGATCATTAGTCCTGCGTGGATGGCAGGGAGACAGTAGTATGGGACTCCTGACAGAAATAACAGAAGGAGAAGTAGACATAACATATACTTATGTCTACTTCTCCTTATTGTGATTTATCTTTGTAAGAAATATATGATGCTTTTACGCATGCTCCTCCAGCCATCTCAGTGCACTGTATACAAAGATGGCGCTTCCGAGCGGAAGGATATCTTCGTTAAATACCACATGATCATTATGCATGGGCTTTCCATATAATTCATTTTCCTGAGCGGTACCGGCTCCCAGAAGCAGGTAACTGCATGGGATTTCATACGTATAGGATGCAAAATCCTCTGATCCCATGCCGCCCTGTTCAAATACGATGACTTTATCTGGATCATAGGCTTCCTTCAGGTATCCGGCGATGGTGCCGGTCATTTCTTTGTCATTATGAAGAGGCGGTGCGGAAGAAATTTCTGTGACAACTGCTTCTCCGCGGAACAGCGCGGCAGTCTGTGTGGAGATTTCCTCAATCCTCTTGTAAATGTGCCCGGACAGTTCTCTGTCCAGAGTGCGGATGGTGCCTTCAAGGATGACTTCCTCAGGGATGATATTGGGAGCCTTTCCTCCGGAAAATTTACCGATGGTCACAACAGCCGGCTTTACCGGGGCAATTTCTCTTGCGATGATTTCCTGTAAGGATATATAAATATGGGCTGCAATATTGATGGGGTCAATGCCTGTTTCCGGCATGGCACCATGGCAGCCTTTGCCTTTGACGCGGATGCGGAACAGGGTACATCCTGCCATGCATGTTCCCAGACCGCAGAGGACCATGCCGGATGGTGTGCCGGAATTTACATGAAGTGCCATGCCTGCATCAACGGCAGGGTTTTCAAGTACACCAGCTTTTAACATGGATTTGGCTCCGGTAAAGCCTTCTTCGTCCGGCTGGAAAACAAGTTTGACTTTTCCCCGGATATCTTTCTGGTATTGCTTTAGCAATCTGGCTGCACCAAGAAGCATTGTGGTATGCATATCATGTCCGCAGGCATGCATAAAGCTGTTTCTGGAAGCAAAAGGAACCGGGGCTTCTTCTTTAATAGCCAGGGCGTCCATGTCTGCACGCAGAAGGATGGTTTTGCCGGGCTGGCTGCCTTCAATTGTGGCAACAATACCGCTTTCGCATATTTCTTCAGGCTCATAGCCATATTCTTTTAATTTGTTCATGACGAATTTCTTGGTTTCAGGAAGTACAGGACCGGCTTCAGGACACTGGTGAATGGTTCTGCGGATTTCGATAAGTTCCTGTTTCAGTTGATTTGCAGATTCAAAAATAGTTTGCATATCTTGACCTCCTTATTTTGGTAAGCAGTGCACAGATGGTGCCGCTTTTTGGAAATTATTGCTATTATATCAAACTGCATGGGAGATTTCCAGAAAAATACCGGACAATTTGAATAAGAAAAAGACATTATTTAAAAAAATTATTTTTCATGTATAATATAATCATGTCAGAACCTGATTCAAATAATCATGATCAACGCAGTCTTTTGAGCTTAGTATCATTAAGTTCCTTTAGATTTAAACGTATATTTTATACCAGATTATGGAAGTATGGATCGGGGAAGAGAAGCAATGATTACAGATACAGAACGGAGGTTTCAGGAAATGAATCAATGTGAAAGAATGTTAAACAGGTATCAGAAACTGACCTGTGAAACAGGAGACATCACTGTTTATGGTACTTGTATTGTGAATGCCGCCAACGAATCGCTTCTTGGTGGCGGAGGAGTGGATGGTGCCATCCATTATGCAGCAGGTCCCCGGCTTCTGGAAGAATGCAGGCTGCTGGGCGGATGCAGAACCGGGCAGGCAAAAATTACCAAAGGTTATCGTTTAAATGCAGATTATGTGATTCACACGGTCGGACCGATATATTCCTTACATGATCATCCGGAAACGCTTCTTGTCAGCTGTTACCGTAATTCTCTGGATCTGGCGCTGGAAAATGACATTCATGAAATTGCTTTTCCTGCAATTTCCACTGGTGTATACGGTTATCCCAAGGAGGAAGCTGCCGGAATTGCGGTCCGTACAGTGAAAGAATGGCTGGCAGGGCATGAAGGATATGAACTTACTGTACATTTTGTGTGTTTTGGTGTGAAAGATTTCGATATTTATCAGAAGATATTTGAACATCTGGCATGAAGAAGAGCCTCTATGGAGAGTCTCTATGGAACTTATAGCATGAAAAGGAGTCTATATGGAGTTTAACTTTAATACACATTTCGAGCAGATGATGGAGAAAAATCATTTACAATCAGTCGTTATACTGGGACATATGAATCCGGATGGAGATGCAGCCGGGAGTGTGATGGGACTGGCGCATTATATCCATGCGGTATATCCTCAGTATCGTGTTTTTCCGTACCTGGCGGAAACTCTTGATAAGGGACCGAAAAAACTGGTGGTTAAAGATCAGGTATTCTGTCCGTTTGAGAAACCTGACAATGATAAGATGGGAACGGAAGAATATGGTGTGATTGTCTGTGATACAGCAACAAGAGCACGAATCATTGGTTATGATCTGTATGAAAAAGCTGCAGCAACGCTTGTGATCGATCATCATGCATCCGATGAAGGTTACGGTGATGTAAATTACACAAAGATTTCGGAAGCTTGTGCTGAAAATATTTATGGCATGCTGGACTGGGAGAAATGGAAAAAATCGGAAGAAGCTGTAAAGAAAAGCTGTTCGCCAAATGCGGCAGACTACGTTTATCTGGGAATCGTTCATGACACAGCATGTTTTGAAAGAGCAAAGGAAACTACTTTTCAGGCAGTTTTAGGACTGCTCGGAATGGGAGTTAATCACAGAGCAATCGTGCGTACCATGCATGCACAGACGCTGGATGACCTGGAAAAGCAGGCAATGCTGCTGCACATGTCGAAGCGCGCTGTGGATGGAAAAGTTGTCTATGTGTGTGTCAATCAGGAAGAAATCCGTAAATATGGCATTGGCTATGAGGATATCCATCCCATCGGAGGAATCTTAAGGAACTGTGATGATATTGAGATGGGATTCACTATGTATGAGGAGGAGCCTGATGTTTGGAGATGTTCGTTCAGGTCGGACGGAAAATGGATTGATGTAAATCAGCTGCTGCTTCCTTTCGGGGGCGGCGGACATGCAGGGGCTTCCGGTCTGCGCAAAAAGATCGATGATTCTGAGAAATTAAGAAATGAGATCCTTCAGAAAATCGAAGAGATGAGAGCCGGAAAAAATGCATGATACGTGAAAAGAATATATCAGATTTACAGAGATAATCTGACACGAAAGAAAAGCTGTACTGCGAATTATAGCGGAGCAGCTTTTTTGATGTTTGCGTGAGAGAAAAATATATGATATAATCTCAATGAAAATGCTTAATTGCGATTCAGAACGATGCAAAGCGATCTATGAAAATCATTTTAGACCTGATATATGAAATGAAGTGATGCTGCTTCTTGTACGACCAGAGATTTATTGTAGAGACCAAAGCATTATGATTAATTTTGGAGGTATCGTATGGCAAGAAAAAGCGCAACCAAAGCTACAACAAAAACTACTGAAGGCAGAAAAAAAGCCCCGGTGAAAAAAACAGCAAAGACAGCTGCAGCAGAGAATACTGTAATAAAGGACGAGGCTGTTGAAGAAGTAAAAGCAGAAAAAGAAACAGCTGAGGAAGCGGCTCTCACGGCTGAAGAGCCAAAGAAAGAAACGAAAGCAAAAGCGCCAAGAAAAAGAACATCGAGAGCGAAAACGGTAAAGGCTGAAGAAACAGCAGCAGAGGCTCCGAAGACAGAAAAGGCTGAAACCCCGAAGGAAGAAAAAGCTGAAACCCCGAAGGAAGAAAAGGCTGAAACTCCGAAGGAAGAAAAGACTGAAACTCCGAAGGAAGAAGAAACTGAAATTCCGAAAGCAGAGGAAGCAAAAGAAGAAGTTAAAGCAGAAACTGCAAAAGAAGAAAAAACGAAAAAAGCAGCAGCCAAAAAAACAGCAGCGAAAAAACCTGCTGCAAAAAGAACCACAAGAAAAGCGAAAGCTGAAGAACCTGCAGCAGAAGAAGTGAAACCAGAAGCTGCTCCTGAAGAAGTAAAAACAGAAGAAATCTATGCTGAAGAACCTGCAGCAGAAGAAGCGGTACATGAAGAACCGGCAGTTGAAGAGCCGAAACAGGAAATATATACATCCCCGAGAAGAAGCGTTGCTTTTATCGGATCCGAATGTTATCCGTTCGTTAAGACCGGAGGACTTGGTGATGTTATGTATGCCCTTCCAAAAGCTCTGGTAAAACAGAACTGCGATGTCAAAGTGATTCTTCCCCGTTACAAATGTATTCCGTGGGAATATCAGGAAAAAATGGTATACAGAGGTTCCTTTGACATGAAACTCTGCTCTGACGGCAGATCTTTCTATGTGGGAATCATGGAATATGTCTGGGACGGCGTTGTTTATGATTTTATCGATAATGAAGAATTCTTCGGAAGCGGAAATCCGTACACCAACCTGATCGATGACATTCCGAAATACTGTTATTTTGCAAAAGCTGCACTTGCTGCACTGAATTATATGGACTGGCTTCCGGATATCATTCACTGTCATGACTGGCAGGCTGCTCTGGTTCCGGTATATTTAAGAACATTATTCGAAAATACAAGATTATCCTCAGCAAAAACGATCCTGACCATTCACAACCTGAGATTCCAGGGAATTTATAATATCCCGACTCTGAGTTACTGGACAGGACTGCCGGATTATGTATTTAACAAAGATGCATTAAAGGAAGGCTATAATGACGCAAATATGCTGAAGGGCGGTCTTACATATTCAAATGTGATCACCACAGTAAGCAATACCTATGCAGGTGAAATCCAGACACCTTATTACGGAGAACATCTTGATGCTCATCTGAGATATCATTCCAATAAACTGAGAGGTATCGTTAATGGCATCGACTATGATATCTGGAACAGCGCAACAGATCCGAGACTGTATGCAAATTATGATATTACAAATGTTCTGCCTCAGAAGAAGGAAAACAAACGCAGACTGCAGGAAGAGCTTGGTCTTGTTCAGGATGACCATAAATTCGTGATCGGTCTGATTTCCCGTCTGACGGATCAGAAGGGTCTTGATCTTGTTAATGCAATTATTCCGTATATTATGGATGAGCATACACAGATCGTGGTACTTGGTACAGGCGATGATATTTATGAGAATTCCTTCCGCTATTATGAAAATGCATATAAAGGCAATGTATGCTCCAATATCATGTATGATGAGACAAGAGCACACAAAATCTATGCAGGAGCAGACGCCTTGTTAGTTCCGTCACAGTTTGAACCCTGCGGACTGACACAGCTGATCGCCATGCATTATGGTACTATTCCGATCGTTCGCGAAACCGGCGGCCTGAAAGATACCGTAGAGCCGTATAACATGTACACGAATGGCGGAAACGGATTTACATTTGACAAATACGATGCTGGCTGGCTGCTGGATGCCATCAACCGTGCAAAGACATTATATTTCACCAACCGCTGGTGCTGGGATGAAATGGTTCAGAGAGATATGGATAAGAATCTTTCCTGGGATAATTCTGCAAAACAGTACAAAGATCTGTATCTGGAACTGACATGGTAAAACCCTGTGCAGAGACGACAAAATAACTTTTAAAGAATCAGAATATCAAATATGACCAATAAAAGAAGAAGGACTGATGCTTTCATGAGAAGCGGTCAGCCCTTCTTTTATTATATGATATCAAAGAAAAATCTCCAACGAAAAAACATCAGTTTTCCGGATGGGTCAGTTCCCGGATATCACTTTGATAAATAACAGAATCAGCACCAGGATAATAACGGGCCGCACAATGCGGCTTCCGTTCTTGATGACCAGACCGGAACCGAGATAGTGGCCTGCCAGGCAGAAAACGGCACCGGCCAGACCGTAGGCGGCGTTTATGTATCCGCTGAAAAGCAGCGTGGCCAGGGCAGCGGCATTGGAGGAGAGATTGATTAGCTTGACATTGCCGGAAGCTGTGCGGACATCCATATGAGCCAGACGGGTAAGGGCAAGCAGTAGGAAGGTACCGGTGCCGGGCCCGTAAAAGCCATCGTAAAGACCGATTATAAAAGCACTGATACATACAATTATCATACGTTTAGAAGTCGGAAATGAGTGATCATATTCCGGCTCTTTTTTGTCCAGAAGGACGATCACTGCTACCACCGGAAGAATAATCATCATCATTTTTTTCAGCACGGCATCATCGGTGTGAAGCAGAAGCCGTGCACCCAGAAAAGAGCCGCACAGAGCCAGCAAAATGCCGGGAATTGCCAGAACCCGGTTAAAAAAGCCGTTTTTACAGTACCGAACAGTGGAAACCGTTGTTCCCACAGAGGAAGAAAGTTTGTTTGTGGCGATGGCAGCATGGGGCGGAAGGCCGGCCAGTAAAAAGGCCGGAAGGGAGATAAGGCCGCCTCCGCCGCCGATGGCATCCACCAGTCCGGCCAGAAAAGTCAGGGGACAGATAATGAGAAACGGGATCAGATTCATAACAGACACTCCTTAAAAAGACAAATTATTCTTCATTCATATTATATGGAAACAGAACGGATGGCAAGAGGAGAATTTGAAAAGCCGGAAAAATCCGGGAAGCACATAAGCTTCGGGTCCATGCGGAGAGCATTTTGAACGATATTTTTCAGACTTCCAACAGAAATATGGGATCACTGATATCTACTCCGGCGGATTTTATCCCTATGACACACTGGAAGAATACTGGGCGTGGTGGAGCCGCCACATCTTCTATAATCGCTATGTTATAGTAAATATGAAGAAAAGGAAACGGAGTACGCTTCACTGAGCCGGAGCTGCTCTAGATGGCACAGAAATTAACCTTTCGTTAATAGTTGCTTTTTATGATTCATTATATAATATAAATGCGGTTGATTTGGCTGAAATCGTAAAATATTATACTGAAAAGGAGAATTGATATGAAGAAAAAAGCATTAGCAGTGACCATGGCTTTAGCATTAAGTGCGGCATCGATGTCCGTTGCCACTGTTCAGCCAGTGCTGGCACAGGATACAGAAAGTCAGACGGAAACAGCAGATTTTTCAAAAATAGCTGGTTTCTGGGAAAATGCAGATTCCAAGGAAGAAGAAACACTTACCATAACAGAAGACGGCCTCTTTGTATATCACTTAGAGGAAACTGAGGATTTCCAGGGATATCTGGTATATGTGGATGAATATGGAGATGGAAATGGCCGTTATGACATGTATAACAGGATTGGTATATGGTTAGAGGGCATATATCAGGATTCTGAGAACAGCATTCATATGGGAAATGATGAGGGCACTGCCTTTACAAGAATGGAAGAAGATGGGGAAACAATCGAGGAGGAGCAGGAGGAAGAATCACAAAATCCCACCTATATTCTGACAACTGATGAACAGTACACAGATTTAAAACCGTTGTACAATAATTCCTCCTGGAATGGCGGTTATTTTTATTCGGACATGACAGAGGATGGAATTTTGGTAATCGTGAACTGCAGTGCGTTGATAGATTGGGATGCAGACGAAACCAGAGAAGAATTCAGGAAAGAGTTCGCCGAAATGGTAAGCGAAAGCGAAATAAAGGATTATGAGGAAAGCAATAATCAAAGTCTTTCTGAGAAGCTCACCTATCCGGCTTATGATATTACGTTTACGACTGGTGAAAATGAAGATACCTGCCAGTGGAAAATGATCTTTTTCCAGACGGACACCAATACCTATGTGTACGCATTCAAAATGGATGCGGATTTTGCAGAGGACATGGAAGAGGAGTACCAGAACGCAGTGAATTCCATTACTCTCACAGAGGTTTTAAAGCTCCAGACTGACGAAACGACTGAGGAAATAGATTATGATCCAAGTGCCGAAGGAAAAAGCCTGGAAATGTTTATTGCCTATTTTGATACCTGGTACCAGTATGGGGATCTGAATGCGGAAAGTATTCGTCTCAATGGCGATGGAACCTGGGAAATTTACAATGCTTTAAATGAAGACGGCAGTGGAGGGTATCTTTTTGACAGCGGTACGTTTAAGACTTCCGGAACGACTGCATTAAATCTGTATTCTTCAGATGGAAGTCATGTGGCAGATGTGAGCCTGGACGGAAATGGGGATTTAATGCTTACACCTGTAATTGATGGATATGGAAGCTTTTATGCAGATGCTGCTTTTTGCAGAGAATCAGAATCCGTCGCTTATGAGGCACAGCCTACCGGAGATGAAAATGGTGATTATGTTTCGGAAGAAAATCAGTATTATGAAGAAGATGGAAGGGGAGATAATTTCCCGTATGACTTTGTGGAAGAGAGTGACCCGGGTGAAACATATTTCTATTATGACGGTGAGGGAAGCGTAATGTATTTTGACGGCCAGGATAATATATACGTCGGATCGACAGATGAATATTACATTGATGGTGACGGAAGACTTTGCGAGTATTGATAATCTCCTGCATAATTGACAGCCAAGGAACAACAGAATCGCTGCAATGCCTGAAAATATTGGCATTGCAGCGATTTTTGCATCCGGGAAATGCTTGAAACAATTCGTATATTCGTCTATAATGTAGATTGTTGATTATTCTTGCGGAGGTATGCACCATGCCAAAATCAAAATGGAACCTGAATACCATTTACATATCCGAACGGCTGCAGGAGAGTTTGCGGCCAATCTCCCGCTGCGCGATGACCACCATTGTCGCCCCGATGGGATACGGAAAAACAACGGCAATAAACTGGTATTTAGAAGAACACGAAAAAGCAGAGGAACGATTAGTCATCCGCATCAGCGTATATGCCGATAATCTCACGATCTTCTGGAAAAGTGTGCAGGACGCTTTTGCGCATGCGGGACTTGATTTCCTGTGTGACTATCCCTGTCCCGGCGATGCAGCAGGCAGCAGTATGCTGACAGATGATCTCTGCCACGAGCTGGCGGGAGAAAATCCCTGCTATATTTTTATTGATGATTTCCACCTGTTGACAGATAAGCGTATTTCCGGTTTCTTCTGTACTCTTGCAAACCGGCTGCCCGGCAATGTACATCTCATCATCGCCAGCCGGGATCGGTTCCTGCCCGCCGGGGAAATTGTCCGGCTTGGGAGCCGGGTCTATCAGATCGGCATGGAGCAGCTGCGGCTAAACCACACGGAGCTTGCCGTTTATGCCCACAGATGTGGAATGGATCTTTCCGATGCACAGATCGAAAGCCTGCTTTATTCCAGCGAGGGATGGTTTTCCGCAATCTATCTGAACCTGCGGACACTTTCGGAACGCGGGGCA
This sequence comes from Blautia sp., assembly GCA_022770365.1. Taxonomy (GTDB): domain Bacteria; phylum Bacillota; class Clostridia; order Lachnospirales; family Lachnospiraceae; genus Blautia_A. Next base: position 1,152 of record JALEHU010000012.1, on the reverse strand, counting down.
TTGCCTGACCGCAATTCTGACATTTACACCATGTTCACCGCCGCCATGATCGACCCGCTTCCCGAAAAACAACGGATTTTTCTTGCAGTCATGGGGCTTGCCGATGAGTTTACCGTAGAAATGGCGCGTTTTGTCACCGGGGATGCTGATGCGGGAAATCTGATCGCTGTATTGACCGCACAAAACGCATTTGTAAAATGTTTACCGGACGGTGTGACTTTTCGCTTCCATCACATGATGAAGGTATGTGCAGAGCGCACGTTCCTGACGTTGGAAAAAGAAAAGCAGATAATATATCGTGAGAATTTCGGCGCATGGTATGAAGATCACCGGCAATATCTTCATGCAATGGCGGCCTACCGGCAGAGCGGAAATTATGACGCATTGCTGCATGTGATACAAAAGGACACCGGTATATTGCTCTCGTCTCTGCATCCGGAATCGGTGCTGGCTATGATCGACGAGTGCCCTGTTTCTGTTCTGAAAGCACATCCGCTGGCTATTCTGGTGCTGATGCGCTGTATGTTCAACTGGCGGCTGATCCCGAAGATGATGGAACTGAAGTCGCTTCTTCTGACGTCTATTGAGGAACAACCGGAAATGCCATCCGATGAACGAGGCAATCTTCTGGGCGAATGCGATCTGATTTTGAGTTTCCTCTGCTACAATGATATCAGCGCCATGAGCCGTCTGCACCGCAGTGCCAGCGCGCAGATGTCCCGCAGGGCCATCAGCATCCACAAAAGCGGCGGTTGGACGTTTGGTTCTCCGTCGGTGCTGATGATGTTCTACCGCGCTCCGGGCGAGCTGGAAAGTGAGCTTGTCGAGATGGATGAGTCTATGCCGCACTACTACAAGATCACCGACGGCCACGGGCAGGGCGCTGAGAAAATCATGCGGGCGGAGGCTGCATATATGCAGGGCCGATTCACAGACGCACGCATTGGGTTGGAAGGCGCTTATGCGCAGATTGAGGGCAACGGACAGGAAAATATGGCACTTTGCTGTGATTTTCTGTCATGGAGGCTTTCCCTGTGTGCGGATGTAGAACAGAGATATACATTTGAGGAGCGATATGCGGAGCTGCTGCGTCATCACAATGCCGCATGGATCAATATCTGGACTGCCACCAGTGCCTACTACCACGCCCTG
>JALEHU010000009.1 GCA_022770365.1 Blautia sp. | reverse complement strand
ACATGACTTTGGGACCCGCAAAAACATGAGAAAGTAGCCCGAATAGGGCGGATTTCGAATGTTTTTAGGATTTCGGGAGCACGAAGTGCGGAGAAATCCGTGTATCAGATGGGTCAAAATACCTTTTGACCCAATCATCATACAAATACAAGTGAGGTGATTCTTAATGGTTGGTTTTAACAATATTATTGGACATGAAGAAATTATCAGGCATCTGAAGAATGCAATGCAGACAGGAAAGGTCTCTCATTCTTATATATTTACAGGAGGAGCAGGTTCCGGCAAAAAACTTCTTGCGACAACATTCGCAATGACGCTCCAGTGTGAACAGGGCGGTACAGAACCCTGTCAGAAATGTGAATCATGCAAAAAGGCAATTGGAAAGAATCATCCCGATATTATCATGGTGAATCATGAGAAGCCCGGAACCATTACCATTGACGAGATTCGCGAGCAGGTGATACATGATGTGGCAATCAAGCCGTACTGCAGTCCTCATAAGATTTATATTATTCCGGACGCGGAGATGATGACACCGCAGGCTCAGAATGCACTTCTTAAAACTATCGAGGAACCACCGGAATATGCTGTCATTATGCTGCTTACCCAAAATGCGGATGCGCTGCTTCCGACGATTCAGTCAAGATGTGTCCGTCTGGACCTGAAAGTTGTGGATGATAGTCTTGTGAAGAAGTATCTTATGGAACATCTTCAGGTTCCGGATTATCAGGCAGAAATTGATGTATCCTTTGCACAGGGCAGTATTGGAAGAGCGAAAGATGCTGCAACATCCGAAGAATTTTCCAATATGACGCAGAATGCGCTGAAGCTTCTTAAATATGCGAACAAAATGGAAGTGTACGAGTTAGCAGACGAAATTAAGAAGCTTTCGGAAGAAAAACATAACATCAATGACTATCTGGATATTTTCCAGTTCTGGTTCCGTGATGTATTGATGTTTAAGGCAACCAGAGAAATTGACAATCTGGTATTTAAGCAGGAAATTAATTTTATCAAGGAACAGGCCAGCCAGCGTTCTTATGAGAATCTGGAAAAAATCCTGGAAGCGATCACCAAGACAAAAGTCCGTCTGCGGGCAAATGTCAATTTTGAGCTTGCTCTGGAGCTTCTGTTCCTGACGATCAGGGAGAAATAAAATGACAAAAGTAGTAGGCATAAGATTTCGAAATGTAGGTAAGATTTATTATTTTAATCCAAAGGGATATAGTATGAAACCCGGCGACCATGTGATCGTGGAAACAGCCCGCGGTGTGGAATATGGAAGAGTTGTTCTTGGACCGAAGGAAATCCCGGAGGAAGAAGTCGTGCATCCTCTTAAGGAAGTACTCCGTGTTGCGACAAAAGAGGATGATGAAAGAGAAGCAAACAACCGCAAAAAAGAAAAAGAAGCATTTAAAATCTGTCAGAAGAAGATCCGGGAACATGGCCTGGAGATGAAACTGATCGATGCGGAATATACATTTGATAATAACAAAGTGCTGTTTTATTTCACAGCAGACGGCAGAATTGATTTCCGTCAGCTCGTAAAGGATCTTGCAGCTATTTTTAAGACCAGGATTGAACTTCGTCAGATCGGTGTCCGTGATGAGACCAAGATTCTGGGCGGTATTGGTATCTGCGGCAGATGTCTCTGCTGTCATACTTATCTGTCCGAATTTGCTCCGGTTTCTATCAAAATGGCAAAGGAACAGAACCTGTCCCTGAATCAGACCAAGATTTCCGGTGTATGCGGAAGGCTGATGTGCTGTTTGAAGAATGAGCAGGAAACTTATGAAGAACTGAATAAGAAACTTCCGGGACTTGGAGATACGGTAACACTTCCTGACGGTCTTCAGGGCAATGTACAGAGTGTCAATGTCCTGCGCCAGAGAGTAAAGGTTATTGTAGAAGTGAACGACGAAAAGGAAATCCAGGAATATCCTGTAAGTGAACTGAAATTCCGTCCGCGTAAGAAAAAAATCAAGGTTTCCGAGCAGGAAATGAAGGAACTGAAGAATCTGGAAGATAAGGGAGGAGACTCCAAACTAAATGAAAAATGATCTGGTAAAACAGGGCGAGCGTTTAGATGATCTGCAGAACGGCTTTTTTGTAATACAGGATCCCGAAAAATTCTGTTTTGGAATGGATGCTGTACTGCTTTCCGGATTTGCCAGGGTTAAAAAGGGTGAGACGGTACTGGATATGGGAACCGGTACCGGCATTATCCCCATTCTGCTTCGCGCCAGGACAGAAGGTGAGCATTTTACAGGCCTGGAAATCCAGGAGGAATGCGCACAGATGGCAGAGCGCAGTGTTGCATATAATAGACTGGAATCAGATGTTGGGATTGTGCAGGGAGATATTAAAGAGGCTGCTGAAATTTTTGGGGCGGCTTCTTTTCATGTAGTTACCTGCAATCCTCCATATATGATCGGAGCCCATGGTCTGCAGAATCCATATATGCCGAAGGCAATCGCCCGCCATGAGGTTCTCTGTACTCTGGAAGATGTGGTAAGCCAGGCAGCAAAGGTTCTGAAAGACAGGGGAAGGTTCTATATGGTACACAGACCGTTCCGGCTTACGGAAATTATGAATGTTCTGACAAAATACAAGCTGGAACCAAAGAGAATGCAGCTCGTATATCCATACATAGACAGAGAGCCGAATATGGTGCTGATAGAAGCCTTAAAAGGAGGAAATTCCAGGATCACTGTGGAACGGCCGCTGATCGTCTACGAAAAACCGGGCGTATATACAAAATCTATTCTGGATATTTACGGAATGGTATAACAGACTGCGTTGTCCGGCAGCAGAAGGAGAAGTAAATGAGCGGAAAATTATATTTATGTGCAACACCCATAGGAAATCTGGAGGATATTACTCTGCGCGTTCTGAGAACTTTGAAAGAAGTGGATCTGATCGCGGCAGAGGATACCCGCAACAGTATCAAACTTCTGAATCATTTTGACATTAAAACGCCTATGACAAGCTACCATGAGTATAATAAGATTGACAAGGCGTATGTTCTCATAGAAAAGCTGCAGCAGGGGCAGAATATTGCACTTATCACTGATGCGGGAACACCGGGTATTTCCGACCCAGGAGAAGAACTGGCTGCCATGTGTGTGGAAGCTGGTATCGAAGTGACTTCTCTCCCGGGACCATCCGCCTGCATTACAGCATTGACATTGTCAGGACTTCCAACCAGACGGTTTGCCTTTGAAGCCTTTCTTCCCATGGATAAAAAGGAACGGAAGGCCATTCTGGAGGAACTTGCTCGTGAGACAAGAACGATTATTTTTTATGAAGCGCCTCACAGACTTGTCCGTACGCTGGAGGAACTGAAAGAAACCCTTGGAAACCGCAGGATGACTCTGTGCCGTGAGCTGACCAAGAAACATGAAACCGCTTTTCGTACAACGATAGAAGACCTGATTGTCTACTACGAAAATGAAAAGCCTCTCGGTGAGTGTGTACTTGTGATTGAAGGACTCAGCCGCCATGAAATAGAACAGGAGGCAAGGAAATCCTGGGAAGAAATTTCCATAGAGGAACACATGGATATTTACGAAAAACAGGGTATCCAGCGAAAAGAAGCCATGAAACTTGTGGCAAAAGACCGTGGTTTGACAAAAAGGGATATTTATCAATATCTGATACAGAAAAGCTGAATGATTGGAGTGCTTTCCAGATGGGAGTACTCCAATATTTTTATTTTCAGGAAAAGTACTGTATTCAATTTTCAGCTGAAAGTCCTGTTTCCTTAGAAAGAAATATAAAAGGAATTCCTACTTTTTATTGGAAAACATGGCGTTTTTGTGTTATAATAAATTAGTATAAGTGTGTCTATACATAGCGTGCAGATATTTTTATCATTAAAAAATCTGCCGCTTTGTTATTCAATATATATGGAAAATAACAGGAGGAATCAAATGGGCGTAGAAAATACAGAGTACGGCGCCGATCAGATCCAGATTCTGGAGGGGCTGGAAGCCGTGCGTAAAAGACCGGGAATGTATATTGGAAGTACATCCAGCCGTGGACTTCATCATCTTGTGTATGAAATTGTAGACAATGCAGTAGATGAAGCATTGGCTGGATTTTGTACGGAAATCCAGGTGATCATCAATCCTGATAATTCTATAACCGTTATTGATAACGGGCGCGGTATTCCTGTAGGGATCAACCATAAAGCAGGATTACCGGCAGTGGAAGTTGTATTTACCATCCTCCATGCAGGCGGCAAATTCGGCGGTGGAGGATATAAAGTATCCGGCGGACTCCATGGGGTTGGAGCTTCTGTTGTGAATGCTCTTTCTGAATGGCTGGAAGTTATAATATATAAAGACGGCAAGGAGTATAAGCAGAGATATGAGCGGGGACATACCATGTATCCGCTGGAAGTCTGCGGAACCTGTGATCCGGGCAGAACCGGAACTACAGTTGTATTCCTTCCGGATAAACAGATATTTGAAGATACCGTATATGATTACGATACCCTGAAACAGCGTCTGCGTGAAATGGCCTTTCTCACCAGGGGCCTTAAGATAAGCCTCAAGGATACCCGTGAAGGAATGGAAAGAGAGAAAGTTTTTCATTACGAAGGAGGTATCAGGGAATTTGTTACCTACCTGAATAAGAGCAAGGAAGCTCTTTATCCGGAGATCATCTACTGTGAGGGTGAGAAGGACGGTGTTTCTGTAGAAGTTGCCATGCAGCATAACGACTCCTATACGGAGAACTGCTATGGCTTTGTAAATAATATCAACACACCGGAAGGCGGAACCCATATCATCGGATTTCGCAATGCCATAACCAAAACATTTAACGATTACGCAAGAAAGAATAAACTCCTCAGAGAAAGTGAACCTAATCTTACCGGAGAAGATATCCGTGAGGGACTTACTGCCATTGTCAGTGTTAAGATTGAGGAACCGCAGTTCGAAGGCCAGACCAAGCAGAAGCTTGGCAACAGTGAAGCCAGGGGTGCGGTAGATAATGTAGTGAGCAGACAGCTGGAGATTTTCCTGGAACAGAATCCTTCTGTTGCGAAGGTGATCGTTGAGAAATCGGTTCTTGCACAGAGAGCCAGAGAAGCAGCACGCAAAGCCCGTGAACTGACCAGAAGAAAATCAGCACTGGACAGCATGGCTCTTCCCGGTAAGCTTGCAGATTGTTCTGACAAAGATCCGGCCAACTGTGAAATTTATATCGTTGAGGGAGATTCCGCGGGCGGTTCCGCCAAAACTGCAAGAAACCGTGCAACTCAGGCAATCCTTCCTCTGAGAGGAAAGATTCTTAATGTTGAGAAGGCGCGTCTTGACCGGATTTACGGGAATAATGAGATTAAGGCCATGATCACGGCTTTTGGAACCGGTATTCATGAAGATTTTGATATTACGAAGCTCCGTTATCATAAAATTATCATTATGACCGATGCAGATGTGGATGGTGCGCATATTGCCACACTGCTTCTGACATTCCTGTATCGATTCATGCCGGAACTGATCAAGCAGGGTTATGTATATCTTGCACAGCCGCCGCTCTATAAGATTGAGAAAAACAAAAAAATATGGTATGCCTATGATGATGCGGAACTGAACAAAATTCTCAGTGAGATCGGCCGCGACAATAACAATAAGATTCAGCGTTACAAAGGTCTTGGAGAGATGGATGCAGAGCAGCTTTGGGAGACAACCATGGATCCGGAGAAACGAATCCTTTTGAAGGTTGTCATGGACGAATCCACTACTTCAGAACTTGACCTGACATTTACAACCCTTATGGGAGACAAAGTTGAACCGAGACGTGAATTTATTGAAGAGAATGCAAGATTTGTAGAAAATCTGGATATCTGATCCGGATAAGGGGAGAGCATAATGGAAGATAATATTTTTGATAAAGTTCATGAGGTAGACCTGCAGAAAACCATGGAAAGTTCTTATATAGACTATGCCATGAGTGTAATTGCATCAAGGGCTCTGCCGGACGTAAGAGACGGTCTGAAGCCGGTTCAGCGCCGGGTTCTTTATTCCATGATCGAGCTGAACAACGGGCCGGACAAGCCTCATCGTAAATGTGCCCGTATTGTGGGTGATACCATGGGTAAATATCATCCTCATGGTGACAGCTCTATTTATGGAGCACTGGTCAATATGGCACAGGAGTGGTCTACCAGATATCCGCTGGTAGACGGTCACGGCAATTTCGGTTCTGTGGATGGCGACGGCGCTGCAGCCATGCGATATACAGAAGCAAGACTGAGTAAGATTTCCATGGAGATGCTTGCAGATATCAACAAAGATACTGTAGATTTTCAGCCGAACTTTGATGAAACAGAACGGGAGCCGGTAGTACTTCCTTCCCGTTATCCGAATCTGCTGGTAAACGGTACCTCCGGTATTGCCGTAGGTATGGCAACCAATATTCCGCCTCATAATCTTCGTGAGGTGATCAATGCAGTTGTAAAGATTATTGATAATACGATAGAAGAACAGAGAGAGACAACTATAGAAGAAATTCTGGAAATTGTCAAAGGTCCGGATTTCCCTACGGGTGCTACTATTCTCGGAACAAGAGGAATTGAAGAGGCATATCGTACAGGGCGGGGCAAAATCCGTGTCCGTGCGGTGACGAATATAGAGACTCTGCCTAATGGCAAATCACGTATTATTGTAACGGAGCTGCCTTATCTGGTAAACAAAGCCCGTCTGATCGAGAAGATTGCCGAGCTTGTCCGTGACAAAAAAATCGATGGAATTACTGATTTGAATGATCATTCCAGCAGAGAAGGTATGAGAATCTGTATTGATCTGCGAAAGGATGCCAATGCCAACGTTGTTCTGAATCAGCTTTACAAACATACCCAGCTTCAGGATACATTCGGTGTGATCATGCTGTGCCTTGTTTCCAGAGGCGGCAGACTGGAACCGAAGGTGCTGAGCCTTCTTGATATGCTGAAATATTATCTGGAGCATCAGGAAGATGTTGTCACCAGAAGAACCAGATATGATCTGAATAAAGCACAGGAACGTGCCCACATATTGGAAGGTCTTTTAAAAGCGCTGGACAATATTGATGAAGTTATTCGGATCATAAGAAGTTCCAGAAATGTTCAGGCTGCAAAAGAAGAATTGATAAATCGCTTTGAACTGACGGATGTACAGGCACAGGCCATTGTAGATATGCGTCTGCGTGCACTTACCGGTTTGGAAAGAGAAAAACTGGAAGCGGAATACGCGGAATTAATGGAAAAAATCCGTAAATTAACAGCGATTTTGTCCGACAGGAATCTTCTTCTTCGTGTTATCCGTGAAGAAATTCTTCAGATTGCTGATAAATACGGTGACAGCAGAAGAACCGCTGTTGGTTATGATGATTCTGATATTACCACGGAGGATATGATCCCGAGAGAAAATACTGTCATTGCCATGACAAGACTGGGTTATATCAAGAGAATGACAGTGGATAATTTCAGAAGTCAGGGAAGAGGCGGCAGAGGCATCAAGGGTATGCAGACGCTGGAAGATGACTTTATTGAAGAACTTATGATGACAACGACGCATCATTACCTGATGTTCTTTACAAATACAGGAAGAGTATACCGCCTCAAAGCATATGAGATACCTGAAGCAGGAAGAACAGCCAGAGGAACAGCAATCATTAATCTTCTTCAGCTTATGCCGGGAGAGAGAATTACAGCTGTTATTGCTCTTAATAAGTTTGAACAGGGAAAATATCTCATGATGGCCACCAGAAAGGGCCTTGTAAAGAAAACACCTATCCAGGAATATGCGAATGTGCGCAAAACAGGTCTTGCAGCTATTGCACTTCGGGATGATGATGAACTGATAGAAGTGAAATGTACAGACAATAAAAAGGATGTACTTCTTGTAACCAGAGATGGTATGTGCATCCGTTTCAAAGAAACTGATGTTAGAACAACAGGAAGAGTTTCTATGGGTGTACGTGGAATCAATCTGGAAGATGAAGATGAAGTTGTGGGAATGCAGTTGAATTCCCAGGGAGACTATCTTCTTGTTGTTTCAGAAAATGGTATGGGCAAACGTACTTCCATGGGAGAATTTACATGCCAGAACCGCGGTGGTAAAGGTGTAAAATGCTATAAGATTACCGAAAAGACAGGAAACGTCATTGGAACCAAGGCTGTCAGTGAAGAAAATGAAATTATGATCATCACAACAGAAGGTATTATTATTCGTATAGCATGTTCCGAGATTTCTATTCTTGGAAGAATTACATCAGGAGTGAAACTGATTAACCTTTCTGAAGGAGTCAAGGTAGCAAGTTTTGCGAAAGTTCGTGAGAAAAAGGATGAAGAACAGCCTAAGGAAATGATTGAACAAGATACAAAAGGGGAATCTGAGCAGTCATGAAAAATGTAATGCGGTACAAACGATATATCATCACAGGGGCAGCTGTCCTGATTGTTTTTCTGCTGCTGATTTTTGGATTAAGGAGCTGCGGTGTTAGCCATAAATCACCGGAAGGAGTCGTCAGATCTCTGATAAAAGCCTATTCAAACGGGAATCAGAGTAAGATAAAAGACTGCTACGGGGTCAAAAAAGAAACAGAAGAATCTTTGCAGAAAGAGATAGATGCTACAATCAAATATTTTAAAGCCCATAATCCTAAAAATGTGGAAATTAGAGAGTGTGATGTTTTGTCAGAAAATGATCAGTATACTTATGTATATGTGACATATGACATGAAGCTTGAAAATGATCAGTCATATCCCTGCGTCAGCACGTATATGACTGATAAAGAAAATGGCAGGTATTATATTCTGTCTTCTTCAAAAGTGACAGATGATATGCGCAAACAGGCAGCTGCCGATTATGCCAAATTTATGACTACCAATACGTACAAAAATTACGTTAAAGAATATGAAACATTCACAAAAAAGAATCCGGGATATGAGGATAAAATTGCCGGCAAGCTCAGCTGATTCTGTTCTGTAGGGGGATAATCAAATGAAAAGAATTATTATGATGGTATTGCGGAATCTTTTGTTCGTTCCATATGGCTGGATCAAACTTTGCTGGTATGCGTCTCATGTGGACCGTTATTCAGAAGAAGAGAGATATTCTCTTTTGAAATTTATTGATGACCGTGCCAATAAAGGGGGGAATCTCATTATTGATGCTCATGGTGTAGAAAATATACCAAAAGAGAATGGATTTATGTTCTATCCAAATCATCAGGGATTGTATGATGTACTGGCGATACTCGCTGTATGTCCTGTTCCATTTTCTGTAGTAGCCAAAAAAGAGGTTGCGGATGTTCCATTTTTGAAACAGGTTTTTGCCTGTATGAAAGCTTATATTATTGACAGAGAAGATATCAGACAGTCTATGCAGGTAATTATGAATGTAACAAAAGAAGTCAAGGCAGGAAGAAATTATCTTATTTTTGCAGAAGGAACCAGAAGCAAAAATGGAAATCATCCTCAGGAATTTAAAGGCGGAAGCTTTAAAGCAGCTATGAAGTCAAGATGTCCGATTGTTCCGATAGCACTGATTGATTCTTATAAATCATTTGATACAGGATCCATTAAACCTTTGACTGTACAGGTGTATTTTCTTAAACCCCTTATGTATGAAGAATATAAGGATATGAAATCAGTGGAAATAGCAGCAGAAGTAAAGAGAAGAATTGAAAGAACAATTCAGGAAAACGGTGGATGGGACGAATAGTTATAAACAGATCAAAAATAATTAAAAAATAAATAAAAAAACATCAGAAAACCCGTTGACAAGACGGGTTTTCTTGAGTATAATAATCAATGCGCTGTGGAAATGCGTATTCGAAATAAATAAGAGATTATGAAGTTCGGAGTCTGGAGAAGTACTCAAGAGGCCGAAGAGGTGCCCCTGCTAAGGGTATAGGTCGCTAACGCGGCGCGAGGGTTCAAATCCCTCCTTCTCCGTTTTAAGTTTGAAAAAGCTTAAAAAAGTTGTTGACAAGTGATTCGAGATATGATAAAGTAAACGAGTTGCTGAAAACAAAAAACACATCAGAAACTTTGAAAAAAACTTAAAAAAGTTCTTGACAAAGAGAAGAAGATGTGATAAAGTATAAAAGCTGTCGCAAGACAAAAACCTTGATAACTAAACAGTGAAACACATACGATTCTCGAAAATTCTTTACATTCAAAA